>CANJOB010000055.1 GCA_947475655.1 Caulobacterales bacterium | reverse complement strand
CCCGGTCGCGGTGATCCTGGAGACGGAGATCGGCGTCCTCAACACCTTGACGCACCTGTGGCCGTACGCCTCGTTGGACGAGCGCGATACGATCCGAAAGGAAATGAGCAAGAAGCTCTGGCCGCCTTTCAAACTCGATGAGGCGGAGGGCGGTCCAGGCTATGAGATCCTGCGGCAGGAGAACAAGCTCATGATGCCGGCCGCCTTCTCTCCGATGCAATGAGCCTGGCCCCCGCCTAGCGCCTTGGCCGAGACGTTGGAGCGGGGGGCTGGTCGTCCGGAAAGGTGTCCGATCCGCAGCGCCGTGGCTGTCTGACTTCGGTCTTGCCCCGGATCACGCTCTCGTCGCACTGAACAGGGCGATACCGCCGCCCATCGAACGCCATGCGCGCGATACGGCATCCGCCGGCATTGCAGCCCGCGGTCTCGATCTCATTGAAGCCGTTCGTCACCGCCGGCAGGACCGCCAGACGGTCTCCGCGGTTCGCCAACAACAGCCTGAAGCTCGATCGCCCGCCGCTGCGGTGCTCGTCGATCAGGTAGTAGTTGAAGTCGCGGGCCCCGTAGAAGAGGCCGCAGTATTTCTCGGACGCCCGCACCACGTGCAGCTGGTGGCCGGGGCTGGACGGATAGGCCCAGGAGAGCAGGAGGCCGCGATAGGCGCGCGGCTGCAGGCGCTGATCGCGCACACACTGGTCGAGCTTCGATTTATCGACCGTGCCGACGACGAGGTTGGCCACAGGCGGGATCGGCATGACCAACCCCCAGGATACGGACTGTGCTTTCAGCTCGAGCAACGGCGCGGCGGCAGGGGCCGCCCGCGCCACGCCGCTCAGCAGCGTGAGAACGCAGATAATGGCAGCGGCAACTTTCATTTCGCCAACTCCGGTCCCGAGGCGAACCGCGGGATACCAACGCCGCAGCCGAAGCCGCGACGTTGGTCCCGGTTCATCGCGTCAGCGGCGCGAATGCGCGTCGAGCCAAGTCCCGATCTGCTGGGTGAGGTTTGCTCTCAGTTCCGGCGGCGCTTGCGGGAAGGTGTGGGCGTAGCCAGGCACGACGATAAGCTGCGAGGACACACCCTTGGCCTTCAAGGCCGCATCGAATTTGCGGCTCTCATCGACCGGCACCGTGACGTCGGTATCGCCGTGCAGGATGAGGAACGGCGGCGAGGTGGCCGAGATCCTCTGCATCACCCCGAACCGCTGCTGCGAGGCGGGCGGGCAGGCGGCGGGGGCGCAGCCGAGAAAGGTCCCCAAGATCCCCTCGGCGGAGGCGTAAGGCGGGCCGTTGGGGTTCTTGAACTGGGCCAGCGAAAGGAGTTCGGTCACCGGGTAGGCGTCGACCACGCCCTGCACGCACTCAGATCCGGCGGGCGGCGGGGGCGGAACAGCGCCGTTGGCGCCGGGACGAGCCGGCGGATCGAAGCTGGCGTCGCCGCAAGCCAGGCCCAGCATGGTGGAGAGATAGCCCCCGGCCGAGCCGCCGGCGGCGAAGACCTGGGTCGGGTCGATCCCGTAGTGCGCAGCGTTGGCGCGCAGGTAGCGAACCGCCGCACGGGCGTCTTCGACCTGGGCCGGGAACTTGGCCTCGCGCACGAAGCGGTAGGAAGCTGAGGCGACCACGTAACCCCGCCCGGCCAGTTCGGCGAAGAAGGCCGGGCCGTCCGTGCCGCCGAACGGACCGCCGCGGGCATCGCCGGCAGCCCAGCCGCCGCCATGGAACCAGACCACCACGGGCCGAGGTCCGGTCGCGCCCTTAGGCTTGTAGATGTCGAGCTTCAGCGGGCGAAAGCCCTGCGGCCGGGAATAGACCACGTCTGGAAGAACGATCGCCTTTCCGACGTCGACCTGGGGCTGGGTGAGGATACTGGCCGCGGCGGCGGGCTGAGCCGCCGCCGGGCCGGTCCCGGCGAACAAGGCGAGCGCCACGGCCCCCAAGGCGGGGAACGTGCTTTTGCTGACAGTCCCGTGAATCCAATCCATAGGTCTCCCCATTTCTCTCACAACGACGCGCTGCGGCGTCTTTCCGGGGCAAGTCGCTGGACCCCAGCCGAAAATAGAGGCCGAAAAGGCTTACACGGCAAGCCTCGCCTTGCAGCAACGGGCGTTGTCTGAGCAACGGCCCTAGAAGCGGTAAGACAGTGTCGTGCCGACCATCCGGGGCGGCAGGGGCAGGCACTGCACCACGCCGCTGGCTCCGATCACGCCGAAGGTGCCCTGCGGCGACGAGCCGAGCACGCCCGCCGATTCCGGCTGG
This sequence comes from Caulobacterales bacterium, assembly GCA_947475655.1. GTDB lineage: Bacteria > Pseudomonadota > Alphaproteobacteria > Caulobacterales > Caulobacteraceae > Caulobacter. The sequence goes on along the minus strand of CANJOB010000055.1, from coordinate 14,472 downwards.
CAGACGCGATTGTTGGTGGCGTTAGTGATGAAGGCCGCGAGATTGACCTTGCTGCCGCCGATGTTGGACATGTCCAGGCGCAGGTTGACCAGGGTGTAGTCGCTGGTCAGCTGGCTGGGGTGGTAGGGACGGGTGTCGGCCTCGTTGTTGGCCTGCCAGTAGGCGCGGGCGCTCAGCGTCACCTCGTCGAAGGTCAGGCCGGCGGCCTCCTTGAACGGCAGGGTGTAGCTGGCGCCATAACTGGCCTGCCACCTGGGCAGGGGGAAGGGCGTGCCCGACAGATTGGTCGCGCCTGTCGGCAGCAGATAACCGGCCGGCGGGGTGAAGGTGTAGTCGGTGTAGATGGCGTGGAGATAGCTGCCTGCCGCGCTCAGGGTCAGGCCCCTCGCTGGCTTGATCATCAGTTCCCACTCGGCGCCCCTGATGCGCGCCTTGCGGGCGTTGATCGTGACGTTGTCATTGCTTGCGCCGACGCACTGATTGGCGTTGTAGATCGCCTGGGTGCAGGGTACGCCGCCCGGGCCCGTGGCGATGGTCACGGCCGGCAGCGTGGTCTGAATCTGGATGTTCTTGTAGTCGGTGAAATAGGCTGAGAGATTGGACCGCACCGGCATGCTGGCCAGATTCCAGTCCGACTTGATCCCGACTTCGTAGTCCTGGACCTCTTCGGGCCGGGCCACGGTGACAGCCGGATTGAGCGCGGCGCTGTTGATGGCGCCTGAGCGGTAGCCCGACCGCGCCGTCGCATAGACCAGGACGCCGGGGGCCAGGTCGTGGTCGATGGCCAGGGTCCAGGTCGGCTTCCTGAAGGTGCGCTCGACCTCGACCGAACACTCCGACAACGGCAGCAGCACGCCGGCGGTATTAATCAGGGCGCAGGCGCGGGTCTGGCCTGCGTAGGTGATCCCGTAGAGCGCATAGCTGGCCGGATCGAACACGCCGTTGCGCACAGTGGCCGTGGTCGCCGCCGTCGAGGGCGTGCGGATGGTCTGGGTCGCCAGCAGGGCGTACCGCTCATCGACCGTGTAGCGCAGGCCGGCGGTGACGCGCGTGGCGTCGGTCAAGCGGTAGGTGCCCTGGGCGTAGGCGGCGTAGGAGATGTTCTCGGCGTCGTTGCGGGTGGAGTCGGTATAGGTGATCTGGCGGCCGGCGGCGGCGAACGGCGTGTTGCCGCTGGGCAGGAACAGATAGAGCTGATCGCCGTCGTTGGGGCTGCTCTCGCGAAAGTAGAACAGGCCGGCGGTCCAGTCGAGTTTCCGGCCGAAGCTGGAGCCGTTCAGCGTCAGTTCGCTCTGGTACGACCTATAGTTCGGCGTGCCGTAGAGGAAGATGTTGGTGGCGTAGGGCAGGCCGCGGCTCGAGGCGATGCCGGTGGTGTCCCAGGTTCGGTAGGCCGTGGTCAGTTTGGCGCTCAGCGTGCTGCTGAAGCTTTTTTCCACCGCGCCCGAATAGGTCTGGTAGTGGCCGACATTGTAATTGGTCAGCGCCTGTTCGGTGGTCCAGAAGCCGCGCGCCTTGACCCGGTTCACCGAGTTGATCAGCGCGTTGTAGGCCGTCGGCGCGGTGCTGACCGTGCGCGTGTTGAAGTCCGAATAGTAGGGCGTGATCGCGTGACCCAGCAGGTCGGTAAACGGCGTGCAAGTGCCGGGAATATTGCAGATCGACGGCCGATTGGCTGGGGCCAGCACAGTGCCCTCGAAGGCGCCGATGTCGGCATAGGCCGTGCCGGTGCTGTGGAAGGCCGAGACACTGGCGCGCAGCAGCACGGTCAGGGTGTCGTCCGGCTTCCATTGCAGCGAGAACAGGCCGGCGATCTTGCGCGAACCTTGCGCGGCGGTGTTGTTGGCGTAGCCCGTGGCCGGGTCGAAATAGTGGTTGGCGATGTAGCCGTCGACCTCGCCCCAGGCCGCGGCGGCGCGGAAAGCCAGCTTGTCGGTGATCGGCACATTCAGCGTACCCTCGGCCTCGTGACGGCCGTAGGAGCCGACCGTGGCGCTCAGAGCGCCGCCGAAGGTATCGGTGGGCCGGCGGGTCTCGTACAGGATCGCGCCGCCGGTGGTGTTGCGGCCGACCAGCGTGCCTTGCGGGCCCTTAAGCACCTGAACGGTGTCGATGTCGAACAACGCGCCGTTCAGGCCGACGGGGCGGGCGTAGTAGACGCCATCGACATAGACGGCGCTGGCCGTGTCGAACTGCAGGCCGGTGGCTTCGAAGTTGCGCTGGCCGCGGATTGTCACATTGAGCGTGTCGGTGCGGAAGGTGGATTGCGCGACATAGACGGACGGGGCGCTGAAGCGCAGGTCCTGGATTGTTTCGATATTCAGCCGTTTGACGGCCGCTTCGTCGTAGGCGCTGATCGAGATGGGCACCGTCTGTGCAAGCTCAGCGCGCTTGCGGGCCGTGACAATGACGGCGTCGAAAGCCGCCGCCCCATCGTCCGGCGCCGTCTGCGCCCAAACCTTGGCGGGAGCGCCAATCGCAATTGCTGCGGCGAGGGCCGCGACAGACATCGACGCCAACAGATTGCGCTTGGACAACAATTCCAGTTCCTCCGGTTTGCGCGGCGACATGCGCATGATCGGCAGATGTCGACAGCAGCACGCCTTCGCGCGTCGATCATCGGAGCGGCGGCGGCGTCGCTCAGGCGGCGGCGCCACCACCGTCGAAGTCTTTCATTACGGGAGCGAATAGGCGACGACGGTGCCCACGGTATCGCCGTTGCGGCCATTCACGGCGATGGCGGCGTACTGCTTGCCCTTGTACATGTAGGTCATCGGCGCCGCCATGACGTGCATTTCCTGCGCGTCTTTCCAGAGGACCTTGCCGGTTTTGATGTCGACGACATTGAAGTAGGGATCTTCCGCCGCGCCAAGAAAGCCTACGCCGCCTGCCGTGACTATGGGGCCGCGGGCGCCATAGTTGGATCCCCACTCCTCTTTACCCGCCACTGGCTTATCCTTGGCCTCGACCATTATGCCCCAAGGCCGGCTCCAGACCTGCTTGCCTGTGCCCATGTCGAAAGCGGTGAGCAAATTCCACGGCGGCGGTGTGCAGGGGATGCCCATGGGCGAAAGCCATTGCCGCCAGATCCCGACATAGGGATTCTTGTTCGTAGACCCGGGCGGAGTTTTTCTCAGCTCCACATAGTCGGCGGTCGTCCGATGGCGGATGAGCAGAAGATTGGTTTTGGGGTCGTACGCAGCCGAACCGATGTTGCTCCCCCCGCCATTGGCGGGAATTTGAACGTGCGGCTTGTCGGTCGTTATGGGCGTGAATTTTTCGCCGTAGGTCGCGGCGTCGAACTCCTTGAGACAGGCCGCCTTCTCCTCGGCGTTGATGCCGAAGACGTTGTCGCGGGTCACCTTGATGACCCCGTATTCCATCGCGGTGGTGGGTTGGGTTGGAGAACTGTCCTCGCCAGGAACGGTCGATTTCGGGACCGGCCGCTCAATGGTCGGATACACGTCCTTGCCGGTCGCGCGATCGAAGACAAAGATGAAGCCTTGCTTCGTGTGCTGGATGGCGACATCCAGCTTCTTGCCGCCTTTGGTGATCGTCGCCAGCATCGCATGCGAGGGAATGTCAAAATCCCACAGGTCGTGGTGCACCAGCTGACGGGACCAGACGATCTTTCCCGTCTTCGCGTTCAAGGCGATGAGAGCGTCTGACAGGGTGTCGTTGAAGGTGCGCAGGCCGCCGTACCAGTCGTTGTTGAGGGACGTCGTGCCAATAAAGACGAGGCCGCGCTTGGTGTCCGCGCTGAGCGTCGACCAGATGTTGGCGGCGCCGACCTTGCTGCTCTGGTCTTCGGGAATGGGGGAGAATTCCCATTTCATGTCCCCGGTCCGCACATCAAAGGCCCGGACAAATCCGTCGGCGACGTCAGCAGCGCCTTCACCCGTGAAGAGGCCGCCCACCATGAGATCGCCGGTGATGACGGGCGTGCCCGCGCCCCTCACGCCGTCGCCACGGTTGTTGTAGTCCATGTGGGTGACATAGCCGGGATGGCCCTTGGCGGCCCCGAAGTCACGGCAGAACAGTCCGGTGTCCGCGTCCGCCGCATAGAAGTTGCCGCTGGAGTCGCCCCAGAGGATGCGCTTCTGGCAGGGTGCTCCCTTAACCGGCGCCTTGGACTGCCAGTACACGATCGAACGGCACCGGCTTCCACCCTTCCTCGGGCTGAGCGGCTTTCCGTCCGCGCCGGGCGCGGAAGGATCGGCCTTCCAACGTTCCGCCGCGTTTGCGGGATCGTACGCTACAGCCGCGCCGAAGACGCAGCTGTACAGGGTGTTGTTGGCGAAAATCGGCGTCGAGCCCGGCGCCTTGATGGTCCAAGCCAGTTTGAGGTTGGCCGCATTTGTCGTGTTTATCTGCGTGAGCGTTGAATATTGGATTCCCAGCTCATCGCCGCCATAGCTCGGCCATTCGGGCCCGGCTTGCGCATAGCCGACCGTCCCGGCGAACATGACGCTCAAGGCAGTACTCGCCGCGCACAGAAGCGCCGATTTTTTCATAGGCATGCTGGTACCTCCCCTGAGTGAACCTTGGCGGAGCCGCCAGAGGGCGGCTCCGCCGTTCTTGGCGTGTTATTTTCCGAGCGAATAGGCGACGATGTCGCCCACGGTCTGGCCCATAGCCGCCCAGCCGCTCGCGGCCACGGCGACGTACTGTTTGCCTTTGTGCATGTAGGTCATCGGCACGGCGAACGGGGCCAGTTCCTGCTTTTCGCGCCAGATGGTCTTGCCGGTCTTGACGTCGACAGCACTGAAGTACGAGTCTTCCGACGCGCCGATAAAGGCTATCCCGCCCGCCGTGATGACGGGGCCGCTGGTGCTCCAGGGTGTTCCCCATTCCTCCTTGCCCAGCAACGGCTTACCCTTGGCCTCGACCATCTGGCCCCAAGGCCGGGTCCAAGCGCGCTTTCCCGTGCCCATGTCGAACGCCGCCAGCTCAGTCCACGGCGGCGGCGTGCAAGGGACGCCCAGAGGCGAAACCCAGCGCCTGAAAATTCCGAAATAGGCGTGGGGGTTGTTGGACCCGGCCGGCGGTTTCCTCAGCTCCACAAAGTCCGCGGTATTGCGATAGCGGACGAGCAGCAGGTTGGTCTGGGGGTCGTAGGACGCCGAACCGATGTTGCTGCCGCCGCCGTTCGCGGGATAGATGATGTTGGGCTTCTCCGCCGAGGTCGGCAGAAACTTGCCGTTGGTCGCGGCGTCGAAATCCTTGAGACAGGCCGCTCTGTCCTCGGCGTTGATGCCGAAAACGTCGTCGCGGTTGAGCTTGGTCAACCCGTATTCCATCGCGGTGGTGGGCTGGGTTGGCGAGCTGACGTCACCGGGAACGGTCGTCTTCGGGACCGGCTTCTCAATGGTCGGATAGACGTCCTTGCCGGTCGCACGATCGAAGACGAAGACGTAACCTTGCTTGGTGTGCTGGATCACAACGTCCAGCTTTTTGCCTCCCTTCGTGATCGTCGCCAGCATCGGATGCGAAGGAATGTCGTAGTCCCACAGGTCGTGATGGACGAGTTGACGAGACCAGACGACCTTCCCCGTCTGCATGCTCAAGGCGACGACGGCGTCGGAAAGGGGATCATCGAAGGTGCGTGAGCCTCCGTAGTAGTCGTTGCTGAGCGACGTCGTGCCGATGAAGACCAGGCCGCGCGCCGCATCCGCGCTCAGCGTCGACCAGATGTTGCCGGCGCCGGCGCGGTTGCGATACTCAGGGAGAATCGGATCGAATTCCCATTTCATCTCCCCGGTCCGCACATCGAAAGCCCGAACAAATCCATCGGCGGGGTTGATGCCTGCGTCACTTGTATAGAGGCCGCCAACCATCAGATCGCCGGCGATGACCGGAGTGCCGGATCGGTTCACACCCTGACCAAGGTTGTCGTAGTCCAGATGGGTGACGTAACCGGGATGGCCCTTGGCGGTGCCGAAGTCGCGGCAGAACTGGCCGGTATTTGCGTCCGCAGCGTAGAACTTGTTGCTTTCGTCACCCCAGAAGATGCGCTTCTGACAGGGGGCTCCGGCGACCGGAGTCTTTGACTGCCAATACACGATCGTCCGGCACCGGTCCTTACCGCGCCTCGGGCTGACCGGCTTTCCGTCGGGGCCGGGCGCGGTGGGGTCGGCCTTCCAACGTTCGGCCCCCGTTTCGGGGTCGTAGGCGATGCCTATGCCCTCGACGCAGCTATACAGGGTGTTGTTGACGAAAATCGGCGTCGAGCCGGCGGCCTTGATGGTCCACGCCCGCTTAAGATTGGCTGCGTTCTTTGTGTTTATCTGGGTGAGCGTTGAATACTGGGTTCCAAGCTGATTGCCGCCAAAGCTCGGCCACTCCGCCCCGGTCTGCGCGTAGCCGGGCGCCCCAGCGAACATAACGGTCACAGCCACGCTCGCCGCGCACAGAAGCGCCGATTTCCTGGTAGGCATGCTCGTGTCTCTCCCTTAGCGCAGCTTTATGCCGCTGATTTTTTAGTTTCCTAGCTGAACGCCAGACTATTTAGTTCGCGATAGTTCTCGCGTGACAAGCACATCCCCGAACGGCTGATCTGTATTAAGGCGCGAGGACAACGCCGCCCGCGTTTTCTTCTGTCACGGGTGCGGAAACCTTGTACTCGTTGGACTTGATCATCAACGCGACGATGTCTATGTACGCTGCGGTCGTGAGGGTATTGGGCGCGCCTTGCGGCATGGTGTCCCGCGTGAGCTCGTAGAGTTCCTTCGCCGACTTATCCTTCCATTTTGCATTGAAAAGCCGTCCAAGGAGCGGCGGGCCGATCTCACCGCCGCTTAAGTCGCTGGAATGGCAGGCTGCGCAGGCGTTCAGATACTCATCTTGGCCTCGCGCCACCTGGGCATCGAAAGTGTCGGTGGAGGTGGGCGGCGAAGCGGCGCCCGGAGCCTGGGCCCGAACGGCGCTGGCTGCGGCAACGCAACACGCGGTCAACGCGGCTGAAATGAGGGTAGCTAGAATGCTCGAGGCAGCCGTGCGTGAATGGCTCATAGGTCCTCCAAACCAATAATCCACTAAGCACGTTCCAGCGGCCGAAGTATTAGTTTGTTGATGTGAAGCGATGCTTCAAAGTTATCGCTCGCATGGCGTTCCCGGGGGTCTTCTGATTGAATGGCCTGGCTGGTGCGGCCAGATGAGTGGGACCGTCGCCAGGCTCGTGTTAGATTAGCCGGGTTTGGCGCGCGGGTGGCCAGACTGGGAGGGAAGATGGCCTTCAGCATCAAGGTGAACGGTCGCCAACGCACGGTCGAGGCCGAGGCAGACACGCCCCTGCTCTGGGTGCTCCGCGATGAGCTGAACATGAAAGGCGCCAAGTTCGGCTGCGGGGCCACATTTTGCGGCGCCTGCACAGTGCACCTCGACGGCGCGCCGGTTCGGTCCTGTTCCATTCCGATATCCGGTGTCGGCGCGCGGGCCGTCACCACCATCGAGGGCATCGGGGCGTCCGAGGTCGGCAAGCGCGTGCAGGAGGCCTGGATGGAGGTCGACGTGATGCAGTGCGGCTACTGCCAGGCCGGACAGATCATGTCGGCGACCGCCTTGTTGACGCGCACCCCCAAACCGACCGAAGCGCAGATCACCCAGGCCATGAACGGCAACCTCTGTCGTTGCGCCACCTACGCCCGCATTCGCGCGGCCATCCGGAAGGCCGCTGGCCTGCCGGCCGAAGCCGCAGGGGTTTGACCATGCAAGCCCTTCAACGCTCCGCCCATCGCCTTTCCCGCCGCGGGTTTCTCAGCGCAAGCCTCGCGGTCGGCGGCGGCCTGCTGCTGGACGCGAGCTTCACCCTCCCGGCCGACGCCCAGGGGGGACAGGTCATGCCTCCGCTGCAGGTCGGCGCCTATGTGAAGATCGCGCCCGACGGCGCCGTCACCATCACCGCTAAGAACACCGAATGCGGCCAGGGCATCAAGACCATGCTGCCCATGCTGATCGCCGAAGAGCTCGATGTAGCGTGGGAGGACGTCCGCGTCGTTCAGGCCGATCTCAACACAGACCTGTACTTCGCACAGCGCGCCGGCGGCTCCACCGCCACGCCGATGAACTGGCTTCCCATGCGCCAGGTGGGCGCCGCCGGCAGGGCGATGCTGATCACCGCGGCGGCCGGGACCTGGCTTGTGCCGGAGGCGGAATGCACAACCGCGGCCAGCCAGGTGCGCCACATGCCGACCGGGCGGGTTCTGACCTATGGCCAGCTGGCCGAGAAAGCCGCCACGGTCGCCGCGCCGCGGCCGGAAACGATGCGGCTGAAAGACCCGAGCACGTTTCGCATCATCGGCAAGCCGATCCGCAACGTCGACAGCGCCGCGGTGGTGACGGGCCAGCCGATCTTCGGCATCGACGTCGAAGTGCCGGGAATGAAGTACGCGGTGTTCCACAAGTGTCCGGTCTTCGCCGGGGCATGCAAGAGCGCTAATCTGGACGAGATCAAGCGCCTGCCGGGCGTGCGCGATGCGTTCATCCTGGAAGGCGGCAAGGACTTCGGGAGTCTGGTTTCAGGGGTGGCGATCATCGGCGACAGCTGGTGGCAGGCCAACCGCGCGCGGCGCTTCCTGAAGGTGGAATGGGACGAGGGCGCGACCGGCGCCATGAGTTCGGAAGGCTTCGCGCGCCAGACCACCGCTCTGGCCGCCGGCGCGCCGCAGCACAGCCTGCGTAAGGACGGCGATGCCAACGCCGCCCTGGCGGGCGCGGCGAGGTTGGTCGAGGCCACCTACAGCTATCCCTTCATCGCCCATGCGCCGCTCGAGCCGCAGAACACCACGGCGGCGTGGAAGGACGGCAAGGTCGAGATCTGGGCCCCGACCCAAAATCCAGAACCGGGCCGCCAGCGGGTCGCCCAGACTCTCGGCGTGGCGCTGGGGGATATCACGGTGCACCTGATGCGTTGCGGCGGCGGCTTTGGCCGGCGCCTGTCCAATGACTACATGGTCGAGGCGGCGGCGGTGGCGCGGCGCGCCGGCATGCCGGTCAAGCTGCTCTGGACCCGCGAAGACGACATGCAGCACGACTTTTACCGGCCGGGCGGCGCCCATGTGCTCAAGGCCGGGCTGGACACTTCCGGAAAGCTGGTCGCCTGGAAAAACCACTTCATTTCCTATGGCGCCAACGGACAGTTCGCCGCCGCCGCCGACCTTGGCGTCAACGAGTTTCCGGCGCGGCTCATATCGAACTTCGATGTCGGCTATTCCCTGATCCCCTTTGGCATGCCAACCGGGCCCTTGCGGGCCCCGCGCTCGAACGCGCTCGCCTTTGCGTTTCAGTCGTTCATCGACGAGGTGGCGACGACGTCGCGCCAGGACCCCTTGGCCTTCCAGCTTTCGATCCTGGGCGATCCCAAGCTCTACGGCGAGGTGGGCCGAGGAGGCTTCGACACCGGCCGGATGCGCGGTGTCCTCACCGCCGTCGCTCAGCGCGCCGGCTGGGGTCAACGCAGGCTGCCGGCGCGGACCGGCATGGGTATCGCCCAATGGTTCTCGCATCAGGGCTATTTCGCCGCCGTCGTCGAGGTGAGCGTCGATGACGACGGGAAGGTCACGCCGCTCAAGGTGTGGGCGGTTGGCGATGTGGGCTCGCAGATCATCAATCCGAGCGGCGCCGTCCATCAGGTTCAGGGCGCGGTTCTGGATGGGCTCGCCCAGGCGCTGGGCCAGGCGATCACCTTCGAGAACGGCCGGACCAAACAGACGAACTTCGGTAATTTCCCGCTCATGCGCATGGCCGATGCGCCACCCGTGGATGTGCATTTCCTGATTACGGACAATCCGCCGACGGGCCTTGGCGAACCTGCCTTGCCGCCTATCCCGCCGGCCCTGTGCAACGCGGTCTTCGCCGCGACGGGGAAACGTATCCGCTCGCTGCCGATAGACCCGGCTATCCTGAAGGGCTGAGCCAGGCGGTCAGCCTGGACGCTTAGAATCAGACAGGGCCGCGAGGTCGGCCGGCGTGTCCACATCGAACAGAATGCCGTCGTCGTCAGACTCCACCAGCGCTACCGCGGAACCCAGGGCGCCGAGCAGCTTCCCCGCCCCGCTATCGCCCTCAAGCCGGTCGATGTCTGGAAACAGACCCCTGACGACGAGCACCGGATGTCCACGCCGGCCCTTGAACATCGGCGCGACGGCCAGTTTGCCGTCTGTCAGGGCGCGGATCAGAACGGGTCCCATGGCGGGCGGAATACGAGGCATGTCGCCAAGGAAAATGAGCGCGCCGTCCACCGTCTCAGGCAGGGCGGCGAGCCCGGCGCGGAGGGAATGCGCCAGGCCCAGCGCATGATCGGCCGCTTCGACGACGGTCAACCGCGGTTCACGCCAGTCGGCCGTTAGGGCGGCCACCGCGCCGGCAGGATCGTCCACCACGACGATGACCGGCCCTTCGGAGGCGCCCAGCGCCGTCCTGATCGCCCAAACCACCAGCGGCTGTCCCCGCCAAATCGCGAGCAGCTTGTCGCCGCCGAACCGTCGAGCCTGCCCGGCGGCGAGCACAACGGCGCCGACCTTCGCGGTCATTGAAACTGCGGCGCTCGCCCAAAGCGATGGGCTGTCACGTCAGCCAGAACGGAAAGGGCGATTTCGAATGGGGCCTTGCCGCCAAGGTCCAGGCCGATCGGACCACGCAGACGCGCCAGGGCAGGCTCATCAAGGCCTGCTGACCTCAGCCTCTCGATCCGCGCGCCCACGCGAGATTTGGCGCCAAGCACGCCGACATAGCCGGCCTCCGAAGAGAGGGCCGCCATCAGGGTTTCATGGTCGATCTCGTCATCGTGGCTGCAGGCCGCCACGGCGGTCCAGCGGTCGAGGCCAAAGGCGGCGAGCGCTTGTGCCGGGCTGGCGTGGTCATAGGCGACACCCGCGATCGGCGGTGGCCGGCGCGGCCCGTGTGGGCGCACCAGCAGGGTTTCGAACCCGGCCTGCACGGCCATGGCGCAAAGGGCCAGGCTGACGGGGTCGCCGCCCAACACAGCCAATCGCGGCGGTGGCTCATACACGACAGTGACAAAGCCTCCGGCCGTTTCGGCGGCGGTTTCATCGCAGCTGCGCCGAACGCCGTCGCTGGTCCAGTAGGCAAGCCGACGTCCGCGCCGCAGCTCGAACAGGCGCTGGGCGGCGGCGTCGCCGGGTACTATGCGTTCGACCAGAACCTCCAGGCGCGCGCCGCAGGCCAGACGGATGTCCGGCCATGGTCCGCCTTCGCCATAGACCAATTGCCGCGGTTCTCCGTCCTCAAGGCATGCCGCGGCGTGGCCGGCGACATCGGCCTCGACACAACCGCCGGACAAGAATCCTTCGATACCGAGGGCGCCGACCACCATCTGGGTTCCCACCGGCCGCGGACCCGACGGCGTCACGGAAACGACCGTCGCCAGCGCCACGGGGCCGAACTGCAGCATGGCCTGCAGCGACGGGACGATGTCGGCGGTGAGCCCGGTCATCGGCCAATCCGGCCAGGCCTTGTCCGTCGGCGTTGAGCGGATGGGCTGGTTCATCTGGCTTGCCGAGGCGCCAACCTTACGCCTTTTTGAGATCGACGTTCTTGAGCGGCAAGCTGCGCACGCGAATGCCGGTCGCCGCGAAGATCGCGTTGCAGAGCGCCGGCGCGAGCGGCGGAACGGACGGTTCGCCGATCCCGCCCCATTTGGGACCGCCCGAGGCGGGAAGATAGACCTCGATCTTGGGCGTCTCGGCCATGTTGAGCAGGCGATAATTGGTGAAATTGTTCTGGACGGTGGCGCCGTTCCTGATGGTGATTTCGCCGTAGAGCGCCGCGGTCAGGGCCATGATCGCGCCGCCTTCGCACTGCTGCTCGACGGTGGTGGGATTGACCACATGATAGCAATCGACGACGCAGACCACCCGGTCGACCTTCAGCTTGCCGTCCGGTGACACCGTGACCTCGACGACCTGGCCGCTCACACTGCCATAGGTTTCGCAGATCGCCATGCCGCGGCCCTGTCCCGGCCCCATCCGCTGACCCCAGCGGCCCTTGTCCTTCATCACGTCGAGCACGCCGATCATGTCGGGGCGCGTGGCCATGGCGCGGCGGAATTCCCACGGATCCTTGCCGGCGGCATGCGCCATCTCGTCGATGAAGCTCTCCATGAAAAAGCAGTTCTGCGAGCCGCCCACACCGCGCCAGAAGCTTACCGGAACGTGGGTGTTCTTCAGCGAAATCCCGATCCGTTTATGAGGGATGACGTACGGACTGGTGGGGGAGCCCATGGTCTCAAACGCCATGGGCTCGACGCCGTCCGGCCCGAGTGGGCGGCCGAGCGAAAGGAACAGCGAGCCGACGCCGATCTTGACGTCCATGGCGTTGATCTTGCCGTCCGGAGCCAGGGCGCCCCGGAACCGCACTGCCGCCTGCGGGCGATAACGGTCCTGGCGCATGTCCTCTTCCCGCGACCAGACCACCTTGACGGGCTTGTTCACGACCTTGGCGATCTGCACCGCCTGGACCACCTCCTCATGTTGGTTCCGCCGGCCGAAGCCGCCGCCGACATAGCAGTTGTGGACGAACACCTTGGAGGGATCCATGCCCGCGGCCTCGGCCGCCTGGCGCAGGACGTTGGGTGGTGACTGGGTGCCGACCCAGACATCCAGCCGGTCCGGAGACAACTGCACCGTGGCGTTCATCGGCTCCATTGGCGAATGGCTCAGCATCGGCGCCTCATAGATCGCCTCGACCACCTTGGCGCCGGGCGCGGCCAGCGCGGCGGCGGCGTCGCCGGTGTTCTCGGCCTGGGCCATGGGGCCGTCCAACGCGTCGAGATAGAGCTTCTTGAGCATCGGCGTATCGACGGCGGCGCGGTCTCCCACGTCCCATTCCGGCTTGAGCCGCGCCAGGGCGGCCCTGGCGCGCCAATAGCGATCGGCGACGACAGCGACGGAATTATCGAGCTTGACCACGGCGACCACGCCGCGCTGGCCGACTGCAGGTGTTTCGTCGACAGACTTCAGCTTGCCGCCAAAGACGGGGCAGATGCTTATCGCCGCGTAGACCATGCCCGGCACGCGGACATCAATGCCGAACTGCGCGGATCCGTTGACCTTCGGCGCGGAGTCCAACCGGGCCGTGCGCTTGCCGATCAACCGGTATTGATCCGGCGTCTTGGTCGCGGGTTCGGCGTCGAGCTTGACGGCCGCCGCGGCGCCGGCCAGGGCGCCATAGGGGAGGGAGCGTTTCGTGGGGGTGTGGACGACAGCGCCATTGGCCGCGACACACTGGTCGATGGGGACGTTCCACTGCGTGGCGGCGGCCCGAACCAGGCGGACCCGCGCGCTGGCTCCGGCCTGCTGCAGATATTGGTAGGACGACCGCACCCCCTGGCTGCCGACCGTGGTCATGGAACGATAGACGCCCTTGTCCCGCAGGTTGCGGTTGGCCGAGGCGTGCTCGCATTTGACCGTGGTCCAGTCGCATTCCAGCTCTTCGGCGACGATCATCGACAGCGCCGTGGCCGCGCCCTGTCCCATTTCAGTGTGCGGCAAGCGCACCGTGACCGTGTTGTCGGGATCGATGACGATGAAGGCGTTCATTTCCTTCGGCGCGAGAGTCTCATCGCCTGAGAGAACGGGCCCCAGGACCGCGGCCTGCGCGAAGGCAGGAACGAAGGCGCCGACGGCGAGGCCGCCGGCCGCGGAAAGGGCGGCGCTGATCAAGGCGCGGCGCGACAGGGCGAGATCGTGCTTGGTCATGGCTAGGCCTTCTGTCCAGCCGCGGCCAGGGCCGCTGCGGCGCGATGGATCGCCTTCTTGATGCGCGGATAGGTGCCGCACCGGCAGAGATTGGTCATCTTGGCGTCGATGTCGGCGTCGCTCGGCTTCGGGGTGGCGCGCAACAGGGCGACCGCCGCCATGATCTGGCCCGACTGGCAATAGCCGCACTGGACCACGTCCTCCGCCACCCAGGCCTGCTGGACGGCATGGGCCGACGTCGGCGACAGGGCCTCGATGGTGGTGATCGATTTCCCCGCGACCTGGCTCAATGGGGTGATGCAGGATCGCGTGGCGACCCCATCGATATGAACCATACAGGCCCCGCAAAGGCCGACGCCGCAGCCGAATTTGGTCCCCGTCAGTCCCAGTTCGTCGCGCAACACCCAGAGCAGCGGCGCGTTCGGCTCGATATCCAGTTCGCGGGGAGCCCCGTTGACGGTCAGTTGCATGGATTGAGCCTTCAGTGCCCGCGACCTCGCGGACTTGGTTGATCCGTTAGCTTGGCAAGGATGGCAGGCTGCGCCCAAGGTTGAAACCCGTCAATTGCGCGCACCGCGTCGGCCCGGCCGGCCGAAGGTGTCCCGCACACAGCGAAATGGGGAATACCTAGCTGGCGGTACTGTCAGTTTAACGGGTCGTGTCCCGGGTGGTGGTGTAGCTCCTTGGCGGTAGCTTCGCCGCTCGCGTAGCGCGCCTCTCCCACGGCGCTGTAGCGAGCGCGCGGCGAAGCGGTGGT
>CANJOB010000054.1 GCA_947475655.1 Caulobacterales bacterium | reverse complement strand
GGCCGACTGGACCCGCCGCCTGGTGCGCGAGACGGTGCTGACCCCCAACGACCTGATCTGGTCGGCCGTGGTGCACGACGGCGAGGGCCTTGTTCCCGTGAGCTCGCTCCCCGGCGTGAACCGCTGGTCGGTCAAGGAAGCCGCGGCGGCCGCCAAGCGCGCCAAGGCGCTGGGCATCCCCGCCATCGCCATCTTCCCGCATGTCGACGGGGCCCGCAAAGACGAGACCGGCTCCGGCGCCTGCGACCCCGACGGCCTGATCCCCCGCGCAGTGAAGGCCATGAAGGACGCCGCCCCGGAGGTCGGGGTGATGTGCGATGTGGCGCTCGACCCCTACACCAGCCACGGCCACGACGGCCTGGTCGAGAACGGCAAGATCCTCAACGACCCGACCATCGAGAAACTGGTCGAACAGGGGCTGATGCAGGCGGCCGCCGGCGCCGACATCCTGGCGCCGTCCGACATGATGGACGGGCGCATCGGCACCTTAAGATCAGCCTTGGAAGGCGATAATTTCCAAGATGTTATGATCATGTCCTATGCCGCGAAATACGCCTCGGCCTTCTATGGCCCGTACCGCGAGGCGATCGGCAGCGCCAAGCTGAGCGCCGGCCAGGGAGACAAGAAGACCTACCAGATGGACCCGGCCAACAGCGACGAGGCCCTGCGCGAGGTGGCGTTGGATATCGCCGAGGGCGCCGACATGATCATGGTCAAGCCGGGCATGCCCTACCTCGATATCGTCCAGCGCCTGGCCGAGACCTTCAAGATGCCGACCTTCGCCTTCCAGGTCAGCGGCGAGTACGCCATGCTGATGGCCGCGGCCCAGAACGGCTGGATCGACGAGGAGCGCGCCATCCTCGAAACCCTCACCGCCTTCAAGCGCGCCGGGGCCGGGACCATCACCTATTTCGCCGAACGGGCGGCGAAGCTGCTCGGGGCCTAGGGCAGCCGCGTCAGCAGGCTCGACGTGTCCCAGCGATTGCCACCCAGGGCCTGCACCTCCGAATAGAAGCGGTCGACCATGGCGGTCATTTCCAGCTGGGTTCCATTGCGCTTGGCCTCATCAAGCGTGAGGCCAAGGTCCTTGCGCATCCAGTCGACGGCGAAGCCGAAGTCGAACTTGCCTTCCGCCATGGTCGGCCAGCGGTTGCTCATTTGCCATGAGCCCGCCGCGCCCTGGCTGATAGCATTGAGCACCAGCGTGGGGTCGAGCCCGGCATGCTGGGCGAAGCTCAGGCCCTCGGCCAGGCCCTGCACCACCCCGGCGATGCAGATCTGGTTGACCATCTTGGCCAGCTGGCCCGCGCCGGAATCGCCGATGCGCGTGATCACCTTGGAATAGCCGTCCAACACGGGGCGCACCCGCTCGAGCGCCGCCTCGTCGCCGCCGGCCATGACGGCGAGCTGGCCGTTCTCGGCCCCCGCCTGACCGCCGGAGACCGGGGCGTCGATGAAGGACCGCCCGCCTTTGGCCGCCAGGGCCGCCATGTCGCGCGCCACCACCGCCGAGGCCGTGGTGTGGTCGACCACCACCCCGCCCGCCGCCATGGCGTCCAGCGCCTGCGGCGTAACCGCGCGCACGTCGGCGTCGTTGCCGACGCAGAGACAGACCAGTTCGGCCCCCGCCGCCGCTTCCGCCACCGTGGCGGCGGCGCGGCCGCCGTGCTGGGCGGCCCACTTCTGGGCCTTTTCCGGGCTGCGGTTGAACACGCTGACCTCGTGGCCCTTGGCGGCCAGATGGCCGGCCATCGGATAGCCCATCACGCCCAGCCCGATAAAGGCGACCTTCATGCCCGAAACCCTTCTTTCGAAACGTCGCCACGCCCCGCGCGGCAACACCATCTTAACCCTGAACGGCGACCTTCCTCCCAAGGTTAACCGTGTGTGACAAGGGCGATATTCGATGGCCGCGATGGGCGACGCGCCGATCCTGATCAAGAAGGTCAAGAAGATCTCCGGCGGCGGCCACCATGGCGGCGCCTGGAAGGTGGCCTACGCCGACTTCGTCACCGCCATGATGGCCTTCTTCCTGCTGATGTGGCTGATCAACACCACCAGCCCCGAACAGAAGCGCGGCATCGCCGACTACTTCGCCCCGGCGTCCGTCTCCCAGACCACCAGCGGCTCGGGCGGCATTCTCGGCGGCACGGCGTTGGGCGACGACGGCGACAAGAGCTCCGGCTCCAGTTCGGTGGTTGAGCAGCTGGCGCCCGAATCGCCCGACGCAGTTGAGACCGGCAAATCCACCGAAACCTTGGCCAGCGCGTCTGAGGACGCCCTGCGGGAGGCCCTGGCCAAGAAGGAATCGGACAGCTTCGCCTCGGCCGCCCAGTCCCTGCGCCAGGCATTGCAGGATTTGCCCGAACTGGCTGAACTCTCCAAACAGCTGCTGATCGACCAGACGCCGGAAGGCCTGCGAATCCAGCTGGTCGACCAGGACGGCCGCTCGATGTTCCAGGAAGGCAAGGTCGCGCCGAACGATAGGGCCAAGACCCTGCTGCGCGCCGTGGCGCGGATCATCAACCAACTGCCCAACCGCATCACCATCAGCGGCCACACCAGCGCCAGCCTGGCCGGCAAGCGCACCGACGCCGACTGGCCGCTTTCGGCCGGCCGCGCCGACGCCGCGCGTCAAATCCTGCAGAGCGCCGGCGTGGTTTCCGACCGGGTCTACCAGGTGGCCGGCAAGGCCAATTCCGACCCGCTGTACCCCGACGACCCCACCTTGGCCGGCAACCGCCGCATCGCCATCATCCTGCTGCGCGAGAAGCCGGTGCTTCCGCCGGACCATTCACTATAAGCGCGACCCCTGCGGCGCGAGGACGCTTGCGCGACGCGGCGAGTTGGCCGTTAATCGGCTCATCGATCGGAACGACTCTCCCGGTGTGAAAGGCGCAATGCGCTCGTGACCCACTACCTTCCGCAGCGAAAGCTCCGGTTCTTCCTCACGGCGCCGACCCCCTGCCCGTACCTGCCCGGACGCGAGGAGCGCAAGGTGTTCGCCCACCTGCCGCTTTCCGACGGTGCAGCGGTCAACGACAGCCTGACCCAGGTCGGTTTCCGCCGCTCGCAGAACATCGCCTACCGCCCGGCGTGCGAGGCCTGCCGCGCCTGCCAGTCGGCCCGCCTGCCGGTGAACGACTATGTCCTCTCGCGCTCGGAGCGCCGGATCCTGGCCCGCAACGCCGACCTCGAGCGGCACGTGGTCGAGGCCGAGGCCACGGCCGAGCAGTTCGAACTGCTGCGCGCCTACCTGACCACCCGTCACGCCGCCGGCGGCATGGCCGACATGACGTGGCCCGACTATGTGGCCATGGTCGAGGATACCTCGGTCCGCACCCACATCATCGAATACCGCAGCCCGTCCGACGACCACGGGCCGGGCGACCTGGTCGCCTGCGTTTTGGTCGACGTGCTGAATGACGGCCTCTCCCTCGTCTACAGCTACTACAATCCCTCACTGCCCAAACGCAGCCTTGGCTCGTTCATGATCCTCGACCATGTGCAGCAGGCGCGGACCATGCGCCTGCCTTACGCCTACCTGGGCTACTGGGTGCAGGGCAGCGAGAAGATGGACTACAAGGCGCGGTTCTCGCCGATGGAGATCCTGCGTCCGGGCGGCTGGGGCCTTGTCGCCACGCGCGACCGCGCCACGGGCGCCGATCAGCCCCAGGGGCCGCTGCCAGGATTTCCGCTCGATGTGGTGTCGGCCGGCGCGCCCCAGGGCCCGGCCTCGGTCGAGGCGGTCGAGGTCGGCGGCGCGAGCGCTTCCACCCTGCCCCCGGCGTAGCGCACCAGGGCGTCGATCCGCTTGCCGATCGGCGGATGGGTCTCGAACAGGCCGAACGCCGCGTTCTCGCGGTTCTCGATGAACATGCCCTGCACCGCCTCCGGCGCTTCCAGCTGGGCGTTGCCGGATATCTTCTGCAGGGCGCGGATCATGGCGTCGGGATTCTTGGTCAGTTCGGCCGCCCCGGCGTCGGCGACGAACTCGCGCGTGCGGGACAGAGACATGCGGATCACCACCGCCAGCAGGTAGCCGATCCCAGCCGCCGCCAGGGCGACGATGATGAAGATGCCGCCGCCCTTGCGGTCGTCGTCGCGGCGCCCGCGCTCCATGCCGCCCCAGACGATGGCGCGGTAGAGGATTTGGGCCATCAGGGTGATCACCCCGGCGAACACCGAGGCGATGACCATGGTGCGCACGTCGCGGCTGATGATGTGGGTCAATTCGTGCGCCAACACCGCTTCCAGCTCGTCGCGGTCCAGTGCCGCCATCAGGCCGGTGGTGACGGTCACCGCGTACTGCCTGTCGTGCACGCCGCTGGCGAAGGCGTTCATGGCCGGGGTGTCGATGATGTGCAGGCTTGGCGTGCGCATGCCGCGCGAAACGGCCAAGTTCTCGAGCAGGTTATAGAGCTCGGGCGCTTCATTGCGCGTCACCGGATGCGCGCCGGTCACCGCGTCGATGATGGCGGTGTTGGAGAACCAGGCGACGGCGAACCAGATACCCGTGACGATCAGGGCCAGGGGCGCGGCGCCCAGCATCATCCGCCCGGCGTCGGCGACGACGTCGCCGGTGCTCGGCAGGTAGCCCGCCGCGATCAGGCAGAAGGTGAAGACATAGACCAGCCCCAGCAGCAGGACGGGAAAGCCCGCCAGCAGCACCGCTGACCGGATGTTGTTGTTCCAGATGTGGGTCTGAAGGCCGACGGCCCCCATGGGATGATATCCCTAGAACTTAACCGAGGGCGTGACCTCGGCGGCGGCGCGGCCTTCGCCGAGGTCGAAGAAGGCCTGGTCCTTGAAGCCCAGGATGCCGGCGACCAGCACGGCGGGGAACTGCTGGATGGCGGCGTTGAACTCGCTCACCGCGTTGTTGAAGAAGCGGCGGGCAGCGGCCAGCCTGTTCTCGATGTCAGATAGCTCGGCCTGCAGGCTGAGGAAGTTCTGGTTGGCCTTGAGGTCGGGATAGGCCTCCGACACCGCGAGCAACTGGCGCAGGGCGCCGGTCAGCATGTTCTCGGCCGCGACCCGGTCCTCGACCGAGCCCGCGTTGGCGGCGGCGGCGCGGGCGGCGGTGACCGCCTGCAGCGTGCCCTTCTCGTGGGTCGCGTAGCCCTTGACCGTCTCGACCAGGTTGGGGATCAGGTCCAGGCGCTGCTTAAGCTGGACGTCGATGTCGGCGAAGGCCTGCTGGAAGCGCTGCCGCAGCGCCACCAGGCGGTTGTAGATGCCCACGCCGAAAAGCAGGACCGCCGCTATGGCGGCGATGACGATGATGAGCGTCCAGTTCATGGCGGTTCCTATTTCGTCGGGTCGACCAGTGCTTGATAGGTAATGGCTCGGGTGGCCCCGTCCAATCCCCCTCCGGTCCCGCCAAGTCGCTGGATCATTCCGACAAAATAAAGGTCGTTTTTCGGATCGATCCAGAACCAGGTGCCGGCCGAGCCGCCCCAGCTGACCGTTCCGGGCCCGACCGCCGAGCCGGTGGCGGCCGGATCGAACCACACCGCCCAGTCCAAGCCGTAGCCGACGCCTATGCCCAGTGGCGAGGCGCGGGTGCCGTTGGAGGTGACCATGAAGGTCTCCGGCAAGTGGTTCTGGCGCATCAGGGCCACGGTCTCGGGCTTTAGCAGCCGCACACCGTTCAGCGCGCCTTCCCCTAAGATCATCTGGCAGAAGCGGCCGTAGTCCTGCGCCGTCGACATCAGCCCGCCGCCGCCGGACGCGTAGGAGGGCGGAATGGTGATGACGGCGCCGTCGCGCTCCGGCTGGACCGCCAGCAGGCGGGTGGCCGGGTCCATGTCGTACAGCGAGGCCAGGCGGGGAGTCTTTTCCGGCGGCACATAGAAGCCGGTGTCTGCCATGCCGAGCGGCTTGAAAATGCGCTCGTCCATGAACTGGGCCAGTGGCATCCCCGACAGCTTCTCGACGATGTAGCCCTGGATATCGACCGAGGCGCTGTAGAACCAGTGCGACCCCGGCTGGTAGATCATGGGCAGGCCGGCGATCTTGTCGATCATCTCCTGGCCGTTGGCGGAGGCGATCACCCGAGAATTGTAGTAGCCGGTCTCGGCCGGGACGCCCGGCCCCAGGCCGTAGGCGAAGCCGGCGGTGTGGGTCATCAGCTCGCGCATGGTCGGGGCGCGCGCGATAGGGTCGAGGATCGGCTTGCCTTCAGGATCGGTCCCGTTGGCCACGCGCAGATTAGAGAACTCCGGGATGAACCTGGTCACCGGATCGTCCAGAGACCACAGCCCCTGTTCGTACAGCATCATCATCGCCACGCCGGTGACCGGCTTGGTGTTGGAGCGGATGCGGAAGATCGCGTCGCGAGGCATGGCGTCGCCCACGCCAAGGTCGCGCTTGCCATAGGCCTGGAACAGCACCGGCCGGCCGTGCCGGGCCAGCAGCAGCACCGCGCCGGCGATCTCTCCGCTGTCGACCTGCTTGCTCAGCAGCACGTCGAAGGCCTTGAGCCGTTCGGACGAGAAGCCGGCGACATCCGCTACAGGCGCGATCAGGTCCTGCGCGCGGGCCGCCCCGGTGGCGGTGAGGCTCAGCACCGCGCCGAGAGCGGTGGCGAGACGGCGCATCATTTCGGTCTGAACCGCTTGGATGTGGGGAAGCCCTTGGGGATCAACCGGCCGGCGGCGGCGCGCTTGCCGATCCACTGCACCCAATCCGGCCAGGCAATAGTGCGGCCGCCCTTGTCGATCCAGGCGGCGCCGTCGGCCGACGAGAACACCATCACGTCGCGCAAGGCCCCCTCGCGGTAGGACTGCAGCTTGACGCCCTTGCCGCGTGGCATCTCCGGCAGTTCGGCCAGGGGGAAGATCAGCGCCTTGCCGTTGTCGCCCAGCACCGCCACCTGGTCGCCACGCGTCTCCAGGCAGGCCAAGGCCCCGCCGCCATCGACGGCCAGCACCGGCTTGCCGGCCTTGCGGTTCGTCACCGCCTCGTCCTCGGGCATGATGAAGCCGTAGCCGGCCTTCGACGCCAGCAGGCGCTTGGCGCCCGGCCGATAGACGAAGATGTCGACCACATCGACCCGGTCCTCCAGGTCGATCATCAGCCGCAGCGGCTCGCCGTGGCCGCGCCCGGGCGGCAGGCGGTCGCAGCCGACCGTGAACATGCGGCCGTCGGAGGTGAACACCAGCAGCTTGTCGGTGGTCTCCGCCGGAACGATGAAGCCCTGGCTGTCGCCTTCCTTGTATTTCAGCTCGCTCGGATCGGCGACGCGGCCCTTGGCGGCGCGGATCCAACCCTTCTGCGACAGCACCACCGTGATCGGCTCACGCAGGATCATGGCCTCGGGCGCGTCGCCGAGGTCGATGCTGGGGGCTTCGCTGAACGTCGAGCGGCGCTTGCCGACCTTGGTGTTGGAGCCGAGCGCCTCGCGCACCTGGCGCAGGCCGGTGCCGACCAGCTTCCACTGCGCGGACTCCGACGCCAGCATGCCGGCGATGCCGTCGCGCTCCTCGGAAAGCTGCGCGTGCTCGCGGCGGATTTCCATCTCCTCCAGCCGCGCCAGCTGGCGCAGGCGGGTGTTCAGAATCGCGTCGGCCTGGATTTCCGAAAGCGAGAACGCCTCGATCAGTCGAGCCTTGGGTTCTTCCTCGTAGCGGACGATGCGGATCACCTCGTCGAGATTGAGGTAGGCGATGCGCAGGCCGTCGAGGATATGCAGCCGCGCCTCGATCTTCCCCAGGCGGAAACCGGCGCGGCGGACCAGCACCTCACGGCGGTGATCGAGGAAGGCCTTGAGGATGGATTTGAGTCCCATCACCCCGGGCGATCCGCGCGCGTCGAGCACGTTCATATTGACCGGGAATCGGGTCTCCAGATCGGAAAGCCGGAACAGGCTCTCCATCAGCACCTGGTCCTCGACGGTGCGGCTCTTGGGCTCCAGCACCAGCCGCAGGTCCTCGGCGCTCTCGTCCCGCACGTCACCCAGCAGCGGCGCCTTCTTGTCCTCGATCAGCCCGGCCAGGTGTTCGACCAGGTCCGCTTTTCGCACCTGGTAGGGAATCTCGGTGACGACGATCTGATAGGTCCCGCGCCCGGTGTCCTCGCGCGTCCAGCGCGCGCGCGTGCGCACCCCGCCGCGGCCGGTCTCGTACATCTCCAGCAGGGACGCCGGGGGCTCGACGATCTCTCCGCCGGTGGGGAAGTCGGGACCGGGGACCAGTGCCACCAGTTCGGCGGTCGTGGCGCTGGGGCTCTTGAGCAGCATGAGACAGGCGTCGATCAGCTCGGCGGCGTTGTGCGGCGGGATCGAGGTGGCCATGCCGACGGCGATGCCAGACGAGCCGTTGGCCAGCAGGTTGGGAAAGCCGGTCGGCAGCACCACCGGCTCTTCGTCCTGGCCGTCGTAGGTGGGACGGAAGTCGACCGCGTCCTCGTCGATGCCGTCCAGCAGCAGCATGGCGGCGGGCGTCATGCGGCATTCGGTGTAGCGCATGGCTGCGGCGTTATCG
This sequence comes from Caulobacterales bacterium, assembly GCA_947475655.1. GTDB lineage: Bacteria > Pseudomonadota > Alphaproteobacteria > Caulobacterales > Caulobacteraceae > Caulobacter. The sequence goes on along the minus strand of CANJOB010000054.1, from coordinate 8,373 downwards.
CCGTCGATATTGCCGAAATTGCCCTGGCCCTCGACCAGGGGGATGCGCTGGGCGAAGTCCTGCGCCAGCCGCACCAGGGCGTCGTAGATCGACTGGTCGCCGTGTGGGTGGAAGTTGCCCATCACCTCCCCGACCACCTTGGCGCACTTGCGGGCGGCGGCCTGGGGGTTCAGGGCCATGTTGTTCATGGCGTACAGCACCCGGCGGTGCACGGGTTTCAGCCCATCGCGCACGTCCGGCAGGGCGCGGCTGCTGATCGTCGACAGGGCGTAGGCCAGGTAGCGCTTGGACAGCGCCTCCATCAGCGGCTCGTCGAGGATCCGCCCGCCACTGCCGTCTTCGCCGTCCCCGTCGCCGGGCTGGAAAGGCTTGTTCATGGGATGAGGTCTATCAGAGTCGAGGGGCGGATGTTGAGGCGCGTGGCCGCTTTTGCACCGCTCTTACGCGGAATGCCTAACCCCTGCCCTCCGCTACCAGCCGGTCCATCAGCCACATCCGCGCCGGCGGCAGGGGCCTGTTCAGGACGGCGAAGACGAAGGCTTCCAGGAAGTGCCCGGTGAGAGCCAGGCCCGCCGCCACGTCGCCGGGCTCGAGCCGTTGCTGCGCCGACAGCAGGAAGGGCGGCAGGGCCAGCAGCTTGTCCTTATAGGGCTCGCCCGCCTCGCGGCTGACCGCCCGGCCGGTGCGCGGGCTGACGTAGATCAGTTCGTCCATTGTCCCCGTGGCGGCGCATTTGGAGAGGTCCAGACCAAACCCCAGTTCCTGCAGCAGCCCGGCCTCGAACCGCACATAGACCGCCGGCCAGGCCTCGGTCAGGGAGAAGGCGTGGGTCAGGGCCTCGAAGGCGTTGAAGGCGCCGGGGTGCGCCTCGCGCTCCGGCAGGGCCCCGGCGGCGACGGCGGCGGCGGCGGACAGGCCGGCCAAGGCCAGAGGGTCGTCGAACAGGGCTGACAGCCCCTCCCCCATCGGCTCCAGGGTGGCGGAGCCAAGCTGGTCGGCCATGCGCGAGCGGTAGCGCACCGCCACCTTCGATCCCGGCTGCAGCACCGGCTTCATCTTGCGCGAGGCGGCCCCAGCGACATGGGCGACGAAACGGCCGCGCTCCAGGGTCAGCAGTTCGACCACGCCCCCGGTCTCGCCGTGGCTGCGGGCGCCGAGGACGAAGGCCTCGTCCTCCCACTCCATCTAGGGAACCCCGTCGGCGGCGATCTTGGCCAGCAGCGGCTTCCAGTCGTCCTGCACGCCGAGGCCAAAATCCCGCCGCAGCGTTTCCGCCAGCGCCTGCGCGTCCAGGTCCTCGCGCCGCAATTCCCCGCCCTTGGGCCGCACCGTCAACCGGTTCTGCAGCAGGGTGTAGCGCGCCTGCGGCGTGGTGCGCGCCGCCATCAGCACAGCGCGGAACACCGACTTTGGATGGGTGGATGTGAACCAGTTCGACAGCTCGTAGTCGATGTCCGCCGCCGGGTGGGGCGAGAGGCGATAGACGTTGGTCCACTCACCGTCGAGACACTGCAGGGTCATCTCGCCGTCGCTCTCGAAGACGAGGCGGAAATCCTCCTGCGGCGTCGATTGAGCGCCCGGCGCGATCCGCAGCGGCGTGGTCAGGACGCAGCCGCCGAAGCCCACATCGGCCATCCAGGCTTCGCCATCGATGGTGACACGCAGCGCCTTGTGTGTGCGCGGGCGGCTGGGCCCTTCCGGCAGGCGAAACAGCACCCGCGCTAGCAGGCCCTCGGTCTGGAAACCCAAGGCGTCCAGCGCCGCGCCGAACAGGCCGTTGTGCTCGAAGCAGTAGCCGCCGCGCTTGCCGCTCACCAGCTTGGCCTGGATGGCCGGCAGGCCGATGTCGACGCCCCGTTCCAGCAGCACGTCGATGTTCTCGAACGGGATCGCCGCCGGGTGCAGGGCGTGCAGGCGTTTCAGTACTTCCAGCGTCGGCTCGCGCGGCCCGTCGTAGCCGATGCGGGCGAAGTAGGCGTCGAGGTCGAACCCCGCGCCCGTTAATCCAGAGCTAGACATCGAAGTCCAGGCCCAGGCCCTCGAACGCGCCCCGTTCCTCGGCCCAGGTTTCGCGCACCTGCACATGCAGGAACAGGTGCACCGGATGGCCGAGGATCTCGGTCAGCTCCTCGCGCGACGCCTGGCCGATCCATTTCAGCGTCTGACCGCCGGCGCCGACGACGATGCCCTTCTGGCTCTCGCGTTCGACGAAGATGGTCTGTTCGATCCGGGCCGAGCCGTCCTTTTTCATGGTGTAGGCGGTGGTCTCGACGTGGGCTGCGTAAGGCAGTTCGTCGTGCACCCGCAGGTACAGCTTCTCGCGCGTGAGCTCCGACGCCAGCAGCCGCGCCGGCACATCGGCCAGCTGGTCTTCCGGATAGAGAAACGGCCCCTCCGGCATCAGCGCCGCGAGGCGGGTTTTCAGGTGGCCCACCCCATCGCCCTTGGTGGCCGAGATCATGAAGGCCTCGTTGTAGGCGCCGCTGTCGAACAGCGCCTTGGTGATGGCCAGCAGGCGCTCGCGCTTGACGCCGTCGATCTTGTTCACAGCCAGGATGGCGTGCAGCCCGGCCTTCTTCAGCCCCTCGATCACCGTGCGGGTGTCTTCCACGGCCAGGCGGTCGGCCCCCTTCGCCTCGCCGTCCTCGGCCGCCATCTCGGCGCGGGCGTCGACCAGGTGGACCACGGCGTCGGCGTCCTCGGCCCCGTTCCAGGCGGCGCGCACCATGGCCCGGTCCAGCCGGCGGCGCGGCGAGAACACGCCGGGGGTGTCGACAAGCACGATCTGCGACCGGCCTTCCATGGCCACGCCCCGCACCGGGAAGCGGGTCGTCTGCACCTTTTGGGTGACGATGGAGACCTTGGAGCCGACCAGGCGGTTGACCAGGGTCGACTTGCCGGCGTTGGGGGCGCCGATGACGGCGGCGAAGCCGGCGCGGGTGTCGATGGCTCCGGTCATTAGACGCCTTCCTGGGTGAGCAGCGCCTGGGCTGCGGCCTTCTCGGCGTCGCGACGCGAACGGCCCTCGCCCTTGGTAGCGGTATAGCCCTCAACCTGCGCCTCGACCACGAACTGCGGCGCGTGGTCGGGGCCGGTCTGCGAGATCACGCGGTAGGACGGCGCCGGTTTGCCGGAACCCTGCGCCCACTCCTGCAGCAGGGTCTTAGGATCGCGCCGCTGCGCTGAGCCGCCATCGGCGTCAAAGGCGTCGCGCCACAGGTCGATGAACACCCGCCGGGTCGCGTCCAGGTCGGAGTCCATGTAGACGGCGGCGATCAAGGCCTCGCAGGCCCCGGCCAGGACCGAGCCGCGCTCGCGGGCGCCGATCTTGGTGGCCGAGCCGGACATGCGCAGGGCCGGGCCGACATCGAGCGCGGCGGCGACGCGGGCGCAGGTGTCGCGGCTGACGAGGCCGTTGAGGCGCGGCGCCAGGTCGCCCTCGCTGGCGTCCGGATAGCGCTTGGCCAGGCCCTCGGCCACCAGCAGCCCGAGCACGCGGTCGCCGACGAATTCCAGCACCTCGTTGTTCGCGACCTTGGCGGCGCCTTCGCCGACGGAGGCGTGGGTCAGGGCCCGCTCAAGCAGGGCGCGGTCCTTGAATTCGTAGCCGAGTTTCTGCTCCAGCGCGTGGACGGCGGCTGTGCGGGTGTTCATTTGAGGATGTGGAAGAACCGGCTCGGACGGGCGTTGAGCACCCAGGTCCAGGGCTTGAACAGCGAGGCCTTCATGCTGTCCCACGACAGCAGGATGATCTGCGCCTTGCCGACGAGGTTCTCGGCCGGGACGAAGCCGACCCCGACCTCTTCCGGCGCGCGGCTGTCGAGCGAGTTGTCGCGGTTGTCGCCCATGAAGAAGAAGTTGCCCTCCGGCACGATGAACACGCCGGTGTTGTCCATGTCGCCGGTGGGGCCCCAGTCGTCGGTGACGTAGCTGCGGCCCTCGGGGTTGGTCTCGCGGTAGCGGTCGACCGACTGTTCGAAACCGTATTCGGTCTGTTCGGTCACCTTGCCCAGCGGCTGGCGCGGCACGGCGGCGCCGTTGATGTAGAGCCGGTTGTCGATCATCTGCACCCGGTCGCCGGGCAGGCCGATCAGGCGCTTGATGTAGTCGGTGTGGCCGTCGCGGGGCAGTTTGAAGACGATGATGTCGCCGCGCTTGGGCTCCTGGCCCAGGATGCGGCCGTGGAACAGCGGCGGGCTAAACGGGATCGAGTGGCGGCTGTAGCCGTAGGAGAACTTGGAGACGATGATGTAGTCGCCCTCCAGCAGGGTCGGCACCATCGAGGCGGACGGGATGGTGAAGGGCTGGAACAGCAGCACCCGCAGCACCAGGGCAATCAGCAGGGCGTAGACGACCGTCTTGACGATCTCCACCAGCTCCGCAAGCGCGGACGCGCCGCCCGTGGTCTCGGTCTCTTTGGCGGTGTCGGCCATGGGCGGGGGATGCCTCTCGATACAGTGCGCCCTAGCTAGTCCGACAACCGGGCCGGAGCAAGGCGCGTCACGTCACACGGGCGCGGATACTATAACGGACGAGCCTCTATGACCACGAAGGCCTGGGCGTAGGGGTGGTCGTCGGTCAGGCTCAGGTGGATGAAGGCGGCCATCCCCGGCGGGGTAAGCTTGGCCAGCCGGGCCGCCGCGCCGCCGGTCAGGGCCATGGTCGGCTGGCCGCTGCGCAGGTTCACCACCCCCATGTCCACCAGATAGACCCCGTTGCGGATGCCGGTGCCCAGGGCCTTGGCGCAGGCCTCCTTGGCGGCGAAGCGTTTGGCGTAGGAGGACGCCCGGTCCGGCTTGCGTTCGGAGCGGACGCGCTCGACCTCGGTGAAGGTGCGCTGGATGAAGCGGTCGCCAAACCGCTCCAGAGTCTTCTCGATGCGCCGGATGTCCGACAGGTCCGAGCCGATGCCGATGATCATAGGCGGGCCGCGTCCATCGCCGACCGCATGCGGCCGATCGCGGCCGGAAGGCCTAAGAAAATCGCCTCGCCGATCAGGAAATGGCCGATGTTCAGCTCCATCAGCTGCGGGATGGCCGCCACCGGCTCCACCGTCTCGTAGTCGATGCCATGGCCGGCGTGGACCTCCAGGCCTAGGTCCGCCGCGTGGGCGGCGCCGGCGCGCAAGGCGTCGAGCGCCAGCCCCGCCTCCTTGGCCCGGCCCTCGCGCACCGCGTCGCAGAAGGCGCCGGTGTGCAGCTCCACCACCTGGGCCCCAGCATGGGCCGAGGCGGCGATCTGGGCCGGGTCGGCGGCGATGAACAGGGAGACGCGGCTGCCCGCGCCTTTGAGAGACCCCACCATGGGCGCGATCCAGTTGTGGCCGCCGGCGACGTCGAGCCCGCCCTCGGTGGTGCGCTCCTCGCGCCGCTCCGGCACCAGGCAGACGGCATGCGGCTTATGCTCCAGGGCGATGGACAGCATCTCCTGGGTGCAGGCCATCTCCAGATTCAGCGGCCTTCCCTGCTCGCGCAGCAGGCGGCTAAGGCGGACGATGTCGTTGTCGGAGATATGGCGGCGGTCTTCGCGCAGATGGGCGGTGATGCCGTCGGCGCCGGCCTCAAGGGCCATGATCGCCGCCCGCACCGGGTCCGGATAGCCGCCGCCGCGGGCGTTACGGATCGTCGCCACGTGGTCGATGTTGACGCCGAGCCTTAAGGTCATGTGGCCTTGGCCAGCCGCCGGCTACCGGGATCCTCGATCGGGATGGCCGCCAGTTCAGGCGGCAGGGCGTCGGCCGGATAGGCCGGCACCTCCAGGCTGGCCAGGGCGATCAGCGGCACGCCGACGTCCGCCTTGCCGCCCGAGCGGTCGACGATACAGGCCGCGGCCACGACGTTTCCGCCCGCCTCCCTAATGGCGGCGATGCATTCGCGTGACGACAGGCCCGTGGTGACGATGTCCTCGACCATCACAACGCGCGCGCCCGGCTCGACATGGAAGCCGCGACGCAGCTTGAACTGGCCGCCCTCGCGCTCGACGTACAGCGACGGCACGCCCAGATGCCGGGCGGTCTCGTAGCCGGGGATGATGCCGCCCACGGCGGGCGATATGGCCACGTCGACCGCGCCGACGGCGGCGGTGATCTTGGCCGCCAGGGCCTTGCACAGCCGCTCGCAGCGGCGCGCGTCCATGAACACCAGGTTCTTCTGCAGGAAGGTCGGGCTGTGCAGTCCGCTCGACAGCACGAAATGGCCGGTGCGCAGGGCCCCGGCGGCGCGGAATTCTTCGAGGACGTCTTCAGAGGTCATGGGCATGACCTACACCGTAGCGTTAGGCCGTCAACCGTCCCTCGCCCGGTCCACCGTCTCCACGCTCGGGCAGGCGCGCAGGGCGGCGGAGATGTTGGTCAGGTGGCGGGCGTCCTTGACCTCCACGTCGATGTCGACGTCGAAGAAGTGGCCGTGCCGCTTGTGCATGTTCAGGTTGACAATGTTGCCACCGGCCTCGCCGACGATGGTGCAGACCAGGCCCAGCACGCCGGGGGCGTCGCGGATGGTGGCTTTCAGCTTCACATTGCTCAGCGTGTTGGCCTCGGCCTCGGCGGTCCAGTGCAGGTCGCGCCAGATGTCCTCCGCCGCCTCGTCGAATTCGGCCAGGCGCGGGCAGTCGATGGCGTGGACGGCGACCGACTTGTCCGGCTGGGCGATACCGACGATGCGGTCGCCGGGGGTCGGCCGGCAGCACTGGGCGAAATGGATTTCGGTCGCGGTGGAAAGCCCCGCTCCGCGCACATAGAGCTTGGCCGCCTTGCCGTCCTCGATCCGCTGGCGCGCGGACGCGGCGGCCTTTTCGTCGGCTTTGAGGCCCGGGAAGACGATCTCCAGCACCTGGGTCGACGAGACCCGGCCCCGGCCCACCGCTTCGAACAGTTCGTCCTCGCTGCCGCCCGCGACGTAGCGGTCCTGGGCCGGGCGCAGGGTGACCGCGGCGCGGCTCTTGCCGGCGCGCTCGAACGCCTCGTCGACCGAGGCCTTGCCCAGGCGGACGAAGCCTTCCTTCTCGGTGGCGCGGAACTGGCGCTTGATGGCCGAGCGGGCGCGGCCGGTGACGGTCAGGGCGCGCCAGTCGGGCTGGATCTGCGGCCGCTGGCCGCGCACCACCTCGACCACGTCGCCGTTGGCCAGGGGCGTGCGCAGGGGCTTGAGCTCGCCGTTGATCTTGATGCCGATGGTGCTGTCGCCGACATCGGTGTGCACGGCGTAGGCGAAGTCGAGCGGCATGGCCCCGCGCGGAAGGCTGATCAGCCGGCCCTTCGGGGTGAAGACGAACACCTGCTCCAGGAACATCTCGAGCTTGGCATGTTCGACCAGTTCCTCGGAATCGCCCCCCTGTTCCAGCACCTGCACCAGCTGGCGCAGGTTGGCGAGCGGGTCGCGCCCGCCGGCGGCCTCCATCCCCTCGGCGTCGAAGCCGTAGGAGGCGTCCTTGTAGCGCCAGTGGGCGGCGACGCCCTCTTCGGCCACCCGGTCCATGGCCTCGGTGCGGATCTGCATCTCGATGCGCATGCCGCGCGGCCCCACCACCGTGGTGTGCAAGGATCGGTAGTTGTTGCGCTTGGGGATCGAGATGAAGTCCTTGAACCGCTCCGGGACACTCGGCCAGGTCTGGTGGATTACCCCCAAGGCCCGGTAGCAGTCGTCCACCGTGTCGACGATGATGCGGAAGGCGTAGATGTCCGACAGGTGGGCGAAGCCGATCGACTTGCGCTGCAGCTTGCGCCAGATCGAATAGGGCTGCTTTTCGCGCCCGAACAGCCGCGCCGGCACGCCCGCCGCCTCCAGCTTGGCGGTGATTTCGGCGCTGACCACGGCCACGGCCTTGCCCTGCTCGACCCGAAGCGTCTCCAGCCGGCGGATGATGGCGGTGCGGCCGACCGGGTTCAGGTGGGTGAAGCTGAGCTCTTCCAGCTCGGAACAGATGCGGTGGCAGCCGATGTTGCGGGCCAGGGGGGCGTAGATGTCCAGGGTCTCGCGGGCGATGCGCTCGCGCTTGGCCGGGCTGGTGATGTACTGCAGAGTGCGCATGTTGTGCAGGCGGTCGCACAGCTTGACCAGCAGCACCCGAACATCCTTGGAGATAGCCAGGATGAACTTGCGCAGGTTCTCCGCCTGGCGCTCATGCTCGACCGACAGCTCCAGCTTGGAGAGCTTGGTCACCCCCTCGACCAGTTCCGCGATCTCCTCGCCGAACAGATCGGCGATGTCTTGGCGGGAGACATCGGTATCCTCGATGACGTCGTGCAGCAGGCCGGTGACGATGGTCGCCGCGTCCATGCGGTATTCGGTCAGGATGCCGGCCACCTCGATCGGGTGGGCATAATAGGGGTCGCCGGAGGCGCGCTTCTGCGAGCCGTGCATGCGCATGGCGTAG
>CANJOB010000053.1 GCA_947475655.1 Caulobacterales bacterium | reverse complement strand
GTCGTCTTCAAGGGCAAGGGTTTTGATCTCATCTTCGTTCCTACGTCACTGCGATGAGACCAAAACCCTCCGTTAGCTGGAACCCTGAATCTGTCTCACTGGTGCTGACGGCGGACAGGTTTGACATCACGAAATGGCGGGAGCGGCAAGGAGTGCTCGATAAGCTCAAGAAATCGATGTCGAAGTCGCGCGATCAACGGAGCTAGTGTGATCGAAAGGGCGACAGGGTCGGCAATGCGCCATCAGCGGGCGTTGTCGTGGTGTTCGTCCAGATTGGTGATCCGGTCGAGGTCCTGTTCGACGCAGGGTGCCGGCTGTTGCAGCTCGACGCTGGCCTTGGTCAGCTTGCGCGGCGGCCGGATCCACGGCTCCGCCAGGACGGTGTCGTCGACGCGCACCTGGTACAGCAGGGCGTCTCCATCCTTCTTGAAGGTCTCTGTGACCTTCATCGCATCGGTATGGAACGCGCCGTCATCGGTGATCCAAGAGTCTTCGCTGAAGCGCTTCGTCTCGACGACCAGGGTGTCGCCCTCCCAGCGGCCGACGCCATCACCCAGCAGGCTCGCGTCGACATCGGTCCGGTGCGCGCGCCCGTCGGTCGGCACGATACGCCAGAAGCTGCCGTTCAGGTCGTCGTAGAGAAAGACGACCTGGTTGTTGCTTTGAACAATCTTCGCCGGCGGGCCGATGCGCGGCAGGCCCGGATTGCCGCAGCGCAGCGCTGGGTCGGTCTTGACCTGGGTCTTGTTGAGCTCGGCTACCTTGGCCTGGAACTCCGCCTTATAGACCGGGCGGTCCGGCTTGCGCGGCGCGGCCGGGGTGACCGGCCCTGCCACCCGGGTCACGGCAGGCTTGCCGGCTTCAGCGGCGATCTTGGCGCATCCGAACATGCAGACCGAGCCGTCGGGTAGGAAAACGGGATTGAGTCCGGCGCCGCCCTCCTGGGACCATGTGCCGCTCAAATCCACCGGCCCGGCGGCGAGGGCCGGGACGGCGAGGAAAACGCTCAGGGCCGCCGTCGCGGCGAGAAGAGACTGCTTCATCATTGGCGCGATCCATTGAATAGAATGCGGCGGCCGTCCGCCATCATCAGTTCGTTAGCATAGCCGGTGAGGTCGCCGTTGCGCGAGGGGTTGAACCTCACCTGCACTGGCTTGCCGCCCGACATCAGGCTTTCCTTGCTCAGGCCGGCCCGGCGGGCCACGCCGACCGGAACGCACTCGAAGCGCCATAGGGCGTCTTTCTTGGTCTTTTCGTCCCTTACCATCATATCGAAGTGGATATGGGGGTTGACCCACTCCACCTCGGTGATGACCCCCGAGATCATGGCGGACTTTTCCACGTTGTACACGCCGTTGACGCTGTGGTGGGCCTGGGTCTGACTCGACCCCGCCACCGCGCAGATCGCGAGTCCGGCCAACAGAAGCCTCTTCATATTCTTCCTCCCGTGGCGCCTATTTAGTTCTGGCGCTAGCGCGATACGTGGTGTTCCCGGCGGCCGAAGGTAACGCCGCAGTCGGACCGGCGCAACGGTTGCATCAGCAGAGACCCTGCGAGCTCGCCGCGAGTTTCGGGACTTGCTGTCCTGCCGCGTTACGGTGCTTAATCGGATCAAGAATAAAAATGGGAGGGGTTATAGTGTATCGGAATCAGTCCTCTAAGCGCGCCATGTTGGCGACCTGCGCGTTGTCGTCGATCTTGGTGGCATCGGGCGCGGCGGCTCAGGAAGCTTCGCCGGCCGAGCCAGGAGCGGTGAGTGAAGTCGTCGTCACCGGAACGCGCCTGCAGAGCGGGTTCACCACCCCGACCCCCGTCACCGTCATTGGCGGGCGCCAGCTCGAACAGCGGGCCCCATCAACCATCGCCGACGTGCTTCTCGAAATCCCCTCCTTCCGCAACAGCACCTCGCTACTGATCAACACACGCAACGTGCTGGGCACCCAGGGCGGACAGATGAATCCCGACTTGCGCGGCCTGGGAGCGCAACGCACCCTGGTCCTGGTCGACGGGCGCCGCTTCGTGCCGAACCGCTCCGACACCATGTCGGTCGACTCCAACCAGATCCCCACCAGCCTGGTGGAGCGGGTGGACGTCGTCACCGGTGGCGCCTCGGCCGCCTATGGCTCGGACGCCGTAGCCGGTGTCGTGAACTTCGTGCTCAAGGACCGGCTGCAGGGGGTGACCGGCACCATCCAGCGCGGGCAGTCGAAACTGGGCGACTACAGAGAGAACGTCGTCTCTCTCGGCGCCGGCGGATCGTTCCTCGGCGGTCGGGCGCACTTCATCGTCGGCGCGGACTACAGCGAGAACGAAGGCGTCGGAAACTGGTACACCCGCGACTGGGGCCGCAAGGAGCCGGGCCGGATCGCCCTGGGCGCCACCCGCGCGCGCGGCTTGCCGGCGCAGGCCTATATCGAGGGCGTCCAGTCGGTGAATACACCCGGCGGCGTGATCACCAGCGGCCCGCTGAAGGGGACCGCGTTCGGTCCGAACGGCACGACCTACCAGCTGCAGTACGGCACCGTCGCCGGCATCGATATGTACGGCGTCAACTCAAACCCCGGCACCTGCCAATACTGCATCTTCCAGATCGCCACCCCGCTGGAGCGCTACGCCAGCATGGCGCGCGTCAATTTCGACGTGAACGACGACACGACAGTGTTCGCCGAGTTCAATCGCAGCCACGCCGACAACACCGGCTCCTACGGCAACATCGAACAGAGCACCGCCCTGATCATCGGCCGGGACAACCCGTTCCTGCCGCAGTCGGTGCGCGACCAGATGACGGCGAGGAATCTGGCCACGATCACGGTCGGCCGGTTCAACTTCGATCTCGGCTCGGCCCGCGCAATCACCAAGACCGACGTCTGGCGCTACGTCTTGGGCGCCAAGGGCAGGATTTTCGGCGACTGGTCCTGGGACGCGCACGTCCAGAGCGGCAAAACCAAGCTGAACTTCCTCATCCCCAACATGATGGACCTGCCAAATCACCAGGCGGCGGTGTCGGTCATCACCGGTCCGAACGGCCAGCCGACCTGCGCGCCGATCGCCACCAACCCGAACCTCAACGCCGAACAGCGGCCCCTCGTAGAGGCGGGCTGTGTTCCGTTCAACATCTTCGGTTCGGGCCAGGGTTCAGCGGCGGCCTACGACTATGTGACCAATCCAGTCACCAGCATCACCCACATCAAGCAGACAAGCGTGGGCGCCAACCTAGCCGGGGAACCGATCAATCTGCCGGCGGGCCCCCTTTCGGTCGCGGTCGGCGCCGAGTACCGCACCGAGTTCGACGCGGAATCCTCCAATCCGCGCGCAATGGCCGCCGCCTTCCGCACAGCCAACCGCGGCAGCTTTAGCGGCAAACAGTGGGTCTATGAAGGCTATGCCGAAGTCGGCGTGCCGGTCCTGCGCGATATGCCGATGGTCCAGGCCCTCGACCTGAACGCCGCCGTCCGCCGCACCAACTATCAGTACAGCGGCGGGGTGACCACGTGGAAGGTCGGCCTCACCTACGACATGATGCCAGCGCTGCGCTTCCGCGGTACGCTTTCGCGCGACATCCGCGCGCCCAATCTGTGGGAGTTGTTCACCACCGGCGTTCTGCAAGGCGGCACCGGTTTCAACCCGTTCACCAACCAGACCGGCCGGACCCTCAACCGCACGGTCGGCAACCTTAACCTTCTGCCGGAAAAATCGGACAGCCTCACCCTGGGCGTCGTGGTCCAGCCGACCTGGCAAATACTCACCGGCCTCAGGGCCTCGGTCGACTACTACGACATCGAGATCAAGGGCGTGATCGGCACCATCAGCGACGTCGTCCAACGCTGCTATGAGGGCCAGAAGCAGTACTGCGCCAACGTCGTGTTCGACAACAGCATCTTCGGCATCGCCCAGACCAACAACACCTACGCCAACCTCAACGCACGGCGCATCAACGGCTACGACTTCGAGCTGCAGTACCGCGTGCCCCTCGACATGATGGGGGTCCCCGGAAGCCTGGACTTCCGTAACCTCACCTCGCTCATCGATCACAACACCACCATCGATCCCGGCCGGATCACCGAAAACGCCGGCGTCGTGGTCTCGAAGGTGTCGGGCAACGCCAGCCTGACCTATACACTGGGGCGGTTCAGCTCCAATCTGCAGGCGCGCTATTTTGGAAAAGCCAAGTTCAGCGCCACAGCGGTCGAGCCCGGCGATGCGAACTACGATTCGACCTTGGCGGAAAGCGTCAGCCGCAACACCTTGCCCGGCCTGCCGTATTTCAGCCTGCAGGCCCAGTACAACCTGATCGACAGCGACGAGCGCCGCCTGCAGATTTTCGGCATCGTCAACAATCTGATGGACAAGGATCCTCCCTTCGGCGGCGCTCAGACGCCCTTCGGCTCGTATGATCTGATCGGGCGCACCTTTAAGGCTGGGGTGCGTTTCAACTTCTAGGCGCTCCGGCACAGTTGGCGGCGACGCGTTTGTAGCGTGACCTCTGGGTGGCGGTTTCAGAGCTCATTTCGAAGCTGCCACCGTAACTTTGTTCTAGAGGTAATGTCGGCTGCGGCTGTTCGATCGGCATTGATCGGGAAGCGGACGTTCTGATGTCGGCCTATGCCTCAGCCGGCCCAGCCTAGAGCGCCCTGCTCCGTCTCGTGAGCGGACCGTCCTAAGGTCAGCTAAGAGCTATGCACCCTCCTTGGGCCGAATAGCTGGCGTTCGGAGGCCACCAGGAGCCAGCCAGCCTCGATAATGCGATTAGGGGAGCCAAGAATGAGCAACCGCCAAGCGAGCAAACCTGACTGGAAGGCGCTGGGAGCAAGCCTGCGTTGCTCAATGGCGAATGGACTTGGATCGGCCCGGGGCGGAAGCTTGCCGTGCACCGCTATAGCGGCACGGATAGCTGGCCGGGGCCCGGCGGGGCCGGCCTGCAATACCAAAAATGGGCGGCGACAGCCCACAAAGGGAGCGAGACAGATCATGCAGTCATTGCGCGCGCACCGCGACGTCCAGCGGCGGCTTCGTTATGGCCCGGGCCTGGCGGCGGCCATGGGCGCGGTCCTGCTCGGCGCCGGCCCGGCCCTGGCCCAGGGCACCATCAACGGCGCCGACGCCACCATCGTCCGCCACATCCGCGACCCCGCCGTCGAATTGGCGATGAAGATCAAGGACAGCTTCACCTTCGCCGCCGTCGGCGACGTCTGGACGACCAGCCGCCCCATCGGCCCGCTGAACGACCCGCAGTGGCAGGCCCTGACAAAGATCATGCGCGAGGCGGACATGACCTACGCCAACATGGAGGGCCCGATCACCGACTGGACCAACGCGCCCGACAGGCGGGGGTCGCCCAAGGCCTTCATCGCCGACCTGAAGCAGATGGGCATCCGCATCGTCACCACGGCGAACAACCACTCGATCGACGGCGGGCATCCGGGCATCCTGTCGACCATCGCCTATCTGGACGAGGCGGGCATCGCCAATGCCGGCACCGGGCGGGACCTGGTCGCCGCGCGCCGGCCCGGCATCGCCGCCACGCCCAAGGGCACGGTCGGCGCGGTCGGCATGTATTCGATCGACGCCAGCAACAGCCCGGCGCCGTCGCGCTATTCGGACGCACGGCCCAACTGGCCCGGCGTCAACCCGCTGCACGTGACGCCGTACAATATCGTCACCCCGGCGCAGCTGAAGAACCTAAAAGAGCTGCGCGATTCCATGTACACGCGGCGCGGCGAGGTGAACATGCCGGTGCTGCCCGCGCGGGCGGACGAGCCGGCGGACCGCGTCAACGTGCTGAGCACCTGGTACAGGACCAAGCCCGGCGGCCGGACCGGCGACCTCAGCTACGTCATGGACCCGTCGGACCTGAACCCCATCATTCAGAGCGTGCGGGCCGGCAAGCAGCTGACCGACTTCATGGTCGTCGGCATCCACTGCCACCAAAACTCGTTCGCCTTCCAGGCCTACAGCAATGACAACCAGACCCCGGACTTCCTGATCGAGCTGGCGCACAAGGTGATCGACAACGGCGCCGACGTCTTCGTCGGCCACGGCGTCCACACCCTCCGCGGGATCGAGATCTACAAGGGCAAGCCGATTTTCTACGGCCTCTCGAACTTCATCTACCAGGCCGGCGCCACGCCGCAGATCGTCAACCCGGCCCTCCCCTATCCGGCCGAGACCACGGTGGCCGACACGACCCATCAGCCGCAGAACCAGGAAATGCTACTGACCACCAGTCGCTATGAGGGCGGCAAGCTGGTGGAGGTGCGTCTCTATCCGACCGACTCCGGCATCGACGGCAAGAGCCCGCTGTCGCGCTCCAACTTCTCCCGCCTGGCGGCGCCCGACCAGGCGCAGCGGATCCTGAAACTGATGCAGGACCTCTCCAAGCCGTTCGGGACCGTCATCACCATCGAGAACAACGTCGGCGTGATCCGAGTGGGCTAGCCCCGCCCGGCCCGGTCTTGAAGGGGCGCCGCTTGGGGAGCGGCGCCCCTCTTTTTGGCAAAGGTCTAGTAGCGCCCGGACAGCAGGGCGCCGGCGTCGGGCGCCCGCGCCTCCAGGTCCAAGGCCTTGAGCATCTGATAGGTGGTCGCCACCGCCGCCGACAGCACCGGCACGCCGGCCTGGGCCTCCACGGCGGCGATGGCGCCCAGCGAGGGCATCTGCACGCAGGCGGAGAGGACGATGGCGTCGGCGCCGCGGCGGTCGAGCCGCTTGTAGATCTCCAGCAGGTTTTGCGGATCGAGGCGGCCGACCTCCAGGTTGTCGGGGACTTCCAGGGCGACGAAGTCCTTCACCGTGATCCCCTCGTGCTCGATGTAGTCGACCACCAGCTGGGTGAGCGGCCTCATATAGGGGCAGACGATGACGATGGTCTTGGCCCCCAGCACCTTGAGCCCGTCGACTAGGGCGCCGGCGCTGGTGACCACCGGCGCCGCCCCTCCATTCTCCACCGTGCGTTGGTGCAGCCGCGCCTGCGAGACGCGGTGATAGCCCAGCCCCATGCTCATGATCGCCACCAGGCAGGCGTAGCCCAGCACGTCGACGCGGGCGTCGGAGAGTTCCAGGGCGCAACGGTCGCTGTCGCGGTCCATCGCCTCCAGCTCCTCCTTGACCACGCGCTTCATCCGCATGCGGCTGGAGTGGAAGGTGAACCGCTCCGGCAGAACGCCTTGCCGTCCGCGCAGGATCGCCGGAATTTCCGTCTCCATCGTCGTATTGGACGACGGCACGATCTGGCCGATACGGTAACTACCCATGCTTACATCTCCGGCGAGGGTCAGGCCTCATCTGCCGTGGTCCTTCGCCCGCAGCTGGATTGGCGAGAGGAAGGCGAGGATCAGCGCCGCCGCCACGCAGACGCCGCTGATCAGATAAAGAGCCGGCGTGGCGCTGCCGGTCAGGTCCTTGACGCGCCCGATCATAATCGGGCTGACGATCCCGCCCATCTGGCCCAACGTGCTGATCAGGGCGATGCCGCCCGCCGCGCCGGCGCCGACCAGCAGGCGCGCCGGCAGAGTCCAGAACATCGGGATCGAGGCGACCACGCCCGTGCCGATTGCGGCGATCGAGATCATCAGCGGCAGGGGCGAGTGCGAGAAGGCCCCGGCGCCGGCGAAACCGGCCGCGCCGATCAGCAGGCACGCGATGACATAGGGCACGCGGTGGCCGGTCTTGTCGGCCTGCCGTCCGAGCAGAACCATGCAGATGGCGCCGCAGATGAACGGTGTCGCCGTCAGCAGACCGATCTTGGTGTCGCCGATGGCGCCGAAAGCGGTGCGGATCAGGTCCGGGCCCCAGAAGTTGAGGCCGTAGGAGGCGACCTGGATCATGAAATAGATCAGGGCCAGCAGCAGGAGACCCGGAGAGCGCAGGGCGCCGAGCAGCGAATGGGGAAGACCCGCCGGCACATTGCCGACCGCGCTGGTCAGCCGCGCCTTTTCCCCGTCGTCGAGCCACTTGGCGTCGGAAATGCGGTCGTCCAGCCGGTTCCAGACCACGGCGGCCAGCACCAGGCAGGGGGCACCCCCAAACACGAACATCCAGCGCCATCCCGAAAGGCCGAGGATGCCGTTAGCGTGCTCCATGATCAGGCCGGCGATCGGCGCGCCGACGATGCTGGAGAATGCCGAGGCGACGAACATGGCGGAAGTGATGCGGCCGCGGATCTGGGCCGGGTACCAGATGGTGTAGAAGTAGAGGATGCCGGGCGCGAAGCCGGCTTCCATCGAGCCGATGATGAACCGCAGAGCGTAGAAGTGCCAGGTCTCGGTGACGAACATCATGCCGATGGTGGCCAGGCCCCAGCTGAACATGATGCGGGCGATCCATCGCCGCGCCCCGACCTTGAACAGGATCATGTTGCTCGGCACTTCGAAGATCACGTAGCCGATCACGAACAGGCTGGCGCCCAGGCCGTAGGCCGTGTTGCTGAGGCCCAAGTCGGTTTGCAGCGCCGCCTTGGCGAAGCCGACGTTAATGCGGTCGAAGAAGGCGAAGAAATAGCAGATCATGATGAGCGGCATGAAGCGGAGCGAGACCTTCCGCATCAGCGCCCGGTCATCTACCGGCGCAGAGTCCGCTGAGTTCTGAATTTCCATAGCTCCCTCCGACTTATGCTTTTCGTTGTCGCCGCAAGGCCTGTGTCCCAGGCGATGGGTGAAGATCGCAGGCGCGGCCCGCCTTAGCCACCTGCCCCGGCGTATCGTGTCCCAGCAGCGCCGGCAGGATGCGGGAAAGGCCGATCAGGCCGGGCAGGTCGAGGCCCGTGGTCAGGCCCATGTCGTGGCACATGTTGACCACGTCCTCGGTGCAGATGTTGCCCGACGCGCCCGGGGCGAACGGGCAGCCGCCCAGGCCGCCCAGCGCCGCGTCGAACCGGCGGGCGCCAGCCTCGTAGGCCGCCAGCAGGTTGGCGAGCCCCATCCCCCGGGTGTTGTGGAAATGCAGGGTCAGGTCCTCGGCGGGAACCAGGGAAAGCACGCGCTCGACCAGGGCCTCGACCTGGCGCGGATTGGCCATGCCGGTGGTGTCGGCCAGGGTGACGCCACGCACGCCCAGCGCCCGGTAGCGTTCGACCAGCGCCAGCACCCTGTCCTCGTCCTGCGGGCCTTCGAAGGGACAGCCGAATGCGGTCGACACCGTGCCGTTCAGCCCCACGCCGCTGTCCAGCGCGCGGGGGACGATCTCGGCGAAAGCACGGAACGAGGTCCCGGCGTCCATGCCCATGTTGGCCCGGTTGTGGGTGTCGCTCGAGGACATGACCAGGTTCAGCTCGTCGGCGCCGGCCGCCAGGGCGCGCTGGGCGCCACGCAGGTTGGGGACCAGCGCCACATAGATGCAGCCGCTCGCGCGCCGCACCCGGGCGAACACCTCCTCGGCGTCGCGCAGGGCGGGCACGGCGAGGGGGGAGACGAACGAACTGAGCTCGATGCGGCTGAAGCCGAAGCCGGAAAGCGCGTCGGCCAGGCGGACCTTCTCCTCGGTGGGAACCCAGGCCGGCTCGATCTGCAACCCGTCGCACAGCGCCACTTCCTGGATGACGATCGGGTCGGGCGCGAGGCTCAACACACCGCTCCCTGGGCGCGCAGGGTGCCGATTTCGGCCTCGCTGAATCCCGCGCCCTCGAGGATGGCGTCGGTGTGCTCCCCCAACCGGGGCCCCGGCCAGCGCACCTCGCCGGGAGTTTCGGACAGTTTCGGTACGATGCCGGGCATCCGTACCGAGACACCGTCCGGCAAGATCATCGGCTCGACCATGCCGCGCGCCTGGTAGTGGGGATCGGCGACGATGTCGGCGGCGGAATAGATGCGCCCGGCCGGCACCTCCGCCTGCTCCAGCACGCCGATGGCCTCGACCGCCGTCCGCTGGCCGACCCAGTCGCCGATGGCCGCGTCGAGTTCCGCGTTGCGTTTCACCCGGCCGTCGTTGCTCTTCAGGTTGGGATCGTCCGCCAGGTCGGCACGGCCGACGGCGATCATCAGGCGGCGGAAGATCGGGTCGCTGTTGCCGCCGATAACGACGAACCCGTCGTCCGCGGCGCGATAGGTGTTGGACGGGCTGATGCCGGGCAGCGCCCCGCCCGAGCGTTCCCGGACCTCACCGAGCATGTCGTACTCGGGGACCACGCTCTCCATGATGTTGAACACGCTCTCGACCAGGGAAACGTCGACGATCTGGCCGCGGCCCTGGCCCGTCTTGACGCGCAGCAACGCCATCAGGGCGCCGATCACCCCATGCAGGGACGCCAGCGAGTCGCCCAGGCTGACGCCCATGCGTGGCGGCGCGCCGCCCGGCTCGCCGGTAGTGTAGCGGATGCCGCCCATGGCTTCCCCGATCGCCCCGAAACCCGGCCGGTCCCGATAGGGGCCCGTCTGGCCGTAACCGGAGATGCGGACCATCACCAGGTCAGGGTTGAGCTTCGACAGGACGTCCCAGCCGAGCCCCAGCCGCTCCAGGGTGTCGGGGCGGAAGTTCTCGATCAGCACATCGGCGCTCGCCGCCAGGCGCTTGACGATATCGACCCCCTCCGAGGTCTTGAGGTTGACGGCGATCGACTTCTTGTTGCGCGACTGCAGGTACCACCAGATCGAGGTGCCGTTGTGCATCTTGCGCCAGCGCCGCAGCGGATCGCCGCCGTCGATCGTCTCGACCTTGATGACCTCGGCGCCGAACTCGGCGAACAGGCGCGCCGCGAACGGCGCAGCGATCAGGGCGCCGAGCTCGATCACGCGCAGATCGGTCAGAGGTCCGCTCATGGCGCAGCGACTTGGACCGGAAGGTGAAGATCTAAAATTGTCCTGCCAGCTTGTTCAGCTACCGCATGGGCGTTCCAAATCTTGTGGGGAAGCATGGATTTGGACATGAAAACTCGATTGCGGAAGCGGTCCGGGCGCCGGCAGACCGCCGACACCCGGATGTTTGCTGGCGCGCGGCTAGAAGCTGAACCGGAGGCCGACGCGGATTTGCCGCCCGAGCGGATCGAAGAGGACGCCGCCCCCGGCGGGGGGATCCTCGTCCAGCACGTTCTCCATCACGGCGAACACCTGGGATTTCGACCCGAACAGGCTGAGGTCATAGCTCTCCGCCAGGTCGAAGTAGGTGACGGCGGGAATGCGATTTCCCACCACCTGCGTCGCGGAGCCAGGAGGCTCGGCGGAGTACCTGCCTTCCCCGATATAGCGGGCCGTCAGGGTGGTCCGGCTGGGGCCCTTCTCATAGGTGGCCGTGAACAAGCCCCGGTACCGCCGTGGGCCGCCGATATCGAGGGTGTCCAGGGGCAATCCGCCCACTTGCGTGGTGAGGTACTTGTCGACGTAGGTGCCGAGGAACCGAAGGTTCAGTTCGCCGTCGTAGAGGGGCATGCGATAGGCGACTTCGAGATCGATCCCGCCGGTCTCCACCGCCTGGGAGTTGACCGGGCCGACCGTCACCGTATTGACCGTTCCAAGGGCGCCGCGGGTGATATTGGCGCACTGAGCCGGCAATGCCACGGTCCGATAGCCGGCGCACTGGTCGATAACGGTTTGCGCGGCGCTGCGCCCCGGCAGGGTGGGGGTGGTGATCGCGTCGTTCAGTTCGATTTTCCAATAGTCCACCGCGACACTGAACCCGCTGAACCAGGCCGGCCGGTAGATGCCGCCGAACGAAGTCGTGTCGGCCAATTCCGGCGTGAGCGCGAGGTTGCCACGGTTGAACGTGACGACCGTCGTCGCCGGCGGGGGATTGCCCGGCAAGGTGGAGTCTTCGAGCACGAAGGTCTGGGTCCCGGCGGCGCCTTGGAACAGCTCGGCGAGGTTCGCCGCACGGATATCGCGCGATCGCGTCGCGCGAAGGCGCAAGGAATCGTCCATGTCATAGACGAAGCCGGCCTTCCAAGTCTTCACACCACCGCTGATGCCATAATCGGTGAACCGGATGGCGCCGTTGAAATCCAGGGATTTCGCCAGGGGCGCGTCCCGCAACAGCGGCACCACCGTTTCCGCGAAAGCTTCCCTGACGGACTCCTTGCCGGTGCCCTCAGTGAAATTGCCCAGATAGAAGGTGGCCGTGAGCGAGATCGGGTCGGCCTTCTGAACGTACTCCTCTTTCCGCCACTCCACGCCGGCCGCCAGGGACACGGGGCCCGCCCAGATGGAGAAGGGCTCGAACTGCCCGCTGAAGGCCGCCACTTCCTGGACGTATTCCAGGTCCCGCCACGCTACGCCGATGACGCTGGCGATGGCTTCCGGCGAGGCGCTGTTGGTGCCGAAGAGGTTCAGCGGGATACAGCCGTTGTTGGGGGCGGTCAGGCGCGAACGACAGACCGGGGCGCCGGCGGCGACCCCCGCCACGCCATTGACGGCGGGGTTGGAGATGACATCGACCGCCGCATTGACCCGCGGCACGATCGGATTGTTGCCCGCCGCGTTGAGCACGTTGGACCGGCCGTACTGATAATAGGTGTGCCACGAACCGGTCGAACCGAACCGCCCGTCGGCGCCGATGACGCCTCTGACCTGTTTGCGGACATGGTGATTGGCGGTCGGACCGAACTCGTTGAAGAGGCGGCCGAAGTTGAAGGACGCGAGCCCGGCTGCGGTCATCTGGGCCTTCGTCGAGGCCGGAATGAACGGGTTGTCGCTGCGGATGACGATATCGTTGTTGCGGATGTAGTACGCGGCAGGAGGGTTCACTTCGTCGCGCGCGTAGGACGCTTCGGCGTAGACAGTGGCTGCGTCGGTCACATCAAAGCTGACCCGGGAAAACAAGTTCGAACGCGTGTCGGCGGGCACCAGCTGGATGATGCCGGCGTCCGAAGTCTGCGTGCCGCCGATCATCGTCGCACCGCTTACGATGCCGTACACGAACCGCTCCGGCACGCCGCCGGCGCCGAACGTGGTCCCTTTCAGCGGGCCGGCGGTGATGAGCCCCCCAGGCGCCGCCAGGGAGTGATTTATGTTGTCGGCGAGCACCCGGCCGGCGATGCCGCTCCCGGCCACGTAAGCGGGGTTGTTGACCACTTGCTGGTAGTTGAACCAATCGCGCGAAATTATGGGATCGCCGGCGCTGGAGATCGTGTGTTCGCCGCTGGCCAGGAAATGCCCGCGGCCGCCGGCGAAGGGCGTGCCGACGCTCAGGGTGTACTGCTGGGTTTCCGCGTCCCAGTGGGTCGTGGTGCCGAGCTGAACCTCGCCTTTGATCCCGGTGAACTTCTTGTCGAGAATGAAATTGACCACGCCGGCGACCGCGTCGGACCCCCAGGCGGCCGAAGCGCCACCGGTGACGATGTCGACCCGCTCCATCAGGGCGCTGGGCAAGACGTTGATGTCCACCGCGCCGCCCGGCGTGACCGGCGCCACCCGCCGGCCATCCAGCAGCACGAGGGTGCGGTTCTCGCCGTTGAGGATGTTGCTCAAGCTGCGCAGGTTGAGGACGTTGGCTCCCTGGAGGCCGGGCCCGGTCATCCCCGAGATTCTGCGTGCGGTATTGGAACCCTGAAGTTGCGGCATCCGGTTGACATATTCGGCGATATTGGGCGTGGCCGCCGCGGCCAGCTCCTCAGGACCGACCACGGTCACCGGTGTGGGCGCGGCGAAGCCGTCGCGCACGATGCGGGACGAGGTGACCACCACCTCCTCGACAGCGCCGGTAGGCGCCGCCGGCGCCTGAGCCACGGCTTGACCCGCGAGCAGGAAGGCGGCGGTGGAGGTTAGCAATAGCGCCTTGACGCGGCGATTGCGGTTGGCTTGCTCATTCATTGACGTTTCTCCCCAGAGCAGTCTTGCGACCGCCGTTTCTTGATTGATGTGGCGAATTTTCCCTTCGCCATCTGCAATGCCGTGTTCGTCAGGCCCCCTACCTCATGGAGCCGTCATCAGCGCGCGGGCCCGTTCATTCTGCGGCCCGGGATCACCAGGTCGCCGCCGATCTCCGCCGTCTCCTCGGGTGGGACACGGATGATGCCGATGTTGTTCTCGATGGCGATCTTGGTGCCGTAGGGCTCGGAGAACTTCTGCAGCTGTTCCAGGATGGTCCGCGCCATGGCCGGCGACGGGGTCATGGGAATCTGCTCCCTCGACCAGGGCCGGCTGCCAAGACCAATGTCGACCGGATAGATGCGGACCTCGGTCAGGCGGCCGTCCTTGTAGGTCGTGTTGGCCATGTAGGCGACGGTGTTGTCGGCCTGCCAAACCCAGTTGGTCCGCCGCTCGCCCAGTTCCGTCGCGGTCATGCCTTCCGGGCTCACCTGCGAGTTCAGGCCGCGGAGCAGATCGACCCCAAGGTTGCCTTGGTTGTAGAAGATAGGCCGGCCCTTGTAGATTTCGATGCCCTGTATCGTGTGCACGCCTGTGCCCACATACATATCAAGGCCGTTGTCGATCAGCTTGTGGATGAACGGCCGCAGATAGTCGGCGGGATAGTTGCTGTGCGAGTACTGCTGAAACGTGGACGGGTTCAGGTGGTCGTGCATGTGGAAAATGACGAAGTCGGAGAGCTCCTTCGCATTCCGGATGGCCAGGACCTGGGACTGCTCGTCGATCGGGTCGGGCTCATAGTGCAGGCCCCCGGGCTTGTCGCCGATCATGTACCGTTGGCCCATGAACATCAGCCGGCCGGCCGGCAGGGGCGGCGGATCGGCGCTGAACGCCACGGCCGGCGGCTCGCCCCGGCGGGCGAGGATCGAGGCCTGGATTCCGGACAGCTGGTTGAACTGTTCCGCCGTGACCACATTCCAGATCGTCATCCCGAGCGGGTTCACGCCCGGCCTTGCCGGGGTGGCGCGGGGTCCGCAGAGGTTGTCGGCGGGACAGGCGGAAACCAGGGCGATGCGCCCCTGCGCCGTTTCATGAAACTGCGGCCGGCGGGACGCGTCGAGGTTCGCCCCGGCGCCCGCTATCTTGATCCCGTGCTTCCCCATGGCCTCGACTGAGGTCTGGAAGCCTTCCCAGCCGCCGTCAAATTCGCCGGGGGCGAGGAGGTCGACGCCAAGTTCCGCCAGGGCGTTTCCGCTGGAGTCCGGGTCCCAACCCGCGCCGCCCTCGAGGTTGCCCACGGTCGTATCGGCCTTCTGCATCAGCTCACGGAGCTGCGGGCTCATGCGCTTGGAGACCGGCATCTTCCAGAACATGTCGCCGACCGAGGTCACCGTGAACGTGCCGGTCGTCTTGTTCGCCAGTTCCTTCCGCAGGTCCTTGAATGGGAATGTCGCCGCTTCCGGCAGCGTCCGCCACGGCGGGCCGCCGGTGGCCGGATAGACGGCGACGGCGGGTTGGGCGCTGCTGGGCGGCGCATAGGCCGCGGGAGCGGCGATGAGGACACTGAGGACAGCCGCCCGGGTGAGGGCATTTCCCCATTGGGCGCGCGACTTAGCCATTTTGTGACTCATTTTTGTTTCCCCCGTTTTCCTATTGGTCCCCCTAAGGCGGCCTTAGGTCCATTCGCCATTGAGCAACGCAGAGTTGCTCTGCGGGGTCGGAACGGGTCGGTCCCCTCCCTTTTCGTCTCTCCCTTGAGAGCCGGCCAATGGGGACCCGAATGGCAGGGCGCTTGGCCGCCGGACCCCAATCTGCGGAGGTTCCCTATCTTCTTGCTTGCAATTCTGTCGATATTCAGCAGGTTGGCTGCGGTCGTGATAAGGGCCGGGCCTTCCGGACCGGTCCAGAAGGATCATCATGGTATCGTCAACCCACGCTTGGCGTGCGCTCGGTCTCGACCTCACCAGCCTTCGCGTCTTCATCGCCACGGCTCAGGAGGGCAGTCTTTCGAAAGCCGCCATCCGGGAAAACCTCGCCCATTCCGCGGTCAGCCGGCGCATTTCCGAGCTGGAGGCCCGCGCCGGAGTCCAGCTGTTCGACCGCCGGGACCGGGGTGTCGTGCTCACCGCCGCCGGCGAGACCCTCTATGGCCAGCTCCTCGACGTGGCCCAGATGCTGGAGCGGATCGCCCTTGATCTCGAGGGCGCCCGAGAGGGGATCACTGGTCATGTCCGCATCTACGCCCACGTATCGGCTGTGTGCAGCGACCTTCCCAATAAGATCGCCAGCTTCCTTCAGCTCCATCCTGGCATAGATTTGGAACTCAACGAATTCACCAGCCTGGAGGTCCTGCACGCCGTGCGGACCGGGGTGGCCGATGTCGGCTTCGTCTCGGGCACCGTCGACCCTCAGGGACTGCAGACCATCCCCTGGCAGAACGACGAGCTGGTCGCAGTGCTGCCGGCCGGCCACGAGTTGACGAGCAGATCCAGCCTGACCCTCTCAGACTTCTTTGGACACCATTTCATCGGCCTGCAGAAGGACAGCGCCTTGATGACCATCTTCCGCGACCATTCGCGGGCGATGGGAAGCGAACTTCGGGTCCGGGCCCATGCCGCCAGTTTCGAAAGCGTCCGCATGCTGGTGGCCGCTGGCCTGGGGGTGACGATCCTGCCCGCCCGCATAACGCATCCCTTCGCCGAATATCTCGACATAGAGATCAGGCCGTTGTCGGAGACCTGGGCTGTGCGCCCGCGGATGCTGTGCGTGCGCGACATCCGCCGGATCTCGACCGCAGCGCGGCTTCTGATCGAGCATCTGACCCAGCCGGAGGACCGGGCCAATGGCTGAATTCCGCCTTCACGCCTACTGGCTTTCCGGCACCGCGTATCGCACCCGTATCGCGTTGAATCTCAAGCAGCTGGAATACGACGTCGTGCCTGTCGACCTTCCGGCCGGCGCCCAGCGGTCGGCGGATTTCCTGGCGTTGAACGCCCAGGGCCTGGTGCCGGTGCTGGAGGCTGACGGCCAGGCGCTTTTCCAGAGCATGGCCATCCTCGAATGGCTGGAGGAGGCGCATCCGTCGCCACCGCTGTTGCCGGCGGCGCCGTTCGATCGCGCGCGGGTTCGGGCGATGGCCAACCTCATCGCCTGCGATATCCACCCACTCGGCAACCTGCG
>CANJOB010000052.1 GCA_947475655.1 Caulobacterales bacterium | reverse complement strand
TCCCGCTATATGACGCTGGAAACCCTCGCCCCCTTGAGCGATGATCCCCTCGTCAGCCTGTCCATCCCGGCAGGCTGATCAACCCCGGCCTCGCCGGAGAGCGTGGTTATCACACCCGCCCAGTTACACCACGCGATGGGACACGACCCATGGAGCCCCAAGTGCAGATTTGGTCCCTCGAGCGTCCCATGGGGCTCGCAAGTTTCTCAAGATCCAGCCCTTTGGTGACATGATCCGCGGTAACGACATACGAACGTCCATCGATCGAAAATAAAGTTCCCGTGCCAATGGCGAAGACCGTTGAGTCAGCGTCGTAGAAAATCGGCAAGGCTGCGCTGAGCATGAACTGCTCAATCGCATCGGAGGTTGGGTCTTTCGTCTGCAAGCTCGGCTTCACCCACCCTAAATGGGTAGCGGCACCGCACGGACAAGAGCAGCCAACCTTCAAGGCTGGCGCGGGTTATCCCTCCCGCTCGAAACCGTAGTCCCGCTCCACCTTGGCCACCCGCACCTTGAAGCGGGCGTACCAGTCGCTGCGGCCCAGGCCCTGGGCGACCAGGTGGTCGGTGTGGCGCTTCCAGTCGGCGATGGCCCGCTCGCTCTCCCAGTAGGACAGGGTCAGGCTCCCCGCGCCGTCCCCGGCGTGCTCGACGCCCAGATAGCCTGGCTGCTGCGCCGCCAGGGCCATCATCCGGCCGGCCATCTCGCCATAGGCGGCCTCGTCGCCGCCGGTGCGCACCGAGGTGAAGATGACGACGTGGTAGGGCGGCTTTGGCGTGGGCGAGATCATCGCTCCAGCCTAGCTCAAAAAATCCCTAGTGCAGCCAGTTCGAGCCCAGCGCGTTGGCGTCGGCCACGCCGACCAGGACCATCTGGCCGCCGTCGCTGAGCGTGATGGTGGTGTTCCCGCCCGCGTAGCTCAGGGTGTAGGTCAGGCCGGGCTCGATGGTGACGTAGTCGCCTTCGGACGCCTTGAAATCCAGCACCCGGTCGGTCCCCGCGCCGGTGACGATGTTGAAGCGGTCCGCGCCGTCGCCGCCGCTGATGGTGTCATCGCCGCGGTCTCCGGACATGAAGTCATTTCCCGCCCCGCCGTCGAGCACGTCGTTGCCCTGGCCGCCGCGCACCCAGTGGTTGCCGTCGCCGCCGCTGAGGTTGTCGTCGCCCAGATTGCCGTAGACGATGTCGTTGCCGGCATCGCCGCGGATGGAGTCGTTGCCCTGGCCGCCGACGACCCAGTCGTTGCCGTCGCCGCCGCTCAGGGTGTCGTTGCCGTTGTTGCCGTTGATGTCGTCGAAGTCGGCGCCGCCGCTGATGGAATCGTCGCCGTCGTCGCCGCGCAGGTAGTCGAGCCCCGCGCCGCCGTTGATGGTGTCGTTGCCTAGCCCCCCGGCGATGCTGTCATTGCTGGAGCCGCCGTCCAGGGTGTCGCCCGCGTCGGTGCCGATGCGCGGGGTGGCGCCGCCGCCGGGCGTACCCTCGTTGCTGCTACCGCCGCCGTCGTTGTTGCTGGAACTGCTGCTCGAGCCTGCCGCCCCGCCCGTGGCGCTGCTGGTCGAGCTGGAGCTGCTGCTCGATTCCGAGTGGCTGATCGAACTGACGTTGTTGTTGATCGTGTTGGTGTTGGTGTTCGGCGTCGTCGGCGTGGTGGGCGTGGTGGGCGTCGTCGGTGTGGTCGGAGTCGTGGGTGTGGTCGGCGTCGTCGGTGTGGTGGGAGTCGTCGGTGTCGTCGGGGTGTTGGTGTTGTTGTTGGTCTGGGTGTTGGTATTGGTGTTGGCGTTGTTGTTGGCGTTGTTGTTCGTGTTGGTCGCCGTCGCGTTGATGTCGGCGTTGACGTTCACATTGACCGTGACGCTCGGGTTCACCGTGACGGTCGTGCCGCCGCCGCCTGTTCCGCCGCCGCCGCCGCCGGTGCAGTTGTAGCCGCCGCAACCGACCGTGCCGCCGCAGACGCAGGGGTACGACGGCGTCGTCGGCGTTGTCGGAGTCGTGGGGGTTGTCGGCGTCGTTATGGCCTTGATCCCTATGCTTGAGCGTCGGCCAACGGGAACGTCCGCTCGATCACATTTGAACGCCCGCCTTCACTCTGGCGACGGCCTTCGCCCTAAACGCGAGACCGGCCCAAAATGAGACACTGGCGCCTTTCATCTCGGAAGGCAGGCAAGCGCGGCGCCAGAATGAAAAAGGCCCGGCGCTGGGCCGGGCCTTTCCGTATTGCCTGGGCGAAGAAACCTTAGTGGCTCTCGTTCTTCCACACCTTGCGGTAGCTGGCGTAAAGCAGGCCCGACAGCAGCAGCAGGTAGATCATCACCGCCGCGCCCATCTGGTGGCGCTCGTTCAGCTTGGGCTCGGCCGCCCACATCAGGAAGGCCGAGACGTCCTTGGCCTGCTGGTCGAGGGTCGACTTGGTGCCGTCGTCGAAGGTCACCAGGCCGTCGCGCAGCGGCGGGATCATGCCGATGACGCCGCCGTGCGGGATATGCGCCGGGTCGCCCGACCAGGCCGAGGTCAGGTCGCCGGGAAAGTAAGGGTTGTAGAACTTGCCCGGGTCCACCTTCAGCCCGGCCGGCGGGTCGCGGTAGCCGGTCAGGATGGCGTGGATGTAGTCCGGGCCGCCTTCGCGGGCCTTGGCCAGCACCGACATGTCCGGCGGCAGCGAGCCGCCGTTGCTGGCGCGGGCGGCCGCCTCGTTCTTGAACGGCGAGGGCAGGCGGTCGGCGGAGATCGCCGGGCGCTTGATCACATCGCCCGTCTCGGAGTCGATGTCGTCGACCTCGTATTCGGCCGCCAGGGACTTCACATAGGGGTTGTCGTTCGAGTTCGGGTAGCGCGGGGCGTAGAACGGCCCGCCCTTGTCGCCGAGGTTGCGGAACGACAGCAAGCTCATGCTGTGGCAGGCGGCGCAGACCTCGCGATAGACCTTGTAGCCGCGCTGCAGCTGCGCCTGGTCGAACTTGCCCAGCGGGCCTTCGAACGACCACTGGATGTTTTCCGGCTCTTCCGGGTGGGGAGCCTGGGCCATGGCGCCGCCGCCGGCCAGAAGGGCGCCGGTAAGAGCCAGCCCCATCGCCTTGGAGAAGACGGCCTTGGAAAGAAGCTTGAGCGTCATCTTTCTTAGGCCTCGGTCTTGGCGGGCGCGGGGTGCGACAGGGCGGGAGAAGCGATGGTCTCCGGCACCGGCAGGGTCTTCTCGACCAGGCCCAGCACGGGGATGATCACCGCGAAGTAGGCGAAGTAGTAGGCAGTGGCGATACGCGACAGCCAGACGAAGCTGTTGGGGTCGCTGTCGCCCAGGATGAAGGTCTTCAGACCCGGAATCACCGGGTCATCCGGCAGGCGGCCGCCGCAGTAGCCGAGCACCAGGCAGGCCAGGACGAAAATCCAGAAGTACAGCTTGGCCGTCGGGCGGTAGCGCAAGGACCGCACCTTCGACGTGTCCAGCCACGGCAGGGCGAAGAAGCAGCCGATCGAAGCGAACATGGCCAGCACGCCCATCAGCTTGTCCGGCACCGCGCGCAGGATGGCGTAGAACGGCAGGTAGTACCATTCGGGCACGATGTGCGCCGGCGTCACGAGCGGGTTGGCCGGGATGTAGTTGTCGGCGTGGCCCAGCGCGTTCGGCATATAGAACACGAAGGTGGCGAACAGGATCAGGAACACGCTCATGGCGAAGCCGTCCTTCACCGTCGCATAGGGCGTGAAGGGCACGGTGTCGGCCTTCGACTTGGGCTCGACCCCGGTCGGGTTGTTCTGGCCGACCACGTGCAGGGCCCAGATGTGCAGTATCACCACCCCGGCGATCACGAACGGCAGCAAGTAGTGCAGCGAGAAGAAGCGGTTGAGGGTGGGGTTGTCGACCGCGAAGCCGCCCCACAGCCAGGTGGTGATGGCCTCGCCGACGATCGGGAAGGCCCCGAACAGGTTGGTGATGACCACCGTGCCGTGGAAGCTCATCTGGCCCCAGGGCAGCACATAGCCCATGAAGCCCGTGGCCATCATCAGCAGGTAGATGATGCAGCCCAGCAGCCAAAGAACCTCGCGCGGGGCCTTGTAGGAGCCGTAGTACAGGCCGCGGAACATGTGGATGTAGACCGCGATGAAGAACATCGAGGCCCCGTTGGCGTGCATGTAGCGGATCAGCCAGCCATAGTTCACGTCGCGCATGATGTGCTCGACGCTGTTGAAGGCGTGGTCGGCGCTGGCGGTGTAGTGCATCGCCAGGATGATGCCGGTGATGATCTGCACGCCCAGGCACAGGGTGAGGATGCCGCCGAACGTCCACCAGTAGTTGAGGTTGCGGGGCGTGGGGTAGCTGACGGCCGTGTCGTGGGCCAGCCGTATGATCGGCAGGCGGCTGTCGAGCCAGCGTTCGAAGCCGGTCTTCGGCTGATAGGTTGAATGTCCGCTCATCGTCAGCCGATCTTGACCCGTGTGTCGGTAAGGAACGCGTACTCTGGCAGAGCCAGGTTCAGCGGCGCCGGACCCTTACGGATGCGGCCCGAGGTGTCGTAGACCGAGCCGTGGCAGGGGCAGAACCAGCCGCCGTATTCACCGCCGCCGAAGGTCGGCACGCAGCCGAGGTGCGTGCAGTTGCCGATCAGGATCATCCACTGCTGCTTGCCCTCCTTGGTGCGGTCGGCATCCTTGGCGGGGTCCTTCATCGAGGCGTTGTCGTCCTGGACGGCCTTGGCGATCTCCGCCGGGGTCCGGTTGCGGATGAACAGCGGCTTGCCGCGCCACTTGATGGTCACCTGCTGGCCCTGCATTACCTTGCCCAGGTCGAACTCGACCGAGGCCAGGGCCAGGGTGTCGCCCGCAGGGTTCATCTGGTCGATGAACGGCCAGACGACCGCGGCGGCCCCGCCGGCGGCGGCGGCGATGGCGGCGATATGAATAAAGTCCCGGCGGCTCGGATCGTCCGACGAATGTCCCGGATCGGTCGTGGCGCCCACGGCGAGGTTCGACACCCTGCAATCACCTTCCACAAGCGCCGCTGATCGGCGCGGCCCCCAGACCCTTTAGAGAGGTCCGAACTTCAAAACCCTTGGGCCCGCCTGGGAGCCCAAAACACGAAAGACGGGGTTGGGGCGGCGCCTCCGCCGGTCAGACAGCCCTGTCGTGAGCGTTCGCTTAGAATGCGTCTCGCCCTTTTTCAACCGGCATTGCGGAAAACCATACAGACGATCCGGGATTTGCCCTTGGCTAACCGTCGTGATCGAGCCCCATCAAGGCCCGGTCATAGTGGATAAGCGGCTTGCCCGGGGTCAGGTCGATGTGCAGGGGGCGACCTATCAGCACAGCGTGGTCGCCGCCCGGATAACGGGTCTCCAGGGCGCAATCGAGCCGCGCCAGGGCGCCGGCGGCCACCGGCAGGCCGTGCGGGCTGTCGAAAATGGCCGGATCGCCGAATCGGTCGGTCCCGCGGGTCGAGAACAGCCTGGCCAGGTGGGCCTGATCCTCGGCCAGGATGCTGATGGCGAAGCGGGTCGCCTCCATGAACACCGGATAGGCCGTGGCGCGGGCCCCCATGCACACCAGCACCAGGGGCGGGTGCAGCGAGAGCGAACTGAAGGCCGAGGCGGTGAAGCCGTAGGCCTGGCCGTCCGGGCCGCGCGTCGTCACCAGGGTGACGCCGCTGGCGAACTGGCTCATGGCGTCGCGGAACAGACTTTCCGGCGGCGTCGGCTCGGTATTGGCGCTCATGCGCCCCGTCTGGCGCGCGCGGCCCGGAGTGTCAAACCGCGCCTAGGGGGAAACCCTTATTTGACAGCCCCCGCCGCCTCGGCCAAAGCGCGGGCATGAACACCCCCGACCCCGTGCTGGAACAGCGCAAGGCGCAGGCCGCCGCGTGGTTCGAGCGTCTTCGCGACGAAATTCTGGCCGCCTTCGAGGGGCTGGAGGACGAGGCGCCCGCTGCGCTTTATCCGGGCGCCCCAGGACGCTTCGAACGCAAGCCCTGGGTCCGGGAAGCGGGCGGCGGCGGGGTGATGTCGATGATGCACGGCCGCCTGTTCGAGAAGGTCGGGGTCCATACCTCCACCGTCTTCGGCAGTTTCACCCCGGAAATGGCCGCCGGCATGCCCGGGGCGGGCGACGACCCGCGGTTTTTCGCCACAGGGGTCAGCCTGATCGCCCACATGCGTAATCCGCGCGTGCCGGCGGTGCACATGAACACCCGCTTCATCGCCACCACCAAGACCTGGTTCGGCGGCGGCGGCGACCTCACCCCCCTGCTGGCCGTGGACCGCGACCAGGCCGCGCCCGACAGCGCCGCCTTCCACGCCGCCATGAGGGCCGCCTGCGACGCACACCACCCCGCCTGGCACGCCAATTACAAGGCCTGGTGCGACGAATACTTCTTCCTGCCGCACAGGAACGAGCCCCGCGGCACAGGCGGAATCTTCTACGACCACCACGACAGCGGCGATTTCGAGCGCGACTTCGCCTTCACCCGCGACGTCGGCCTGGCCTTCCTGGACATCTATCCGAAGATCGTGCGCGGCCGCATGGGCCAGGCCTGGAGCGAGACGGAGCGCGAGGAACAGCTGATCCGCCGCGGCCGCTATGTGGAGTTCAACCTGCTCTACGACCGCGGCACGCTGTTTGGGCTCAAGACCGGGGGCAATGTGGAGTCGATCCTCTCGTCCATGCCCCCCGAGGTGAAGTGGCCGTGATGGAAGCGGCGCTAGCGCCCTTCCCTCGTCATCCTCGGGCTTGACCCGAGGATGACGGTCATTGGGTCAGGAAATTCCTGATCTACCCCGCCACCACGCCGCGGTCGCTGGGCTGGTCCAGCGACGCCACCGCCGCGTCCGCCTTCTCGTCCCCCAGCCGCTTGCGTCTGATCTCGACCAGGGCCCTGGCGAAGGGGGCGTCGAACTCAGGATGCTGCTGGAACGAGATCGCCCCATCCCCGAAATCCAGCGCGCCGTAGGGGGTGAAGTCGCTGCCGGCCAGCACCGTCGCGCCGGGCGGGAGCCCGACCACCTGGTCCTGGTGCGACACGGCCAGGGCGACTTCCTCTCCGCCGCCGGCCATCCAGGGCGCGCGGGCCTGCACCCGGTAGGCCTGGCGCCCGACAGCGAAGCCCTTGGGCGACTTGATCACCTGGCCGCCGAAGGCCTGGGCCATGGCCTGGTGGCCGAAACAGATGCCGACCATTCGGGTCTTGCCCTTGGCGACGCGCAGGTAGTCCAGCAGCGGCGCGATCCACGGCAGGTCGTCATAGACCCCGGCCGCCGAGCCGGTGACCAGCAGGGCGCCGTAGGCGCTAGGGTCCGCGGGATATTCCCCTTCTTGAACGTCGAAGGTCTCGAATGAGCCGGCGCCGTCCAGCAGGGCGCGCATCATGGCCGGGTAGTCGCCGAACCTGTCGGCCAGGGTTCCCGGCGGGGCGCCGGTCTCCAGGATGGCGATCCTCATCCTAGTCGGCCATGCCCTTGGCCACGGCCTTGAGCCGCTGCAGCGCCTGTTCGCGGTCGTCGGTGAAATCCTGGTCGATCCACCAGGCCTCGACCTCGCGCAGCACCTCCCCGACCAGCGGGCCTTTCGGAACCCCGGCGGCGGCGACGTCGGCGCCGGTGACCGGCAGGGGCGGCGGGCTCCAGGTCTCCGCCAGGCCGAGCAAGGAGCGCCATTGCGGCGCGGCCGACGCCTTGCCCGCCGCCCAGCCCAACTTGACCCGGTCGGTGAAGGCGCGAAGCCCGATGCCATAGACAACCCGCCGCGCCTCGCGCGCGCTCATCCAGGAGACGATGCGCGGGACCGTGGTGTCGGCGGCCACCAGCCGGTCGCGCTGGGCGTTGGAAAGGCGCAGCCGCTCGGCCATGGCCTTGGCGGTTCCCGGCGGCAGCAGGGCGGCCAATCTGAGCTCGGCGTCGGTCTCGACCAGCTGCTCGACCTCGATCCCGACCAGTTTCTCGAACCGCTCCAAGGCCGTGACGCCGGGGAGGACGGCGGCCAGCACCCCGGTCTTGACCATCAGCCGCACGGCATCGCGCGGGTCGTGGGCGGCCAGAAGCTTGAGCACCTCCTTGGCGGTGCGCTCGGCGGCCCGGCCGGCCAGCATGCCCTTGAGGGCCCGGCAGGCCTCGACGGCCGCGGCGTCCGGCTCGCCCTTGCCGTACCCAGCCTGGAAGCGGAAGAATCGCAGGATTCGCAGGTAATCCTCGCGCACTCTCGCCATGGCCTCGCCGACGAACACCACCTTGCCGTCGCGGGCGTCGCTTAAGCCGTGGCCGGTGGGGTCGTACAGCTTGCCGGCGGTGTCGGCGTACAGGCTGTTGAGGCGGAAATCGCGGCGCTGGGCGTCCTCGTCCCAGTCGGTGGTGAAGGCCACCGTGGCGTTGCGGCCGTCGGTGCTGACGTCGCGCCGCAGGGTGGTGATTTCATACGGCGTGCCGTCGGCGATGGCGGTGACCGTGCCATGGCCGACCCCGGTGGGCGCCCAGCGAAGGCCGGCCGCCTCCAGCGCCCCGATCACCTCGTCGGAGGTCAGGACGGTGGCCATGTCGACATCGCCCACCGGGTGGCCGGTCACGGTGTCGCGCACGCAGCCGCCGACAAACCGGACGCAGCCGGCGCCGCCCTTGGCCTCCAGGGCCGAGGTGACGGCCACGGTGCGGGCGTGCGTCATCCAGGCCGGCAGCTTGCCGCCTTGCCGCAGGGTCTTGGTCTGGTCGGGGCTAGCGCTTTTCAAAGTGTCCCGGCGTCACGGAGCCATCGGCGGCGGTCTCTGCGGGTACATAGACTTCGCCACGGTTGTCACCCTGGAAAAGCGCCGTCGCCATCAGCGAGGCCGCCGCCAGAAGGGCCCCGGCCGCCGCCAACCAGGTCCAGGGCGTCGCCCCCATCGGCCGGCCGGTCCGCTTGGCGATCCATTGCCAGACGAACCAGCCCGCGAAGGGCAGCAGGAACAGGATCATTCTGAACAGCAGCACCCTAGCCAAGGCCGGCGTCTCCATGAAGACGGTCATATAGCGCCTTAAGGATGGCCGCCGTCACGCCCCAGATCAGGCGGCCGTCGTGGTCCATGGCGTAGAACTGCCGCCGCTCGCCCGCCAGCACCGCCGAGCGCCGCTGGTGATTGGCCGGGTCCATCAGGAAGGCGAACGGAGTCTCGAATATCTCAGCCACCTCGTCCGGGGCGGGGGTCAGGACGGCGGCGGGCGACACCCGGGCCACCAGGGGCGTGACCCAGAAGCCGGTGCGGGTGTGGTAGGGGTCGGAAAACCCGACCGGATCGACGAGCTCAGGGTCGAGGCCGATCTCCTCGTGCGCCTCGCGCAGCGCCGTCTGCGCCGGGCCCTCGCCGGCGTCACAGCGTCCGCCCGGCAGGGCGATCTGCCCGGTATGGCGCTTCAAGGAATCCGCCCGCCGCGTCAGCAGCACCGACAGGCCGGCCGGCCGCTCGACCAGGCCGATCAGCACCGCCGCCGGGGCGGCGGCTCCCTCGGCGAAGTCATCCTGCACCTCGTCGCCGCGCGTCGGCCGCGCTTCCGGAGGCGGGGCGCCAAGCGGGATAAGCCGCTGCGCCAGCCATTTGCGAGTCGGGTTCACAGCGCCGGCCCGAGCGGGAACGACGCTCCATGCGAGGAAACCGCCAAGGCGCCGCCGGCCGCCGGCGTGGCCAAGTCGGCCAGTTCGTAGAACACCGGCCGGACGATCAGCGCCTCCAGCCCGCCGCGCACATGCACGTAAGGCCTGGGCTCGCCATCAGGGCCGGCGGAGACGCGGATCGGATGGTCCGGTCCGGCCTCGACCATGTCGCCGACATTGGTGACGAAGCGCAGGACCCCCGGCGACGGCTGGTCCATGCCGACGGCGACGAACGGCGCGTCGTCGACCGTGATCCTCAGTTTCTCGCCCGGCGTCACCAGGTGGAAGCCGTCGTCGTCCTTGCGCAGAACGGTGGAGAACAGCCGCACCAGCGGCTGGCGGCCGATCGGCGATCCCTCGTGAAACCACTGGCCGTCGGCGGCGATGCGGATGTCGATCTCACCGCAGTGGGCCGGATTCCACAGGTGCACCGGCGCGGCGCCCCGGCCCACCCCGGCCTGCGCCGCCCTGGCGATGGCTTCCAGTCCTGTCCCGATCTCCTCGCCCATGCCTTCTGCACTAGGGCCCCGAGCTTTTCTGTCAAAATGGAAAAGCTCGAAACTGACAATCAGGGCGTCACCTTCGTCACGCCCGACCCGTGGCCTAGGTCAAGACGTGAGCGGGCCTTTGAGGGCCTTCTGCGCGCTGTCCGCAAGCCAGCGCAGCAGAACGCGCTTCTGATCGACTGGGCCGGGCATGACGATGTCCGCCGCCGGGGCGGCGGTGAAACCCGCCTTGCGGAAGAAGGCCTCGTCGCCGACCAGCAGGACCGCACAGGCGCCGGCGGCCCTGGCCGCCTGGCTGGCGGCCTCGACCAGGGCGGCGCCGAGCCCGGCGTTGCGCGCCCCGGAATCCACCGCCAGCGGCCCGAGAAAGGCGATCGGCGTCGCGCCGACATGCACGTCCCACATGCGCGCCACCCCGATCAGGGCGGCGCCGTCGAAGGCGCAGACCGACAGGTCGGGGCGGAACGCGGCCCGCTCGCGCACGCGCTCGCTCACCTTGACCAGGCGGCCGGGCCCGAACGCCCGATCGATCAGGTCGTCGGCGGCGGCGGCGTCCGCGGCCGTTTCATGTCTGAAGGTGGGGGTCTTGGTCATGGAGGAGAGTCCTGCGGAAGCGGCGGCGCGCCCCGGAAGTTCCCTCCGGTGCCGTTTAACGTCGGTGGGCGCGCAAGGCGCCGCTGGCTCGTCGCAGGAAGCGGTTCATGGGCGGGCGGATTAGGGCGGCATGGCCCCGGCGTCAACCGTCACCGGTTGCGGCGGACGTTACGCCGGATCACAATGACGGCGATGACAGACGCCGATTCCGCCAGCGCCCGCGAGTTGCTGGGCCAGCGCGACTACCTGCTTTCCTGGCCGCTGCGGTTCATGACCGTGCTAGCCATCCAGGTGCAGTCCGTGGCCATCGGCTGGTTCGTCTATTCCCTGGCGCGCGAAGGCGGCGGTGGCGTGGCCGAGAGCGCCTTCCTGGTCGGCATGATCGGCCTGGCGCAGTTCCTGCCCCTGCTGGCCCTGACCCTGACCGCCGGAGCCGCCGCCGACCGCTTCGACCGCCGCATGATCGTCGGCGTCGCCCAGTGCGTCGACGCCGCCTGCGCCATCGCCCTGGCCCTTCTGGCCTGGTCCGGCTCGACGCAGTTCTGGCCGATATTCGCCGTCGCCGTGGTGTTCGGGGCCGCCCGCTCCTTCTTCGTCCCCGCCAACACCGCCATGACCAGCATGATCGTGCCGCGGCGGTTGCTGGCCCGCGCCATCGCCTGGAACTCGCTGGCCTTCCAGAGCGGCTCGGTGCTCGGACCCGCCCTGGGCGGGGTGCTGTGCGCCGTCTCCCCCGCCCTGGCCTTCGGGGTCGCCGCCGCCCTCTATCTGGCGGCCTTCGCGCTCAACCGCATGATCAGCGCCGACACCAGGCCGCACCACATTCCCGGCACGACCCAGGTCGCCCTGATCAAGGAGGGCATAGCCTACGTCTGGGCCAACAAGATCGTGCTCGGCTCGATCTCGCTCGACCTGGCGGCCGTGCTGCTGGCCGGGGCCACAGCCTTGTTGCCTGTGTTCGCCCGCGACGTGCTGCATGTGGGGGCAGAGGGCTTTGGCGTGTTGCGCGCCAGCCCGGCCATCGGCGCCGTCGCGGTGGGGCTGTACCTGGCGGCCAACCCGATTCGCCGCAAGGCCGGCCTGTCCATGTTCCTGGCGGTGGGGCTGTTCGGGGCCGCGACGGTGGTGTTCGGCCTCTCCAAGTCGATGCTGCTGTCGGTGGCCGCCCTGGCGGTGCTGGGCGGGGCCGACATGATTTCGGTCTATGTGCGCCAGACCCTGGTGCAGATCACGACGCCCGACCCCATGCGCGGCCGCGTCTCGGCCGTTTCAGGCGTTTTCATCGGCGCCTCCAACGAATTCGGCGAGTTCGAGACCGGCCTGGTGGCGCGGGTCATGGGACCGGTCGGGGCGGCCGTTTTCGGCGGCGCCGCGGCCATGGCGATGACCGCTCTTTGGGCAGTCCTGTTCCCGCAACTGCGCAAGGCCGACCGTCTCGCTTGAGACACACTTCTGTATTGAGATCGGCCTAGCTTGACCCACCCCCCCGCTTGGCGCTTATGTCCGCGGCGAGGGAAAACACCCAGGAGACTACCTATGAAACTGAGCAAGATGGGATTGATCGCCGCTGTGGCGGCCGTCCTCTTGAGCCCGGCGGCCGCCCTGGCCCAGAAGGCCCCCGCCAAGGTCAACACGGCCAACAACAAGAAGGGTGTGGCGGAAGCGCCCGCCTTGATCACCGCCTCGGGCACGTCCTGCCAGATGTCGGACGGCCTGTTCCTGCTGACCTCGACCGACCCGAAAACCAAGACCAAGACCGACGTCTATGAAGTCGCCTGCACCGGCGGCATCGGCCGGGTCATCATCAAGATCGCCACCGGCCCCGACGATAAGTACCAAGTGTTCGACTGCCTGACGACGTCGCAGCCCTACCCCGACGGCAAGCCCAACCAGCTGGCCTGCACCTTGCCGGCCAACCAGACCCCGATGACCGGCCTGGCGCCTTTCGTCGCCAAGGCGGGCCTGACCTGCGATGTGGCCAAGGCCCGCTCCATGGGCCAGACCACCGACACCTCCTTCTTCGAACTGGCCTGCTCCGACAACCGCGGTTTCGTCGTCGGCGCTCCGCTGAGCTTCGACCCCGCCAAGGAAGTCACCGCCAGCAACTGCCTTGCCTTCGAGGACAGCAGCCCGATGGCCTGCAAGCTGACCACGCGCGAAGCGCAGCTTGCCAGCGTCACCGCCCTGGCCACCTCGGCCGACGCGGCCTGCCAGGTCAAGGACCGCCGCTACATCCTCAGCACCAAGGCCGGGGACGAGTATTACGAAGTGGCCTGCGCCGCCGGCACGGGCTTCGTCGCCGTCGCCGACGCCAAGGGCGCCTTCAAGCAGAAGATCGACTGCGCCAACGCCGACGGCATCGCCGGCGGCTGCCAGCTGACCGACACCAAGACCGCCAAGACCGAGGACAACGCCCTCTACAGCCGCCTGGCCAAGGCCGCCGGCTATGACTGCGCCGTCTCCGGCTACCGCGCCCTCGGCGCCGACGCCACCGGCGAAACGGTCGAACTGGCCTGCACCAACCGTGCGGATGGCGCTATCGGCGTGCTGCCCAAGGGCGGCGCGCAGGGCCGGTTCTTCAACTGCGCCGCGGCCCAGGCCACCGGCTACCGCTGCAACCTGACCAAGCCGGAAGCCGCCAACAACGTGCTCACGGCGGCGGTGAAGAAGGCCCGTCCGACCTCGACCTGCGCGGTGTCGGAATCCAAGTTCATCGGCGCGGCGGCTGACGCCGGCTACGTCGAGGTGGCCTGCGCCGACAAGGAACCGGGCTACGTGCTGCGCTACGCCAAGGACACCGCCGCGGCCAGCGAAGCCATCTACTGCACCCAGTCCAAGACGATCCTGAACGTCACCTGCTCCCTGCCGACCAACATGCCCAAGGGCTAAGGGGACGCTTTAAGTCCTGAGGCGAAGACCCCGCCGGGAGCGATCCCGGCGGGGTTTTTCTTGTCCCGATCGAGGGAGGATCAGTTGGCGAGCGTGCTCTGGAACCGCACCGGCTGGCCGGTCGAGGGCGTGGCGACCTCGCCGTCGCGCATCACCACGGTTCCGCGGATGATGGTCGCCATCGGCCAGCCCTTGGCCTCGAAGCCGTCGAACGGGGTCCAGCCGACCCGGCTGGCCGACTGGGCGTGGGTGATGGTCTTGCGGGCCTTGAGGTCGACGATGGTCAGGTCGGCGTCGAAGCCGACCGCCAGCCGGCCCTTGTCGGCCAGGTTGAACAGGCGGTTGGCGCCATGGCTGGTCAGGTCGACCAGGCGGTCGAGGGTCAGCCTGCCATCAGCGACGTGCGTCAGCATGATGGGAAGAAGCGTCTGCACCCCCGGCATGCCCGACGGCGAGGCCGGATAGGGCCGAGCCTTTTCCTCAGCTGTGTGCGGGGCGTGGTCGGAGCCCAGCACGTCCACCACACCCTGCTGCAGGCCCCACCACACCCCGGCGCGGTGGTGCGCGTCGCGGATGGGCGGGTTCATCTGCGCGAAACCCTTGAGGCGCTCGTAGTCCTGCGGCCCCTCCAGGGTCAGGTGCTGGGGCGTGCATTCGACGCTGGCCACGTCCTTGTGCAGGGCGAGGAACTTCATCTCCTCGGCAGTCGTCACGTGCAGCACGTGGATCTGTTTTCCCAGGCCCCGGGCGATGCGCACCAGCCGCTCGGTCGACTGCATGGCGCTCTGCGCGTCGCGCACCTCGGGGTGGCTGGACCAGTCGCCCTCGCGGGCCAGAGGCCGGCGGTCGGCCAGGCGGTATTCGTCCTCGGAATGGAAGGCGGCCCGGCGGTTCACATGCCGCAGCACCTGTTCGATGCCCTCGTCGTCCTGCACCAGCAGGTCGCCGGTCGAGGCGCCCATGAACACCTTGATCCCGCAGCAGCCGGGCAGGCGCTCCAATTCTCCCAAGTCCGGGGCGTTCTCATGCGTGCCGCCGACGTAGAAGGCGTGGTCGCAGTGCATGCGGTTGGCGGCGCGGGCCAGCTTGTCGGCCAGGGCGTCGGGGTCCGTCGTGGTCGGGTTGGTGTTGGGCATCTCGAACACGGCTGCCACACCGCCCAGCACCGCCCCGCGGCTGCCGGTCTCCAGGTCTTCCTTCCAGTCCAGGCCGGGCTCGCGGAAGTGGACCTGGGTGTCGATCACCCCCGGCAGGACGGTCAGGCCGGCGGCGTCGAACACCTCGCCCGCGCTCGCCTGGCTCAGGTCGCCGATGGCGGCGATCTTGCCGCCCCGCACGCCGATGTCGGCCATGCCTCGCCCGGCGTGGTTCACAACCTCGCCGCCACGCACGATCAGGTCGAAGCTATCGTCCCTTGGCTCAGCCATGTTCGCTTTCTTGCAGCAAGGCGGCCGCCGCTTCCACCACGGAATCGACGGATAGGTCGCTCATGTGCCGGATCGTCTGCGACAGTTCCGGGTCCAGCGCCTTGAACTGCTCGAATTCGCGCGGTCCGCGTAAGGGTCGCGCGTGCTTGCCCCACGGCCCGTACAGCCGTTCGTCGGAGGGGCCAAACAGCCCCAGCGTCGGCGTCCCGGCCGCCGCGGCCAGGTGCATCAGCCCGCTGTCGTTGCCGATGAACAGGCGGGCGTGGCCAAGGCAGGCGTAGGCGGTCAGCAGGTCGACCTGGCCGGTCAGGTCGATCACCCGCTCCTTCGGCAGCGCGCGGCGCAGTTCGTCGACGGCGCGCAGGTCGTCGGCCCCGCCCAGGATCATCAGCCGCCCGCCGCTCAACGGACCGTCCGGCCCCAGCAGAAGGTTGGCGGTGTTGGCGAAGCGTTCGACCGGCCAGACCTTGCCGACCCAGTTGGCGGCGGGGCCCAGCGCCAGGATCGGTCCCTCCCCCGCGGTCAGTTCCATCGCCCGCGCCAGCCGCGCCTCGTCGACATAGAGGAACGGGGCGGGGGGGGCGGCTTCCAGCCCCAGCAGGCGGGCGGCCTCGACGACCTTGTGCTCGATCCCCGCCCCCCGCCGGTGCACGGCGCGTTTGCGGCGCTTGAGGACACTGGAGATCATCGAGCCGCGCAGGTCGACGATCAGGCCCCAGACGCGATGGCGCACGCGTTTCCACAACGCGAACCAGTGCGCGCCGAAGCGGCGCTTCTCGAGCACGATCAGGGCGTCGAGGTTGGGCGTGTTCTCGAACAGCGGCGCGGCCAGCGGCCCGGCGACGATGGTGAAGCGGGCGTCGGGCATCTCCTGCGCCAGCCGGTAGATCAGGCCGGACGACAGCACCGCATCGCCGATGCGGGTCGAGGTTATGAACAGAATCGGGAAGGAACGCGGGACCATCGGCGGATTGTAGGCCCCTCGCCTCTGGCGCCATAGCCCAAGCCGCGCCACATCTGGGCCATGAGCGAGCCCATCCTGCTGACCGACCGCGCGCTGATCGCCGTCACCGGATCCGACTGGCGCGCCTTTCTGCAAGGCCTGGTCAGCCAGGACGTCGAAACCCTGCAAGCCGGCGAGTTGCGCTACGGCGCCCTGCTGTCGCCGCAGGGGCGGGTGCTGTTCGACCTGTTCCTGCTCGGC
The DNA here is from genome assembly GCA_947475655.1 of Caulobacterales bacterium. Taxonomy (GTDB): domain Bacteria; phylum Pseudomonadota; class Alphaproteobacteria; order Caulobacterales; family Caulobacteraceae; genus Caulobacter. The sequence goes on along the minus strand of CANJOB010000052.1, from coordinate 859 downwards.
ATGGATGACGGTTGCCTGATCGACTCCCCGGCCGACGGGCGCGACGCCCTGATGCTGCGGCTGAAGATGTACAGGCTCCGCGCCAAGGTGGAGATCACGCTCGACGGCCGCTCGGTCGCCGCCCTCCTCGAAGGCCCGCCCGGCGAGGGTTGGTTGGCTGACCCGCGCCTCCCCGCCCTGGGCTGGCGCGGCTATGGCCTGGCCGCGTCGGGTCCGCTCGACGCCCCCCTCGACACTTACGAAGCCCATCGCCTCGCGCTCGGCGTGACCGGGCCCGCCGACTGGGGCTCCGACAGGCTCTACGCCCTGGAGGCCGACCTCGATCTCCTGCACGCTATCGACTTCCACAAGGGCTGTTTCATCGGCCAGGAAACCGCCTCGCGCATGAAGCGGCGCGGCCAGATCAAGAGCCGCACCTTGCCCGTCCTGTTCGACGGCCCCGCCCCGCCGCCGGGGACCGAGGTGCGCGCCGGGGAGCACCGCGCCGGCGAGGTGCTGAGTGGCATGGACGGCCGCGCCCTGGCCCTGCTGCGGCTGGATAGGATCGAGGGCGGCGATCTGACCGCCGACGGCCGCCCGTTGCGGGTCGAAACCCCCGCCTGGATGGACCTCGCCGCCGTCTGACCGCACTATCCGCCGTATGAAGCGGCTCACAGAAGATCGCCCAGAAGATTCCCATGGGGCGGCCCGGGCGTCCAACACCCGGTTGGCGGACGACTACGACGCCATGCCCTATGCGCCGCAGGCGGAACCCATGCTCGACCTGGAGCGGGTGTTCGGGCTCGCCGCCATCCACGGCGCGGCGCCCATCGCCGATCCCGAGGTGCTCGACATCGGCTGCGGCGTCGGGGTTCAGCTC
>CANJOB010000051.1 GCA_947475655.1 Caulobacterales bacterium | reverse complement strand
ATGGACTTCATGAAGCCCATGGGGTTTCCGTTGCGGGCGGCGAAGCCCTTGACGATGTAGGTGTCGCCTTCCTTCAGCGAGCCGGGGCCCGAGCGGGCCAGGCCGGAGCGGCGCAGGGTGGCGGCCGCCTGGGTCTGGAAGGTCCACTTGGTGGTGGTGCCGTTGGGGTTGGTGACGATGAAGTGCGCCATCGAGTGCGGGTTGATGAACTCGATCTTCTCGAGCACGGCCTTCAGCTCGACCGGCTTCTTGAAGTCGTACTGGCCGCTGATCGAGTGGTGAGCCAGGGCCGGGGCGGTGACCGCCAGGACGCCAAGCGCCGCCACTGCGGCCAGGACCGAAGGTTTCATGCTTTTCATTGAAGTCAGTTCCTTCTCTTAGGACTCCGACCTTAGCGCGCGCCCCTGAACCCAAGCTGAACGGTCAGGGGTCCTGGGGTTCGCCGAGGATCGCTTGGACATCGTCCAGGCCTTGATCCAGCGCCTGGATGGTTTCGGCCAGCTGTCGCTGGTGCGCCGCCAGCAGGCTGTCGCAGGCCTCCAGCACTCGGTAGAGCTAGGCGGGTATATCTTCAGCGGTGGGCGTGACGCGGATCATGACCTATCAACGCACAATCGCGGCCGAGGTGGCGTGGCCTAGGCGACACAGCCCGAGACGCTGCGCAATCGTTCTGGAATTCGGCAAATCTGCACCATCTGTTCTTCTTGGAGGCCTGTCGCCTAGCAGCTGATTGCGACACCGGGCCGACGAGGATTCCGTATCCGCGGTTGGCCCGGACGAACGGCCGCTATATGAGAGCGGGCGGCGGCCGCGACCGCCGAAGAACAAGGGACGGGACGTGCAGGGCAAGGTCATCCTCGAGGAGCATTTCGCCATTCAGGACACGATCGGCGACAGCGCCGGCTTCGCGCCGGACGCGGTCTGGCCGGAGCTCGAGAGCCGGCTGTTCGACATCCAGGACCGTCGCCTGCGCGAGATGGACGCCAACGGAGTCGAGATCATGATCCTGTCGCTGAACGCCCCCGCGGTTCAGGCTCGGCCCGACCCGAAGGTCGCCAACGACCTGGCGCGCAAGGCCAATGACTACCTGGCCGAACAGGTGGCCAAGCGGCCGGACCGCTTCCGCGGCTTCGCCGCCCTGCCGATGCAGGACCCCGACATGGCCATCGCCGAGCTGCGCCGCTGCATGAAGGACCTGGGCTTCGTCGGCGCCCTGGTGAACGGCTTCTCCCAGGTGGGCGACGAGGCGACTGTCGCCTATCTGGACGCGCCGCAGTACCGGCCGTTCTGGGCCGAGGCCGAGGCGCTGGACGCGCCGTTCTACCTGCATCCGCGCAACCCGCTGATGGGCGACGGAAAGGTCTATCAAGGCCAACCCTGGCTGATGGGCCCGACCTGGGCGTTCGGGCAGGAGACGGCGGTGCACGCCCTGCGGCTGATGGGCAGCGGCCTGTTCGACGAGCACCCCGGCCTGCGCATCATCCTCGGCCACATGGGCGAGGGCCTGCCCTACAACATGTGGCGGGTCGACCACCGCAACGGCTGGATGGAGGGTCACAAGTACCACAAGGGCAAGCGCGACATCAGCGACTACTTCAACGAGAATTTCTACATCACCACCTCGGGCAACTTCCGCACCCAGAGCCTGGTCGACGCCATGATGGAGATTTCTTCGGACAAGATCATGTTCTCCGCCGACTGGCCGTTCGAGAACATCGACCACGCCGCCAGATGGTTCGACGCCTGCTCCATCGCTGAGAACGACCGCCAGAAGATCGGCCGCCTCAACGCCATGAAGCTGTTCAAGCTGGGGTAGGGGTGGCCCACCCGAAGGCTTTGACTTCGGAGGCGTCGCGGGCCAGATTTCGGGCTGATAATTTGTACCGGGGACAGCCCGGTCTGGGAGAAAGCCATGCGCCTTGGACGTCACCAACTGCTCGCCGCCGCCGCCATCCTGAGCCTCGCCGCCGCGACCGCCGCCTCGGCCCAGACCGCCACGCCGCCGCGCACCGCCGCCGGCAAGCCGAACCTGAGCGGCCTGTGGGGCGGCCCCGGCGCCCAGGACATCGATGATATCAAGGCCGGAGTGGCCGCCACCCTGTCGGGCGCCCCCGATCTGTTCCCCTCGCGGCGCTGCTCGCCGGTGCAGATCGATTGCACCCCGCAGACCAACCAGGCGCTGGACCAGGAATTCACCGGCCGCGCCGACGCCAACCGGCCGATCTACAAGCCGGAGTTCTGGGACAAGGTTCAGTACCTGGACATGAACACCAACAAGGAAGACCCGCTGTTCGCCTGCCAGTCCTATGGCCTGCCGCGGGTCGGCCCGCCGGCGCGGATCATCCAGACCGACGACGACGTGGTGTTCCTCTACTGGTCGTTCGGGGCCACGACCCAGCCTGCCGACTACCGCGTCATCCCCACCGACGGGCGCGAGCATGATGCGCTCCGCGCCATCGACGTCACCTTCTACGGCGACAGCGTCGGCAAGTGGGAGGGCGACACCCTGGTGATCGACACCGTCGGCTTCAACGACGAGACCTGGCTCGCCCGCGGCGGCTATTTCCACTCCGACCAGATGCGCATCACCGAGCGGGTGCGCCGCGACGGCAACACCCTGGTCTATGACGTCACGGTCGACGACCCGCAGGTGCTGGTGGAGCCGTGGAAGATGACCACCATCCGCACGCCGCTGATCGTCAACAAGAACGCCTACCTGCCCGAGGCGCAGCCCTGCAAGGACTACGACCTCGAGAACATGACCAGCCAGATCCGCCACTAGACCCCAGCTACCGGCCGGCCTCGGAACCGGCTAGGCTGATACAAAATCCGGCCCTGTGCGTAAGACAGCGCGCGGCCAGCGCATCGTTGGGGGGGAACGCCGATGTCGAACGCGCCAGACGCTGTGAAGCCGGCGAGCCGCCTTAGCCGACGGGAGGCGTTGCGCCTGTTGAATACCGGAGCCGCAGTTGGCGCGGCCGCGTGGTGTTTAGGAGATCCATTGTCGGCTCAAGCCGAGCCGGGATCGTGGGCTCGCGCCACAAGCTCGACAAAGGTTTCCTTTCCGAAGGGCTCTATTATTCGAACGGTCCTGAAGGATATTCCTCCTGAGCAGATGCCTGCCGGCTCTGTTCAATTTCATCAGCATCTTGGAGGGCGTTTCGCTCCCACGCCCCCGCCGGGGCCGAATGAAATCGCGCCGGGAGTCGTCGCCCCTAAAAATGAGGCTGAATACATCGACCTGATGGTCGAAGAGCTGAAGATGGCCCGGGTGGAAGGTCTTGTCTGCCTGGCCGATCCTGGCAGTTATCGTGATGCGCACACCATCGAGAATCTCAAACAAATCTCATTGCGTTCGAATGTGCATGTCGTTCTTGGCGGGGGGTATGGGCAGGATCTCGCAATGGCGAGCCGGTATCCCGAAGCGGTTAAGAAAATGTCGGAGGATCAGCTGGCCGAAGAGCTGATTCGAGATACGCCGACGCAACGTTGGGGCGCCTATGGAGAAATCTCCACATCACAGCCGACGCGCCCGGAGGATAAAAAAGTTCTAAGGGCGATCGGCAAGGCGGCCCTGAAGACTCGCCTTCCCATCTTCACTCATACGCCGCACGCCGGATGTTCGGATTGCGCGATCGATCAATTGGACGCCTTCGAATCGGTGGGCGTCGATCCCCATCGCATCTGCATCGGTCATCTCAGCACCATAAAGCCTGACGCCGAGCCGCTTGGGCAGACGGCGAAGCTGTTGGGGAAGCGTGGGGCTTGGCTCGGTTTCGACACCGTGGGTCATGTCATGACCCAATCCATGATACCCGAACAACACAAGGTGAAATACTTTCTCGCGCTTCTGGAGATGGGATTTGAAGACCAACTCTTACTGGCGTCCGATTCCACGCCAGTTCCATTGTTGAAGGCGAACTGGGGAGACGGATACGGTGCGCTGCTTAAGCAGTTCGTTCCCAAGCTAAGTTACGCGGGCGTGAGCGACCGCGTTCTTCACAAGATCCTGGTAGACAATCCACGGAGATTTCTCGCGTTCGTTCCGGCATAGCGCTTTCGGATTTTCTCATTCGAACCCGACGAGACCTTAGACCACACGCCGAAACCGACTAGGCTGATACAAAATCCGGTCGCACGCTCGGCGCACGCCTGAAAATCATGGGGGACTACAGATGTCGAAAGCGCCAGACGCTGTGAAGCCGGTCAGCCGCTTAGGGGTCGTCGCCGGGGCCTCGGTCGGCACGGTGTTCGAGTGGTACGACTTCTACCTCTACGGCTCGCTGGCGCTGTTCATCACCGAGCACTTCTTCTCCGGGGTCAACGCCACCACCGGCTACATCTTCGCCCTGCTGGCCTTCGCCGCCGGCTTCGCGGTGCGGCCGTTCGGGGCCCTGGTGTTCGGACGCCTGGGCGACCTGTGGGGCCGCAAGAACACTTTCCTGGTCACCATGCTCCTGATGGGTTTGTCGACCTTCGTGGTCGGGCTGCTGCCCGGCTACGCCCAGATCGGCGCCGCCGCCCCGATCGCCCTGATCGTCATGCGGCTGGTGCAGGGTCTTGCGCTTGGCGGCGAATACGGCGGGGCGGCCACCTACGTCGCCGAGCACGCGCCGGAGGGGAAGCGCGGCCTCTACACCAGCTGGATCCAGGTCACGGCGACCATGGGCCTGTTCCTCAGCCTAATCGTCATCATCGCCGTGCGCACCAGCATCGGCGAGCCGGCCTTCCGAGCCTGGGGCTGGCGCGTGCCGTTCCTGGTCTCGATCCTGCTGCTGGGCGTCTCTCTCTGGATTCGCCTGCGGCTCAACGAAAGCCCGGTGTTCCAGAAGATGGTCGACGAGGGCAAGACCTCGAAAAGCCCGCTGACCGAAAGCTTCGCCCGCTGGCCCAATCTGAAGCTCGTGTTGCTGGCCCTGGCGGGTCTCACCGCCGGCCAGGCGGTGGTCTGGTACACCGGCCAGTTCTACGCCCTGTTCTTCCTCGAGAAGATGCTGAAGGTGGACGGCCTGGTGACGAACAATCTGGTCGCCGTCGCCCTGCTGCTGGGCATGCCGTTCTTCGTCGTGTTCGGCTGGCTGTCGGACAAGGTCGGCCGCAAGCCGATCATCATGGCCGGCTGCGCCCTGGCGGTGCTGACCTACTTCCCGATCTTCAAGGCCCTGACCGCCGCCGCCAACCCGCAGCTGGCCGCCGCCACCGCCAGTTCGCCCGTGACCGTGGTCGCCGACCCGGCCGGCTGCGCCTTCCAGTTCGATCCCGTCGGCAAGAAGACCTTCGCCTCGTCCTGCGACCTGGCCAAGTCGGCCCTGGCCAATGCGGGGGTCAGCTATTCCAACCAAGCCGCCCCGAAGGGCGCCGTCGCCGTGGTGCGGATCGGAACCACGGACTTCCAAAGCTTCGACGGCGAGGCGCTGGCGCCCAAGGACCTCGCCGCGCGCAAGACGGCCTGGACCAAGGAACTGGGCGCTCACCTGGCGGCCGCCGGCTATCCGGCCAAGGCCGATCCGGGCGCCATGAACAAGCCGCTGGTGGTGGGACTTCTGTGGGTGCTGATGTTCTACGTCACCATGGTCTACGGCCCGATTGCCGCCGCCCTGGTGGAGATGTTCCCGGCCCGCATCCGCTACACCTCGATGAGCCTGCCCTATCATATCGGCAACGGTTGGTTCGGCGGCTTCCTGCCCACCACCGCCTTCGCCATGGTGGCCGCCACCGGCAACATCTATTTCGGGCTGTGGTACCCGGTCATCATCGCCGCGATCACCGTCGTGGTTGGGGTGCTGTTCGTTCGCGAGATGCGCGGCCGTCCGATCGATGAATAGGATGACAGGCGCTAAGCCTGGGCTGTGCGGTTCAGGTGCTGGGTCAACAGTTCGACCGCCAGATCGGCGTCGCGCGCCAGGGCGGCATCGACGATGCGGCGGTGTTCGCCGTCCAGGTCGCGGTCCCCCTTGGCCATAGACAGCTGGCGGTAGCGCTCGCTCTGCACATAGAGCTGTTCGCGGATGCGTAAGAGCCAGGGGCTGTCGCAGGCCGAGACCAGGGCGCGGTGGAAGACGGCGTGCACGTGGCCGCGCGGGTTGGCGCCGTCGGGACCGGCCGGGGTGGCGGGAGTGCGCGACATGGCGTGCAGGGCGGCGAGCATTTGCGATTCCCACGGCACGTCGCCATGCTGGATGGCGCTGCGCAGGCAGGCCCCCTCGATCTGGCAGCGCACGCGGGTCAGGTCCTGCAGGTCCGCCACCGAGATCGGCGCCACGTGGAAGCCGCGTTGCGGCTCGGCCGTGATCAGGCCCTCGGCGGTCAGGCGCGACAGCGCCTCGCGCACCGCCTGTTTCTGCCCCAGGTCGTTGATTTTCAGCTTCGAGCCCGGCGCCAGGCGGCAGGCAACGATATCGGCGCGGATACGCGCGTAGGTCGCCTCGGTCAGGCTGCGGCTGGGGTTGTCGGGGCCGGTCGGCTGGAACATGGTTCCATCGTAGGGCCTGGACGAAATGTCGTCCAGATTCAAAAGAGTTGACGTTTTTCAGGCCTGCCGCCTATCTGGCGCCGACGAAAGAGGCGCGTGGCGACAGCGCGTGGGAGGATGACGATGACAACCCAGAACGACAAGGGCGGGCCGCCCACCTCGATCTTCAAGATCAGCGAGACCGTCATCAAGACCGGCCAGTTGGCGGCCATGAAGGCCTGGTACCGCCAGGTGCTGGGCATAGACGAATTCTTCGAGCATGAACCGGCGTCGAAGGAAGCCAAGCCGGGCGATTTCGGCGGCCAGACCCGCGCCACCGATCTGCACATGTGCTTCTTCCGCCTGTCGACCGGCTATCCGTTCATCCAGATGATCGGCCTGTTCCAGGAGCCGGGCGTCGAGGGCGCGGTGATCAAGGCATCCCCTGGTCTGCACCACATGCAGCTGATGGCGCCGGATTTCGAAACCCTGGCCACCAAGTACGAGGCCCTGCGCGCGGACGGCGTGCGGCCGCATCGCTGCGCCAACCACGGGCCGATGACCAGCTTCTACTACCGCGACCCCGACGGGAACAACGTCGAGCTGGCGGCGCAGAACTATCCCACTCTCGAATCCATGGTCGCGTTCATGGATTCCAAGGTGTTCAAGGACAATCCGTCCGGCGTCGAGATCGCCGATCCGGACGCCTTCGTCGCCCGCTATCGCGCCGGCGCCACCCAGGCCGAACTGACCCGCCCGTAACAGCCCGCGCCTCGCGGGGCGACTTAGGAAATCCGCATGAAACTTGTGAAGATCGAACGCGATGGCGCGACCGCGGAGGGCGTGCTCGAGGGCGAGACGGTCCGCATCATCGGCGCCTGGAGCCAGACCCCCGCCGAGGTCACACCCTTCACGCTCAGCTACATGGGCGTCGACGAATTGAAGCGCCTGCTGGCGCAGTCGAAAGAGTCCGTGGCGCTATCGAGCGTGACCCTGGCCGTTCCGGTCAATCCGCTGTCGCAGATCATCTGCGCCGGTTTCAACTACCACAACCACGTCACCGAGACTCACACCGAGACGCCGGCCAATCCGGTGATCTTCAAGCGCACGATCGACACCCTGGTCGCGCACGGCCAGCCGATCATAAAGCCGAAGGTGTCCGAGACGCTCGACTACGAGGGCGAGATCGCCGTGATCATCGGCCGCGAGGGCCGCCACATCAGCGAAGCCGACGCCATGGCCTATGTCAGCGGCTACAGCTGTTTCATGGACGGCAGCGTGCGCGAGTACCAGAAACACGCCGTCACGTCCGGCAAGAACTTCTGGCGCACCGGCGCCATGGGCCCGTGGGTCGTCACGGCGGACGAGATCGGTTCCACCGACCTGTCGTTGGAGACCTTTGTCGACAGCGAGCAGCGGCAAGCCACAGTCGCCAGCAATATGATCTTCAGCATCGCCAAGCTGATCGCCTACAGCTCGATCATGACCGTGCTCAAACCCGGCGACGTGATCGCCACCGGAACGCCGGGCGGGGTCGGATCGCGCAAGGTCCCGCCGGTCTGGCTCAAGCCGGGCCAGCTGGTCGAGGTGGTGGTCGAGAAAATCGGCACACTCAGCAACCGCGTGCAGGAAGAGGTCTAAGTCCCATGAGCAATATTGTCCTCTACGCCTTCCCCGGCGCCTGCCCCCGCGTGACCGCCAACGCGCTGGAAGAGATCGGCGTCTCGTTCGACTACTACACGGTCAACATCCGGGCTGACGCCAACCACAGCGCCGAATACCTGGCGCTCAACCGCAAGGGCAAGGTTCCGGCGCTGAGCATGGACGGCAAGATCATGACCGAGAACGCCGCCATCCTGGCCTATCTCGACAAGGCCTATCCGCGGGCGGGGCTGCTGCCTCACGCGGACGACATGTTCGAGGACAACCAGGCCCTGGTTGACCTGGTCTGGTGCTCGGCCACCCTGCATCCGATGATCCGCCAGGTGCGCGCCCCGCAGAAGTTCACGGTCGGCGATCCGGCCGACGTGCAAACCGACGGCATGAAGAAGTTCGCCAAGGAAGCCGCTTTCATGAGCGAGCGTTTGGCCGGCGGAAAATGGTGGTACGGCGACCGCTGGTCGATCGTCGACGTCTACGTCTACTGGAACTACAGCACCGCCGCCAAAGGCGGCTTCCCGCTGAAGGACTATCCGGTCCTGGTCGATCACGCCGCGCGGGTGCGCGCGCGGCCGTCGTTCCAGCGCACGCTAGCGCGGGAACTGGCGGCGGTGAAGGAACACGACCTGCCCATCGATCCTGCGGTGCTCTAGCGCCGAAAAGGCACGGCGGAGACGAAGCATGAAAGCGACCAGGGGCGCCCCTCCGCGCACGGTGGATGTCGGGCCGATCTTCGACGAAGCCCGCTGGGCGCCGTTCCAGAAAGGCGTGCTGCTGCTGGTGTCGCTGCTGATCGTGCTCGACGGCCTCGACACCCAGACCCTGGCCCTGGCCTTGCCGGCGATCACGCGCGAGTGGAGCGTGGGCCGTGCGGCGTTCGGGCCGGTGCTGGCGATCAGCTTCATATCCATGGCCGTCGGCACGGCGCTCGGCGGCATGGTCGGCGACCGCTTCGGCCGCCGCGTCGCCCTGATCGGCAGCGCGCTGATTTTCGGCGGCGGCACACTGGCGGGCGCCGGCTGCCACGACGTGTTCATGCTGGGGCTGACGCGGGTGATCGCCTCCATCGGCCTGGGCGCGGCCATGCCCAACGCCACGGCGATGGTGGCCGAATACACGCCGCGCAAGCAGCGCACCCTGGCGCTCGGCATCGCCATGGGCAGCGTGCCGATCGGCACCTTTCTCGGCGGCATGATCGCCGCCTGGATTCTGCCCACCGAAGGCTGGCGCGCGCTGTTCGTCATATGCGGCGTCATCCCGATCGTCGGCGCCGGAATGCTGGCGATCTTCCTGCCGGAATCCGTCCGCTTCCTGATCGCGCGCGGGCGCAGGCTTGAGCGTGTAGCGCCGGTGATGGCCAAGCTGGGCCACGTGGCGCGGCCCGGCGAAGTCTTCGTCGACCAGGGCGAGGCCCGTGAGACGCGCGTTTCGCTCGCGACCCTGTTCGAGCCACGTTACCGGCGCGATTCCATCGGCCTCAGCGTCGCCTTCTTCTGCGCCATCTTCGCCAACTTGGCCCTCGTGAGCTGGAGCCCGCTGCTGCTGGCCGATGCTGGCTACAACCTGTCGCTCTCCAGCTCGGGTGTGGCGATCTACAGCATTGGCGGCCTGTTCGGTGCGGTGCTCGGCGCCCTGATGATCGCGCGCACCGGCTCGCGCATCGCCCTTGGCGCCATGATCGGCGGCGCCCTGCTGCTTTGCCTGGTCCTGGCCCTGCTACCGCTCGGCCCCCGCGTCGAAGGTGGGCCGCTGCTGGCCGCCTATTTCGCCGCCGGCATGTTCATCGCCGGCGGCCAGGTTCAGCTGTTCTCCCTGGCGGGACAGATTTTCCCGACCGCGATCCGCGCCACCGGTGTCGGCTTCGTCGCCTCGGTCGGGCGGCTGGGGGCCGTGCTCAGCGCCTTTCTCGGCCCGCTGATGCTGACCGGCGGCAACCTCGGCCTGTTCGGCGGCGTCGCCGCGGTCGTGCTGGTGGGCGGGCTGTCGCTGCAACTGATCGCCAACCATCTTCCACCGCGCAAGGCCGTTACATGACCGCCGGCCGCCGCGAGCGTGTCCTGCTCACCGACCATCCGTGGCCGGACGTCGAACTCGAGCGCTCGATCATCGAAGGCGCCGGCTACGAGTTTGTCGTTGGACCGGTGGCGGCGGAGCCCGCCGATGTGGTCGAGCAGCGGGTGCGCGACTGCGACCCCGTCGCCATCCTCACGTGCTGGGCGCAGGTCTCGGCGGCGGCGATCCGTATTCCGCAGAAGCTAGCCATCGTCGGCCGCATGGGCGTCGGCCTCGACAACATCGCGGTCAGTGAGGCGACGGCACGCGGCGCCTGGGTCACCAACGTGCCCGACTACTGCACCTCGGAAGTTTCCGACCACGCCATCGGCCTGGTGCTGGCGCACTTCCGCAACATCACCCGCCTCGACGCGGCGGTGAAGTCCACGGGGTGGAAGCCCGATGGCGCGCACCTGGAGCGGATCGGCGACCTGACCGTCGGCATTATAGGCTACGGCCGCATCGGCCGCGAGACGGCGCGCAAGCTTTCCGCCTTCGGCTGCCGGGTGATCGCCTTCTCGCCCAGCTTCCGCGAAGCTGACTCCTATGCGGGGCCCGCCGACATCGCGGCGATCCAGGCGCAGGCGGACGTGATCATCCTGCACGCGCCGCTGAACGCGAAGACCCAATCGCTGGTCGACGCCGTCTTCATCGACCGCTGCGCGACGGAGCCGCTGCTGGTCAACGTCAGCCGTGGCGGTCTGGTCGACAATGCGGCGCTGATCGACGGGCTGAACAGTGGCAAGCTTCGCGGCGCGGCGCTTGATGTGGTCGAGGGCGAGCCGAACCCGCCAGCCGAGGTCACTGGCCGGAGCGACGTCATCGTCACCCCGCACGTCGCCTTCATCTCCGTCGCCTCCCTGATCGAACTGCGCCGCCGCGCCTGCGAGGAGGCGGTGCGCGTGCTGCGCGGCGAAGCGCCGATGAATCCGTGCAACACGCCGGCGCCCGCGTCGACCGCCCTGGAAGGGGGCGTGTCGAGCGATATCCGTATCGTCGAGGGGCCCGACGGTCCTATCGTCGTCAAGCGCGCCCTGGCCAAGCTGAAGGTCGCCGCGGACTGGTTTTCCGATCCCGCCCGTTCGACCACCGAGGTGGCGGCCATCGAGACGGTGGGCGAGCTGATCGGCGAGGAGAGCGTCCCGAAGATACTTTGGGTCAAACCGGACGAGAACGCCTTCGCCATGCGGTTGGTCGATCCGCGCCTGCGGAACTGGAAGACCAGTCTGCTGGCCGGGCAGGCGGACGCGCGCACCGCCCACCGCGCCGGGGTGCTGCTGGGCCGTCTGCACGCGTCTTCCGCCGGGCGCGACGACATCCGCCGCCGCTTCGCCGACACGACCTATTTCGAGGAACTGCGCATCGAGCCGTTCTTCACCCGCGTCGCCGCCAAGCGGTCCGACATCGGCGCTGAAATCGCAGCGGTGGCGCAGGCGATGCGCGACCACGCCGGCGCCCTGGTGCACGGCGACTACAGCCCCAAGAACATTCTCGCCGACGGCGGCGAACTGGTGATCCTCGACTACGAGGTGGCGCACTGGGGCGACCCCCGCTTCGATATTGCCTTCTGCGCCACGCACCTGTTGTTGAAAGCCAGCCGCGCCGGCGCGGACCGCGCCGCCATCGCCCGATCCCTAGCCGCTTTCCTCGACGGCTATGGCGAGCAGGGGCCGCGCGCGCTCGACGAGCATCTGACGCGAATCGCGGGCTGCCTGGTGCTGGCGCGCATCCAGGGCGCCTCGCCGGTCGACTACATCGGCGATCTCGACATCGCCGCCCTCGACGGCCTGGCTCAGCGCATGATCACGGCGCCCGCCGCCGACCTGAAGATCTACATGGAGTTCGTATGACGAATGAAAGCGCCATCATCGGCGTTCGGGCGCGTCAGGTGCTGGATTCCCGGGGCCGCCCGACGGTGGAGGCCGATGTGCGCCTTAGCAGCGGCGCGTTCGGCCGCGCCATCGCGCCCTCCGGCGCCTCGCGCGGCGCGCACGAGGCGCACGAACTGCGCGACGGCGACGCTGCCGTCTACGACGGGCTGGGCGTCACCGGCGCGGTGGCCGGCGTCATGCGCGAGATCGCGCCGGCCCTGGCGGGGATGGACGCGGCGGATCAGCGCGAAATCGATGTGCGCCTGCGCGCCCTGGATGGCACGCCGACCCTCAAGCGGCTGGGCGGGAACGCGGTGCTGGCCGTTTCCCTGGCGGTGAGCCGCGCGGCTGCGGAACAACGGCGCATGCCGCTCCACGCCTATCTCAATACCCTTTCGGGCGGCGCCATGAGCATGCCCATGCCGATGACCAACATCCTCAGCGGCGGGGCCCACGCCGGCAGGGGCATGGACATTCAGGACTTCCTGGTCGTGCCGGTCGGCGCCCAGAGCTACAGCGAGGCGTTGTCGATGATCTCACGCGTCCGCGCCTCCGCCACGCGGGTGATGGCGAGCCGCGGCCTGTCGGTGATGCTGGCCGACGAGGGGGGATTGAGCCCCGGCCTTTCCTCCACCAAGGAGGGTATGGACCTGATGATGGACGCCTTCGCCGCCGCCGGACTGCAGGCCGGACGCGACGTGGCCATCGCGCTCGATATCGCCGCCAGCGAACTCTGCCAGGACGGCAGCTACGCGCTGGAGCGGGAAGGGCGACGCCTCTCGGCGCAGGAGATGTCGGCCTATCTGACGCAGATCGTGCGCGCCTATCCGGTGGTCTCCATCGAAGACCCGCTCGACCAGGATGACTGGGATGGCTGGAAGACCTTCACCGCCGCCGTTCCCGGCGTTCAGGTGGTGGGCGACGACCTGTTCGTCACCAGCCCGCTGCGCATCGCCGAGGGCATCAAACGCAAGGTCGCCAACACGGCCCTGATCAAGGTCAACCAGAATGGCACCCTGTCCGGCACGCTGGACGCTTTGCGCACCGCGCGCGACGCCGGCTACGCCACGGTGATTTCGGCCCGCTCCGGCGAGACCGAGGACAGCTTCATCGCCGACCTGGCAGTGGGGTCCGGCGGCGGCCAGATCAAGATCGGCTCGGTGCGCAACTCCGACCGCATGTCGAAGTACAACCAGCTGTTGCGGATCGAGGAGGAGGCGGACCTGCCGTTCGCCGGGGCGGCGGCCTTGAGCACCCTCACCCATGCCTAAGCGCGCCGGACCCCGGCTGCAAAATTGCATGGGAAGCGCGGATAATTGCAGTTCCATGCGGCGACACCGCGTGACACCGTAGCGCTTCAAGAGGACCCGCGAGAGGCCCTCAGGGAGGGCTCCGGCGCGTGTCCAATTCCACTATTCCTCTGGCGGCCGTCCTTGGCGCCGTCTTGCTCGCCCCCGGCGCCGCCCAGGCCCAGCCGTCCAACGCCGTGCGCGACACCATAGCCGCCGCCACAGCGGCCCTGGCGCCGGGCGTGCGGGGCGGCGTGCGCACCATAGAGTACGTGGTCACGGGCGATGGCCTCACCCCGGTGGCGGGCGACGGCGCTTGGAGCCCGTTCAAGATCACCAACGGTGTGCTGGACCTGAACTACGCCGGACCGCGCCGCCGCAATATCATCAACTACGCCTATCCCGACGGCCGCAAGGCGACGGTGATCAACGGCATCAATGGCAAGGTCGCCTGGCTGGAATCCAAGCCGGGCGTCTTCTCCAGCGTCCATGCGGCGACCTACCACGCCACCGGCACGCGCGGCATCTGGGGCACGCCGCACGGCATCGTCCGCGCCGCCGCCATGGCGGCGGAGCGCGATCCCGGATCGGTGCGGGTCGGGCGCCAGGACGGCATGACCACCCTGTCCTTCGTCTGGAACGACATCCCGACGCGCATCTTCCTGGGCGACGACAACCGGCCGGCGATGGTGGCGGTCAACGTCGTCCATCCGGTGCTGGGGCCGACCGTGCAGGAGACCGTCTACAGCGGCTACAGACGTTGGGACGGGGGCGCCTATTTCCCCACCGGCATCGTGCAGAAGGCGGGCGGGCGCGTGATCGAGACCCTGAAGGTCACAGGCTTCAAGACCAACCCCACCGTCGTCGTCACCGTGCCGGAAAGCCTGCGGGGCCAATGCGGCGGGCGAAGCGATATCTGCGACTAGAAATTTCACGCGCCGGATTTTCGTTTCGCGGGGCTTGGCGGGCGGGTAACCTGCGCCGGCGCCAAGGGGGAGGAGTAACGATGGAAATGAAGCTGACCCACGTCGGCCTGTATGTGCAGGACCTCGACGCCATGGCCGACTTCTACAAGTCCGTCATGGGCTTCACCGAGACCGACCGCGGCATGCTGAATGGCCGGAACCTGGTGTTCCTGTCGCGCGACCCGGGCGAACACCACCAGCTGGTTCTGGCCTCGGGCCTGAAAGCCCCGCCGGTGGAGGAGATCATCAACCAGATATCGTTTCGGGTCCCTGACCTGGAAACGGTGATGGCGTTCAACGAGCGGGTCGCAGCTCTCGATGTCGCCGACCGCAAGCCGATCAACCACGGCAACGCCTGGTCGGTCTATTTCCGCGATCCCGAGAACAACCGGCTCGAGGTCTATGCCCCCAGCCCCTGGTACGTGACCCAGCCCTGCCGCGTGCCGCTGCAGATGGACAAGACTGCTGACGAGATCCGCCGTGACACCGAGCGCTGGTGCCGCGAGCAGCCGGGCTTCGCCCCCGCCGCGGTGTTCGAGGCCCGCATCGCCGCCCTGATGACGGCCGTCTGATGGCCGTGAACGGCGCCGCGGGTCCCCAGACCGTCGACGCCGCCGAGGTGCTGAACGCGGCCCCCGTCGGCGCGGCCCTTAGCTGGACCATCCTGGTCTGCGGCGTCGCCGCCTTGATCGACGGGTTCGACGTCCAGGCCCTGGCCTTCGTCGCCCCGGTGCTGATTGAGGAATGGGGCACGCCCGCGGCGGGCTTTGGCGTCATCTTCTCCGCTGGCCTGCTCGGCATCATGATCGGGCAGTTCCTGTTCAGCCCTCTGGCCGACCGGTTCGGCCGCAAGAAGCTGATCATCGCCGGCATGCTTTTGTTCGCCCTGCTCAGCCTGGCGACGGCTTTCGCCAAGGACATGCCGACCCTGCTGGTGCTGCGGTTCATCGGCGGTATCGGCCTGGGCGGGGTGACGCCGAACCTGATCGCCCTCACCGCCGAATATTCGCCCAAGCGGCTGCGGGCGACGATGATCGCCACCATGTTCGCCGGCTATTCCCTGGGCGCCGTGGCCGGGGGCATGCTGAGCAGCGTGCTGGTGCCGGCGTTCGGCTGGCAGTCGATGTTCATCGTCGGCGCCGTGGCGCCGCTGCTGATGATCCCGCTGCTGCTGTTCGGCCTTCCGGAGTCGGTGCGCTACCTGATCATCGCCGGCGCCGACCAGACCCGGATCGGCGCCGTCCTCGACAAGTTCTGGCCAGCCCGGCCCAGGGCGGCGTCGGAAGTCTTCGTCCTCAACGAGGCGCGGCTGGCGGGGTTCAGCGTCCGGCGCCTGTTCGACCGCGAGTTCGCCGCCACCACCCTCCTTTTGTGGCTGATCTATCTGGTCGCCATGCTGCTGACCTACATCCTGCTGTCGTGGGTGCCGACCATCCTGCGCGGGGAAGGCCTGCCGATCGCCCAGGCGCAGCGCGCCGGCGCCGTGCTGTCGCTGGGCGGGGTGATCGGCGGCGTTGTCTTCAGCATGGCGGCCGACCGCTTCGGCGCCCTGCGCGTGCTGGTGATCACCTACCTGCTGTCGGGGGCGGCGATCTTCGCCATGGGCCAGGCCGGGGTCGATGGCGGCCTGGTGCTGATCACGGCCTTCGTCGCCGGCTTCTGCGCCCTGGGCGCGCAGACGACGCTGAACGCCACGGTGGCCAACCTGTATCCGACCCAGATCCGCGCCACAGGCCTGGGCTACGCCATGGGCATAGGCCGCATCGGCTCGGTGGTCGGGCCGATCGTCGGCGGCATGCTGATCGCCGCCCAGTGGCCATCGTCGTCCCTGTTCGCCGTCAGCGCGGCGCCCACCCTGGTGGCGGCGGCTCTGCTGGTCGTCCTCGCCTTCGTTCGTGCAAGAACCCTCCAAACCGCCGGCGCCTGACCGGCAGAAAAAAGGTCTGAGACCATGAGAGCCACCACGATCGCCTTGGGCGCCGCCGCCATCCTGGCCGGCGCCGCCGCCGGGCCCGCATTCGCCCAGCAACCGGCCTGCGCCAAGCTGGCGACGCTCACGGTTCCGGCCTCCGCCATCGGCGAGCCGACGACTGGCGCGGTGATCAAGGGGGCCAAGCTGGTCGCCGCCGCCGCGCGCAATGGGAACAACCCCGACCGGCCGGAGTATTGCGAAGTCACCGGCGAGATCATGCCGGTCGACCCCGCCGCCCCGCCGATCAAGTTCCAGGTCAACCTGCCCACCAAATGGAACAGCAAGGCGCTGCAGATGGGCGGCGCCGGCTTTGACGGCTTCGTGGTCACGGGTCTGGGGCCCCCATCGCGCTCGCCGCTCGCCACGCCCGTGCCGCTCATGCGCGGCTACGCCACCTTCGGCGGCGACAGCGGCCACACCGGCGGCGACGCCTCGTTCTCGACCAACGCCGAGGCTCTGGCCAATTACACGGGCCTGCATGTGAAGAAGACGCACGACGTCGCCCTGGCCGTGATCCGCGCCCGCTACGGTAAGGCGCCGGCGCGCACCTATTTCATCGGCCAATCCACCGGCGGCCGCGAGGCCCTGGTCGGCGCCCAGCGCTATCCGAACGACTACGACGGCGTCGTCGCCACCTCGCCGGCGATCCACTTCGCCAGCATCATGTTCCGCTTCAACGACGTCAGCACGGCGGTCGGCCGCCCCGGTGGTTATCTGCCGCCGAAGAAGATCGCGGCTTTCGCCGCCGCGGCCATGGCCCAGTGCGACATGAACGACGGCGTCGCCGACGGCATTGTCGGCAACTACCTCGGCTGTGAGGTTGACCGCGCCGCCCTGCGCTGTCCGCGCGGCGCCAACACCGGCGACACTT
>CANJOB010000050.1 GCA_947475655.1 Caulobacterales bacterium | reverse complement strand
TCCCAGCTGACGTTGAAATTGGCGTTGTAGTTCTCGTTGTCGCCGCTCTGGGAGAAACCGGGGATAGTGAAGCCCTCGACCACGCTGTGGCCGCGCTGGGCGTTGCCGGCGATCTGTCCGGTCGGCAACACCGCCTGGTTGAACAGGGCGCGGCGGGTGGCCAGGGCCTCCTCGACCCGCGCTGTGGCCGAGCGGGCGTCGGGGCTGGCCTTCAAGGCCGTGTCGATCAGGCCGGTCAGCACCGGGTCGGCGAAGGCGGTCCACCAGGCGTCGAGCGGAGCGGGAGCCATGCCGGCGGGCGCCGTCGGGGCCTGGTAGGCGGCAGGCAGGGCGAGATTGGGCGTCACGCGCGAGCCCGACTGGCACCCGGCGATCAGGGCGGATACCGCCATCAGGCCTGCCATAGCGGCGCGAGAAGACATGGTTGCGGGTTCCCAACGGGCCGGCTGAATTTCGGCTGGCGGGAACATAGGCGGCTTTTGTTCCGGCGCCAGGGGTAACAGAACAGCGTTCATCGAAACTTCATCGGGGGGCCTGCGGGTCGCCGGCGATAGACATCAAGGCTGGCACGGCCTGGGCCAGCACTTGGCGCTCGCTTTCCGGAAGTTCGGCCAGACGGGACGAAATCCAGTCGGCGCCCTGCTGCTTGGCCGAGGCCACGATGGCCTCCGCCTTGGGCGACAGGGCGAGGCTGACGCGGCGGCGGTCGCTGTCGGGGCCGGACTCGCGCACGATCAGCCCGGCGGCCTCCAGCCGCTTGACCTGGCCGCTCATGGTCGGGCCGCTGACCCCCGCCTCGGCGGCGAGGTCGGACACCCCGCGCCCGGGGGAGCGGCGCAGATAGCCGAGGATCATCAGGTCCGGATAGCTCAGGGTGGCGCCCTGCGTCCCTTCCCGCCGAATCCGCCGCATGGTAAGAAACATGGCCTGCAGAAGGTCGCTGGCCAGGGTGTCTGGGCCTTTGGCGGCGTGGGTCATGGGCGTCCATACTGTTAGTTTGTAAAGCTAACTATCCGAAAGCGGCCGTTTCGTCAATGTGCGGCGCGGCGGCGCACCCCTATCCCTAGCGACTTATTAACCATGCTCATGTTCCGGTGGCCTTTCGACAAGGACGCCTGAGGGGGCGACAACCATGCCATCCGCCGCCCGCAAGATCGCGCCGCCACAGATCGAGGCGCCCAACGCCCAGACGCCCCCGGACGGGCTTTTCAAGGCCAGCCAGGAAGCCGCGCCCGAAAAACTGATGGTGGCCCGGCCCTTCATGCCGGTCGCGGCCGCGATCACCCCCTACCTGGGCCGCATCGACGGGAGCGGCTGGTATTCCGATTTCGGCCCGCTGCTGATCGAGATGGAGCGCCGCCTGGCGGCCCGGTTCGAGCATCCGGTGGCGCTGGCCACCGTGGCCAACGGCACCCAGGCTCTGACCCTGGCCCTGATGGCCTCGCGCGCGCCGCAGGGCACGCTCTGCGCCGTGCCGTCCTGGACCTTCGTCGCCACCCTGCACGCGGTGGTCGCCGCCGGCATGATCCCGTGGATGGTCGACGTCGACCCGGTCACCTGGATGATGGACCCGGCCGTCCTCCAGGAACAGATTCCGCACGCGCCCGGCCCGGTCGGGGCGGTGATCCCGGTCGGCGCGTTCGGCGTCGTTCCCGACCTGGCGGCCTGGGCCAAATTCCGCGACGAGACCGGCCTGCCGGTGATCGCCGACTGCGCCGCCGCCTTCGACGCCTGCGTGCGGGCCGATGTGCCGGTGATGGTGTCCTTGCACGCCACCAAGGCGCTGGGCGTGGGCGAGGGCGGCTTCATCGCCTCCACCGACAAGGCCCTGGTGCAGCGCATCCGCGAGACCACCACCTACGGCTTCCGTGGCACGCGGGTCAGCCTGTTCCCAGCCACCAACGCCAAGCTCAGCGAATACGCCGCCGCCGTCGGCATGGCGTCGCTGGACGCCTGGCCTTCTACCCGCTTGCGCTACGCCGCCGTGGCGCGGCTGCTGCGCATGGCCCTGGTCGACGCGCCGCAGGTGGTGTTCCAGCCCGGCTGGGGCATGAGCTGGGTCACCAGCACCTGCATCGTCCGCCTGCCCGAGGGTTCGGCCGAACGGATCGAGGCGCGGCTGAACGCTGGCGGCATAGACACCCGCCGCTGGTGGGGTCACGGCTGCCACACATCCCCCGCCTTCGCCAACCTGCCCCGGACCGACCTGCCGGTCACCGACAGCCTGGCCGGTTCGGTGCTGGGCCTGCCCTATTACGCGCAGATGAGCCTGGGCGAGGTTGACCGCCTGGCCAGCGCCCTGATCGCCGCATTGAAGGCGGAAGGCCTTTAGGCCGCCTTCAGCGCGTCGCGGGCCAGCCAGGCCTCAAACATGCCCCGGAAGGCCTTTTCCATGTTGCGGGCGCAGCCCGCCTCGTCGCGATAGACCGAGGCGTCCAGCGCCGGCCGCACGCGCGCGCGCAGGGCCGCCAGGGCGGGAATATCGCTCGCCAGGGCGACGGCCTTGGCGATGTAGTCGTCCCAGCTCTCCCCGATCATCTCCGGCATCTTCAGCGCCAGGGCGCCCTGAACGCCGATGCGGGCATAGAAGTCGGGTCCACGCAGCGTCAGCACCGGCACGCCGCGGCTGAACGCCGCCATGGTGGTGGTGCCGCCGACGACGGGATTGGTGTCGAGGTGCAGGTCGATGTGGCGGAAGGCGGCTTCGTAAGCCTCGCCCGTTTCGTGGCCGCTGAACTCCAGCGCCTCCGACGCCGCGCCGTGGGCCATGAAGCGCGCGCGCGTCTCCATCTGCAGCACCGGATCGGCGTAGCAGGAATATTTGAAGTGCAGCTTCGCGTCCGGGACGGCGCGCAGGATCTCCGCCCAGGCGGCCACGGTGGCGTCGCTGACCTTGGCCGGGTGGTGAAAGGCGCCGAAGGTGACGTAGCCCCGCGTCAGGGCCGGGGCGGGGGAAGTCCGCGCCTGCGGGTCAGGACGGAACGGTGTTTCCACCGGCCCGATCTCCCAGATGGTCTCAGCGAACTGGGCCGCGTCCTCGCCGGCCTGCATGCTCTCGCAATGCATCGTGTAGTCAATGGCCGGCACACCGGTGGTGTGGGTCCAGTTCAGCCACGAGACCTGCACCGGCGCCGGCTTGCGCGCCAGGGTCATCAGGCGGCCATTGGCGGCGTGGCCGTGGGCGTCGATCAGCACGTCGATGGCATCGCCGCGGATCATCTCGGCGTGGTCGTGCGGCGACAGATGGCCGTAGGATCTGATGGTCACGTCGTCGCGCGGCGTCTCCTTCCCAGCGTCGGCGACATAGACGGTGACGTCCACCTTCGAGCGGTCGTGATGGTCGAGCAGGGGGGTCAGGAAGTGGCGCGCCTGGTTGTGGCTGAACGACGGCGTCATATAGGCGACCCTCAGCCTCCGGTCGGCGCTGCGGACGACCTGAAACGTCGGGGTGGCAGGCGTGGCCGGCGCGGCCCAAAGGGTGTTCCAGCGATGCGCCTCCGCGGCCTGGCGCTTCACCCCTTCTTCGAGGAACAGCAGACCGTAGAGGATGAAGGCGTGGACCTGCGGCGATGGCCGGGCGCGCAGCAGGCTCTGGAACGCCGCGACCGCGGCCTGGGACCGGCCCTGGTACTGCAGCGCCTGGGCCAGGATCAACAGGGCGTCACCCGAAACCGCCGGGTCGCCGGCGGCGCAGCCGGCGGCGACGATCGCCGGTCCCATCCAGAAGCGGTTGTAGAAGCGGCGCGCCACGGCCAGGGCGTAGGCGCCCTCGCGGGCCATGCGGCCGGCGTCGATCCCGTCGGCCTGCATCAGCGCCAGGGACTGCAGCAGCCGGGCCTGGTTCAGCGCGTTTTCAGCGCCCTCGGCATTCTCCGCGGCCAGCAGGGCGGCGGCGTGCAGGTAGTGGGCCTGGGCGGCGTCGGGACAGGCCTGGGCCAGCCGTCCGGCGAGATCCGCGGCGGCGACCGGGTCGCGGTCGGCCAGCGCCTGCCGGGCGGCGGCGACCAGTGCGTCGGGATCGGTTTGGGTCATGCCCGCAGGATTGGCGAACATGGTTAATCGGCTGTTGATCAAATCGACCCTAATCGAGAGGGCATGAACGCGCCCGCGACGACGCCAGCGACGACGCCGGGGGGATACGCCATCGACGGCGTCGCCCTGCGCGGCATCGTCTCCGCCGCGCCCCGGCGGGTGGTCGGCAACGACGCCTTCGTGAAACGCTTCGGCGCCGACGGGGTCGCCGACGTGGTCAAGATGATCGGCGTCGAACAGCGCCGGATCGCCGAGCCGCAGCAGACCACCGCCGACCTCTGTTTCGAAGCCGCCAAGGTGCTGCTCGAGCGCCTAGACTGGCCGGCGGACAGCGTCGACGCCCTGATCTTCGTCTCGCAGACCCCGGACTACCGCCTGCCCGCCACCGCCTGTTCGCTGCACGGCCGGCTCGGATTGGCGACCCATTGCCAGGCGCTCGACGTGGCGCTGGGCTGCTCGGGCTATGTCTACGGCCTGTGGCTGGCGGCGACCCTGCTGAAGGCGGGCCTCAAGCGCGTGCTGCTGCTGGCCGGAGACACCTCCTCGCGCCTAGTGGACCAGAACGACCGCGCCACCGCCCTGCTGTTCGGCGACGCCGGCTCGGCCTCGGCGGTCGAGGCCGACGCCGCCGCCAAGCCGATGCACTTCCGTCTCGGTTCCGACGGCGCCGGCGCGCGGCACCTGATCATTCCCGAGGGCGCCTATCGCACCGGCGAGAGCGACGAGCGCTGGGGCGAGAATTTCGATCCGGCCTGCCTCTACATGGACGGCGCCGAGGTGTTCAACTTCACCCTGCGCGCGGTGCCCAATCTGGTGCGCGAAACGCTGGATGATGCGGGCCTCATCGCCACCGACGTTGACGCCTATGCCCTGCACCAGGCCAACCGCTTCATGCTGCGCCACCTGGCCAAGAAGATCGGCGCCGGCGAGGACCGCGTGCCGACCAACATCGACCGTTTCGGCAACACCTCGTCGGCCACCATCCCGCTCCTGCTGACCACCGATCTCGCTGAGCGCATCACCAGCGCTTCAAGCCGGTTGATGCTGGTCGGCTTTGGCGTCGGCTTCTCCTGGGGCGCGGCCCTGATAGACACCGGCCCGCTCGCCGTGGCGGAGACCATCGAACCGTGACCAGTTTCGCTGCAGACGCCCTCGCTGGCCGCACCATACTGATCACCGGCGCCTCCTCGGGCCTTGGCCGCGCGGCGGCCATCGCCCTGGCGGCCCATGGCGCGCGCGTCATCGTCAGCGGACGCGACCAGGAACGGCTCGACATCACATTGTCGGCGCTCTCGGGCGCAGGCCACCGCGCCATCGCCACCACGCTGGACGACGCCGACCAGGCGGCGGAGATGATGACGCAGGCGGCGGCCCAGGCCGGCGGGCTCGACGGGGTGTTCCATTCGGCCGGCGCCGAACTGGTGCTGCCCATCCGGCTGGTGAAGCAGAAGCATCTCGATCAGGTGCTGGGCGCGGCGTTGCAGGGCGCCTTCGGTATCGCCCGCGCCTCGGCGAAGGCGGAGGTGATGAAGAGCGGCGCCTCGATCGTCTTCATGTCGTCGGCCTCGGCCCATCGCGGCCGGCCCGGCATGGTGGCCTATTCGGCGGCCAAGGCGGCGGTGGAGGGTCTGACCCGGTCCCTGGCCTGCGAGCTGGCGGCGAAGTCGGTGCGCGTCAACGCTATCGCCGGCGGCGGCATCGAGACCGAAATGCACGAGCGCTGGATCCGGACCCTGACCGCCGACGCCATGTCCGCCTACCTCGGCCAGCACCTGCTCGGCTTTGGCAAGCCGGAGGATCTAGCCAACGCGGTGCTGTTCCTGATGTCGCCCGCCTCGTCGTGGATCACTGGGACCACCCTGGTGGTTGACGGCGGCTACCTGACGAGTTGACCGCATGACCGACTATGTCCTGGTCGGCGGCGGGGCCTTCAGCCGCGAAATCCACGACTGGTTCGCGCCAGGGCTAGCCACGCGGGGCGACCGCTTCGCCGGCTATCTCGACGACAACGATTCCCCGATGAAGGCCTATGGCCGCACCCTGCCGCAGCTCGGCGGAATCAAGGGGGGGAAGGCCGACGCGAAGATGCGGCTGGTGATGGCCATCGGCGATCCCGCCGGCAAGGCGGCGGTGGCGCGAATCTTCGGCGCCGATGCGTTCGATACGCTCGTTCATCCGACCGCCTGGGTATCAGCCTCCGCCAAGCTCGGGCGCGGCTGCGTGATCGGGCCGTTCGCGGACGTTTCCGCCGACACCGCGGCGGGCGAGTTCGTCACCCTCAACGGCTACGCCTCGATCGGCCATGACGCCCAGGTCGGAAACTTCTCCACCCTGTCCGGCTACGTCGACCTGATGGGCGGGGTGAAGGCCGGCGCGCAGTCGTTCTTCGGCTCCGGCGCGCGGGTGCTGCCGGGCCTCTCCATCGGCGACAACTGCGTCATCGGCGCCGGGGCGGTGATGATGCGCAACGCGCCGACGGGGACGACCTACTACGCCGCTCCGGCCAAGCGGCTCTGACGTGGAGGCGCTCGCCGAAAAGCTGACGCGCGACTACTGGCATCTGGTCGCGCATCGCAACGAGCTCGTTAACGCTGGCGACTACGTGCGGCTCGACTGGCCGCTGGGCGAACTGGTGCTGTTCAACGACGAGGGCGCGGTCATTGCCTTCGACAACCTCTGCCCGCATCGCGGCGCGCGCTACTTCACCGACCATGCCGGCAATGGGCGTATCGCCTGCCCCTATCACGGCTGGGGTTTTCGCGGCGGCGAACTTCGTATTCCGTTGCGGCGGACCTTCGATGAAGCGGAGATCGTCGGCGCGGAACTCAACACCTATAAAACCGCCTGGTGCGGCGACTTTTTGTTCGCGGGGATCGCACCGAAACAGCCGCTCGCCGATCAATTGGGCGGCGTGGCGCAACAGCTGTCCGACATCTCGCGCCAGATCGCCGCGCGGCGTGACTTCAACGCGTGTCCCTGGAATTCCAACTGGCGTGTGGCGGTGGAGAACGCGCTGGAGGGCTACCACGTCGGCGCCATCCATCCCGACACACTGGTCCCGCTGGGCCTGGTCGACGACGAGACGATTTTTGAAGGCGGCGGTTCAGTCTACACCGCCCACATCACCGACGAGCGCACCCGCAAGGGGCTGGAGCGGATCAGGCGGTTCTTCGACATCGACTACGCCCACGACGGCTACTGGACCATCCACGTCTTCCCATTCGCCATGCTGTCGTCGACCTTCGGCTACTCCTATTCGATGCAGACCTTCTTCCCCGCCGCCGACCGGAGCCGCAGCTGGTTCACCAGCCGCCTGTTGACGTCGAAGATCAAGCCGGGGGCGGAGGATGTGCTGGAAGGCTTCTTCGACTCCAGCGCGCGGCTGAACTGGCAGGTGTTCGAGGAGGACCACGCCATCTGCGCCCGGGTCAGCCCGCTGTACGACATGGCCAAGAGCGGGCGCTATTTCGCCAATTCGGAGGTGCGCGTGCGTGAGTTGCACAAGGTTCTCGCCGAGCTCTAGAGGGGCCCTCCTGCCCGTATGGTTAAACGCGCATTAACCGCGTCTGCCTAAGGCTGGTTCGATGGCCAATTGCGGCCGCCAGGAGTCGAGCGCGCCATGGGCATGGCCCGGATCGAAGCGATCGCCAGCCACTTCCCGGACGCCGTGCTCGACAACGCGGCGCTGGCGAAACTGTATCCGGACTGGCCGGCGTCGAAGATCCTCGAGAAGACCGGCATCGCCAGCCGCCACATCTCGGCGCCCGGTGAGACCTCGGCCGACCTGGCCGAACAGGCGGCGCGCAAGATGTTCGCCGCCGGGGTCGATCCGGCGTCGATCGACTACCTGCTGTTCTGCACCCAGACGCCCGACCATGTGCTGCCGACCACCGCCTGCGTGCTGCAGGAGAAACTGGGGCTTCGCACCGACATTGGCGCGCTCGACTTCAACCTCGGCTGCTCAGGCTTCGTCTATGGCCTGTCGCTGGCCAAGGGACTGATCGAGACGGGTCAGGCGAAGCGCGTGCTGCTGCTGACCGCCGACACCTATTCCAAGCTGATTCATCCGAAGGACAAGAGTGTCCGCACCCTGTTCGGGGACGGCGCCGCCGCGACGCTGATTGCCGAATGCGACGCCACCGAGCCGCAGATCGGTCCGTTCGTGTTCGGCACCGACGGATCGGGCGCGCAGAACCTGGTCGTGCCGTCGGGCGGCTATCGCAATCCGCGCGATGCGGCGAGCGCGGTCGAACAGACCGACGCGTCTGGCAATGTACGCAGCGCCGACAACCTCTATATGAACGGCCCGGCGATCATGGCCTTCACCCTGCGCGAAGTGCCCGCCGCTATCGCCCGCTTGAGCGACGTGACCGGCCGGCGGTTGAACGACTACGATGTAGTCGCCTTCCATCAGGCGAACGGCTTCATGCTCGAGCGGCTGCGCGCCAAGCTCGGCATCGAGCCCAGCCGCTTCGCCCTGCGGCTGGAGTCCTGCGGCAACACCGTGTCCTCGACCATTCCCATCGCCCTGGAGCCGCTGGTCGGCCAGGAAACAAAGCGCCGCGCCCTGCTTGTGGGGTTCGGCGTCGGCTACAGCTGGGCGGCCTGCGAGGCCGTCCTTCCTTCCAAAGGAGACTTGTAATGAACGCCTTCTACGCCGGCATGGCCGAAATCTTCGAGATCGCCGAAACCGACATCACGCCCGACCTCGACCTGGCCAGCCACACATGGGACAGCCTAGCGATCGTCTCGACGATCGCCCTGATCGACGAGTGCTTCAACCAGCTGGTGGGCGGCAAGGCCTTGGCCGAGTGCGCGACCATCGCCGACATCGAAGCCCTGATCCGCATCGACGCGGCGAAGGTCGCCTAGCTACCCGGCGAGCGCCGCGCCGGGCTTTTCCTGGCGGGCGCACCAGCGGGCGAACAGGTCGCGATAGACACTCTCAAGCGCGCGGGTGACCCCGGCCTCGTCGCTGTAGGGCGCCGCGTCCAGCCCGGTGAGGCAGCGGTCGCGCAGGGCGTCCAGCGCCGCGCCGTCGGCGGCGAGCGCCACCGCCTTCTCCACGTAGTCGTCCCAGCTTTCCGCCACCAGATCGCTCATGCCCGCGCCCTCGACCACCTGCACACCGACGCGGGCGTAGTAGTCGGCGCCACGTAGGGTCAGCACCGGCACGCCGCGCGACAGGGCCTCGACGCTGGTGGTGCCGCCGGGACAGGGAGAAGGGTCGAGCGCCAGGTCGACGCGGGCGAAGGCCGCCTCGTACTCGGCGCCGGTGGAGTGGCCCTCGAATGTGATCCGCGCCGCATCGACGCCGTGGCCGGCGAAGCGCGCGGCGGTGACGGCGCGCAACACGGGGTCTTCGAAATAGCCGTACTTGAGCAGCAGCCGGCCCGCCGGCGCCGCGTTCAGGATGCGCGACCAGCCGGCGACGGTCTCATCGCTCAACTTGGCCGGGTTGATGAAGGCGCCGAAGGTGCAGGTCCCCGCGGCCAGCATGGGCGCCGGTGAGCGCGAGCGGATGTCGGTGCGGAACGGCGCGCTGGTGGCCCCGACGTGGACGACGGTCTCGGTGAACTGCGACGCCATCCCCGGCGAGGTCACGCTATCGGCGCATAGGTGATAGTCCATCGCCGTCATGCCGGTGGTCTGCTGGTAGTTGAGCCAGGTCGCCTGCACCGGCGCGGCGCGGCGGGCGAAGGTCGTAAGCCGGTTGCCGGCGGTGTGGCCCCAGATGTCGATCAGCACGTCGATGCGGTCGGCGCGGATCACCGCGCACGCCTGCTCGTCGTTCAGCCCTTTGAGCGACCGCACGGTGACGGCTGCGGCCCAGACGGCGGGCTCGTCCTGGTTGGGATAGACGAACAGCTCAAACCTCCCGCGGTCGTGGTGGTCGAGCAGCGGGGCCATGAACTGCCGTGCCTGGCTCTTGCCGAAGGACGGGCCGACATAGCCGATGCGCAAGATGCGGTCGGGACTGGGATCGTTGGCGAGAGTCTCCTCGCCGCGCGGCCCGGCGTACATCGCCGCCCATCGCCGCGCCGCCGCGGCGTGGCGCTCGATGCCGTTCTCGACCATGAAGTGCGGATAGAGTTGGAACTGGGCTACGCCTGCGCCCGGGTACATCTCCGCAATGGCGGCAAAAATGCGGATCGCTTCCTCGGCGCGGCCCTGATGCAGCAGGGAAAGGCCGAACGACAGCAAACCCTGCTGGCTGACATGGTCGCGGGCGATGGCCATGCCGTAGGCGACCGACGCCGTGGCGACGTATTTCTGCGCGTAGAGCTGACCGGCGATCTTCACCGCGTAGTCTGGATCGTCGCGCACGCGCTGAGGCTCCGCGCCGACCGCGCGCATGACGGCGATGGCGTGGATCAGCCGCGCCTCGTCGAGCATCTGTCCGCCGGCCTGCGGCTCTCCGGCGGCGAGCAGGGCGGCGGCCAGGTCGTAGCGGGCGCTGTGGCTTCCGGGGTCGGCGGCGAGGCGGGCGCGGGCGGCTTCAAGACTCATGGCAGAGAGCCTCGCTTAGAGCCGTCTAAGGACCGGTTAACCACGCTGTGGTTCCCTGCACCTCTCATGGGAGGGGATTTGCGATGGACTGGCTCAGCACCATCAAGGCCGGCGGCGCCAGACCACAGTCGGTGATCGCGGCGCTCGGCCCCGTCTTCGCCGCCGCCAAGCTGGTCAGGATCACAGGCTTCACGGCTCCAGGCGATCCGCTGCTGTTCTGGCGCCAGGCCGGCGCCGTGCTCGGCGACACCGCCGAAAAGGGCTCGGCGCTGTCGACCGAGGCCGGCTGGACAGCAGAACGCGCCGCGCCCGGCCATATGCACACGGCGTCGACCCACGCCGACCTCGGCATATTCTACGTCGAGCGCCCGGCGGGCGAAGGCGGCGAGCGCTTGTTTGTCGATGCGGAAACCATCGCCCGCCGCGCCGCCGCCATCCATCCCGACCTGCGCGCGCGTCTGTTCACCACGCCGGTGCGCTTCTTCGATGCAGAGCCAAGCCAGCCGATCCTGCGCGAGGCCGGCAACCGGGTGAAGATTTGCTGGAACGGCCCCAGCGTCCTGCCCGGCCAGGGCGAGGACGTCGTTCAACTGGCCGACGATTTCCGCCTGTTCCTGCGCGAGATGGTGGAGGCGTCGCCAGGCGTCGCCGCCCTGCGCCTAGCCGCCGGCGACGCGATCATCTTCCGCAACGACGAGGTGCTGCACGGCGGGCATGGATCGCTGGCCGGCGCCGGTGTGCTGTGGAAAGCCTATTTTGTCAGCCCGGCCGCGAGAGCCGCCGCGCCTTCGCAGCGGGAAACGGTGGCGGCCTAGGCGGCGGCGAAACGCCGGCCGCTTTCGGCGGTGCGGCCGCGAACCACTTCGGCGAAGGCGGCTTCCAGATGGCGGGCGACGCCGGCGACGTCGCCGTAGGCGCTAGTCTCGAAAGCCTGTTCAAGGCTGCCGCGCAAGGCGGCCAGCTTGGCGCGGTCGCCGACCAGTTCCAGCGAGCGGATCACCATCTGGTCGAGGCTGTCGACGGTCAGGGCGCGCAGGCCCATGGCCAGCAGCGGCGCCACGGCCAGGTGGCCGCGCGTGGTCGGGCCGCCGACGGTCAGCACCGGCACGCCGCGCGCCAGAATAGCCAGGATCTGCGCCTCGCCCATTGAAGGCCGGCTGTCGAGCGCCAGGTCGATGTCGTCAAAATCGAACTGGTCGAGCTCGGGCCCCGCCATGCCGCGGAAATCGAGCCGCTCGCGCGGCAGGCCGCAGGCGAGGAAGCGCGCCGACAGGATGCGCTGGATCACCGGGTCGTCCATCACCGCGTGCTTGAGGATCAAGCGCGAGTCCGGCTGGAACAACACCGCGCGGGCGATGGCGGCGATCACGTCCTTGCTCAACAGCGCCGGCGCCATGAAGGCGCCGAAGGTGAAGCGGCTTCCCGCCATGCGCGGCTCGATCGTCACGCGCGGCCAGGGCGCCAGCACCGGTCCCATGGAGACCAGCTTCTCCGAGAACAGCATGGCCGAATCCAGTTCGGCGCAGCCGGCGGGCAGCAGCTTGGCGTCCATGGCGGCCATGCCGGTGGTGGCCATGTCACCGCACCAGGAAACCTGCGCCGGGGCAGGGCGGTGGGCAAAGATGCCAAGGCGGCCGCCGCACGGCCCGCTCAGATCGACCAGGAGGTCGAAGCCGAACAGGGCGATGGCATGGGCGGCCTCCGCGTCGCCCAGGCCGCCGATCGAGAAGGCGGTGAAGCCTTCGGGCGCGGTGTCCGGGTCCTCGACCAGCAGCACGGCCTCGACGGCTTGCGGGTCATGGTGGGCGATCACGGCCAGGAAGCGGGATTCCAGCGGCGCGGCGCCGCCGACATAGCCGACCTTCAGCGCCGCGCCGGACGGCGCGCCCGACGCCGACAAGGCGGCGGCGCCCTGTTCGATCTGTCCGGCCGCCTGGCGGGCCAGCAGGCTGCGGCGCAGGCCGGCGTCGTCGACGAAGCCATAGGCGGCCATCAGCAGCGGGTTGAGGGCGGGGCCATCGGCTTCGTTCGCCATGGCCAGCACCTCGCAGGCCTCCTCGACCGCGCCCTGGTGCAGCAGGCAGACGGCGTAGTCGGCGAGAATCTGCGCCTGCGGTCCCTGGGCCTCCAGAGCGCGGGCCAGGGCGGCGCCGGCGACGCCGGGCAGGCCGTTGGCGGCCAGGCCGCGTCCGGTCTCGGCGGCGTAGTCGGGGTCGACGGCGAACCGCGCCATGTCGACGCCCAGCTCGCGCAGCAGGGCCAGGCCGTGGAAGACGCGGGCGGTGCTCCAGGCGTCCGCCGCGCCGTCCTCGTCGCCGCAGGCCGACAGGGCGGCGCCCAGGTCGTAGCGCAGGTTCGGCGCGTGCGGGTCGGCCTCGACCAGGGCGCGGTAGGCGGTGGCGGCGGCGGCGTAGTGTCCGGCGAGCAGGTGCGCCTGGGCGGCCGCCCGTTGGTCGGCGGCGGAGGAAGAGGACATTGGGCGCAGGCTCCGAGTCACGGCGGGTTTCCCCGCCACAGTCGGAAATTACGGTTAATGCGCGGTGAAGCCGGCGGCGTAGGCGTCGATGGCGGCCAGGTGCGGCGCCTGTTCTTCGGGTTTCAGGAAGGAGCCGGTGAAGCTGTTGCGGGCAAGGGTCAGCAGTTCGTCGCGATCTAGCCCCACGCCGCGCGCCGCGGCGATCCAGTTGTCGTTCAGGTAACCGCCGAAATAGGCCGGATCGTCGGAATTGATCGTCGCCTTCAGTCCCAGGTCGAGCATGGATTTCAGCGGGTGGGCGGTCATGTCGTCCACCACGCACAGCTTGAGGTTCGACAGCGGGCAGACCGTGAGAGTCATCTGCTCGGCGGCCAGGCGCTTGACCAGACGCGGGTCCTCCAGGGACCGGTTGCCATGGTCGATGCGGTCGACGTTCAGCACGTCCAGCGCCTCCCAAACATAGGCGGGCGGGCCTTCCTCGCCGGCGTGGGCGACGCGGCAGAGGCCGAGGTTGGCGGCGGCCTCGAACACCTGGGCGAACTTCGAGGGCGGGTGGCCCAGCTCGGAGCTGTCCAGCCCGACCCCGGCGATGCGATGCAGGTACGGCCGGGCCTGTTCCAGGGTCTCGAAGGCCGCGTCCTCGTCGAGGTGGCGCAGGAAACAGAGGATCAGCTTGGAAGTGACGCCGAGCGTCGCCTCGGCCTCGCCCATGGCGCTGAGCAAGCCATCAATGGCGACGCTGAACGGAAGACCGCGGTCGGTGTGGGTCTGGGGGTCGAAGAAAATCTCGGCGTGCCGCCCGCCGTCGGCGGCCAGGCGCTTGAAATAGGCCATGCCGAGGTCGTGGAAGTCGGCGACAGTCAGCAGCACCTGGGCGCCCTGGTAGTAGATGTCGAGAAAGTCCTGCAGGCGGCTGAAGGCGTAGGCTTTGCGCAGCTCCTCGACGCTGGCGTAGGGCAGGTCGATGCTGTTGCGTTTCGCCAGGGCGAACATCAGCTCGGGCTCGAGGCTGCCCTCGATGTGCATGTGCAGCTCAGCCTTCGGCAGGCCGGCGATGAATCTTTCCAAGTCGGCCTTGGCGAGGTCCTGCATGACTATCCCCCTCAGGCCGCGGCGGGGAGAGCGCGCGGCTTGATGCCCTGCATTAAACGGCGCCGGAGCGGTTCGTCATAGAGCTTCAGCGCCGCCCAGGCCGCGCCGATCACGATCGCTGCCGACAGCAGGCCGCGCCAGGGCGGGGGGATATTGAGCCCGCCCATTCGGAACCCCAGCCCGCCGATCAGCACATAGAGCGGGTAATGCAGCACATAGACCGGGTAGGAGAGATCGCCCGCCAGTCGCGACAGCTTCGCCCCGAAGCCCGCCGAGGCCGCGCCGGGGGCGGCGGCGAAGGCCACCAGAGCCGGGAACAGCACGAACAGGGCAAGCAGGTCGAACACCGGCTGGATGGCGCGCGGCACGCAGAGGATGGCGGTCAGGCCCAGGCCGCAGGTCAGGAACGGCGCCGGCAGCCGCGGCAGGCTCCAGCTCCGCGCGCGGCCCGCGACGATCAGGCGGTACAGCAGCGCTCCGCCGAAGAAGCCCACCCCTGTGCGCGGGAAGCCGGCCAGGATGGTCGAGGGCCGGCCGCCGACGTCGACCCCGCCATGGAAGGCGGCCCAGGTCATGGCGACGGCGCTTAAAGTCACGATGGCGGCCAGGACCTTGAGGCTCAGGCGCGGGCCGATCAGCACGAACACCAGGTTGACCAGCAGCTCGAAGAACAGCGACCAGGTCGGGCCGTTGAGCGGGAAGATGCTGTCGCCGGCGCCCGGGGCGTAGTCGTCGGGAATCAGCGACAGGCCCCGGATCAGGTCATAGGCCAGGGCGCCGGGATCGGGCGCGCCGCGCATGTCGGTCAGGATGCGGATCAGCGGCCAGGCCGCGCCCAGCAGCATGCCGAGGAAGATTAGCGGATAGAGCCGGATCAGCCGCAGCCGCATGAAGGTCCAGGGGGTCATGCCGGCCTGGATGCGGCGGTCGTAGGCGAAGGCGATGACGAAGCCGCTGAGCAGGAAGAAGAAGTCCACCGCCAGGTAGCCGTGACCGAGGAATCCGCCCGGCGCGTAGAACCAGCGGCCGCGATGCATGACCAGCACCGCCAGGGCGGCGACGCCGCGCAGGCCGTCCAGGGCCAGGAAGTGGTCCTTGGTGGTGGTTTGCATCCGCCCTGCGATAGAGCGCCGCCGGCCAGGGTCAAGCGCGGTTCTTGCGGCATTGCAGCAAAAATGTCGCAGGTTGGCGTTCATTGCCACTGGTTCAGCTTGGCGAGGCCCCCTATCTGCGTGGCTCAGCCAGCGGAATCGCAAGCTCATGCCCATCGCCAAACGGACGGCCGCAGCCGCCCTGGCCCTGACCGCCGCGACCGCTGTTCCCATGCTGGGCCATGCGCAGACCGTCGACGCCGTGGTGGTGACGATGCGCGACCAGGCCGGGCTGCTGGAGCGCCTGCCCAGCGACACCGTGCTGGGGCTTTCCAAACCTCTGATCGAGACCGCCCGCTCCGCCAGCTTCATCAGCGACCAGACCCTGGCCCGCTACGGCGTGCAGACGGTGGACCGGCTCTCGGCGGTGACGCCGGGCGCGTACACGGCTAGCTTTTTCGGCGTGCCGGGCGCGCTGAACGTGCGCGGCACCCTGGCCGAGACCTACTTCCGCGGTTTTAAGCGGATCGAGAACCGCGGCACCTACGCGACGCCGATCGGCGACGCGGCGCGGATCGACATCGTGCGCGGCCCGCCGACCCCGATCTTCGGCTCCGGCAAGGTCGGCGGGCAGTTGAACTTCACGCCGCTGTCTGCGCGCGATCAAGGCCGGCTGTTGCTCGAGGCGCGCGGCGGCGCCACGGCCACCCTGGGCGCCTATGGCCACTATGCCCTGTCGGGAACCGCCGACGCGCCCCTGCGGGCGGGGGGGATGGACGGCGGCGTGCACGCCTATGCCGAGGTCGAGCGCGGCGGCGAATACTACCGCGGCATTGTCCCCAAGCGGGCGACGCTGCAGGTCTCCGGCGACTTGGACCTGGCCATGGACTGGACCCTGACCGCCGGCGCCATGCTGTACCGCTCGCGCGGCGACGTGCAGAACCCCGGCTGGAACCGCCTGACCCAGGACCTGTTCGACCACCGCACCTACATCACCGGCCGCGACCTCTCGATCATCGACCGCGACGGCAACGGCAAGCTCACCCCCGGCGAGATCAGTCCGGGCAAGCCCTACCCGTTCATCGACCCGCTGTTCATCGCCTATTTCGGATTCCCGGCCGGCGGAGACTCGGCCCACAGCCTGGACACCGGCGTCGGCGTCGCCCGGCTCGACCGCCGCACCGTCCACATCAGCGCCGCCGATTTTTCCGCCACAGACACCCGCACCGCCTACGCCGACCTGGTGCGGACCGGCCCGACCGGCGGGGTGCTGAAGGCCCAGCTGTTCTATGACGACCTGCGCAACAGGCGTTTCATCTCCTACGGCTTCCCGGCCGCCTACAAGGCCCGCGTCGGCGAGGCGCGCCTGAGCTACGCCGACGGTTTCGAAGCGGGGCCGGTCAAGGCGCAGGCGGTGGCCGGCCTGTCTTTGCGCGCCTACCACGGCCGCCGCCGCGAGAGCTTCAACAGCGGCGTCATCGCCTACGACCGCCGCGATCTGTCGGTCGGCGCCATGGCCAACGACAGCCTCGACAGCCCGTTCGACGAGGACGCCGGCATCGTCGGCATGGGTTGGGAAAACGACATCCGCAGCCGCTGGCGCCAGACCGGCGCCTTCCTCACCGCCGACATTGCCCTGCCCGGGCGGATCAATGCCGTGCTCGGCGGGCGTCTCGACCACTACGACGTCAAATCCACCGACCACGGCGCGCTGCCCTACGCCCCGCCCGCCGCCGGCGATTCCGAGAGCCAGGGGACCTGGAACGCCTCCCTGTCGTGGAACAGCGGCGGGGCGCTGATGCCCTACGTCTCCTTGGCCAACACCGCGGCCCTGGAGGTGGGCCAGGCCGGCGATCTTTCCACGGGCGTCATCGCCGGCGATTCCTGGCTGTCGAAGGGCCAGCTGTCGGAGGCGGGAATCAAGCTGCAGCTTTTCCGTGGCGTGCTGACCGGCGCCCTCTCCGCCTATCGACAGGGCCGCACCCAGCTGCTCAGCGGCCCGCCGCCGGTCGTGCAGGGCACGCGCTCGAAGGGGGTCGAACTGGAGCTGCGCTACCTGGCCAGTCCGCGCTGGAGCTTCACCTTCAGCGGCGCCAGCCAGCGCACGCGGGTCAAGGGGCCCGACGTCAGCTTCGCCTACATCCCGGCCTATGTGGCGCAAGTTCCGCCGGCCCAGGCCTACGGCGGCGCCTATGTGGCCTACCAGTTCAGCGGCCTGCCGGGCCGGTCGGCCGACTACGACTACGCCCTGATCCCGCATGGGGTGGCGAGCCTGTATGCGACCTACACCAGCCGGCGGCTGTCGTTCGGCCGGATCGGGGCCACGGCGGGCGTCACCCACGCCAGCGCCACTGCCGGCACGGTGCAGAACGCGGTGCGCTACCCCGCCTACCGCCTGGCCAATGCGTCGGCCTTCGTCGAGAGCGGGCCGTGGATCGTCGCTCTCAATGTCGAT
>CANJOB010000049.1:0-17624 GCA_947475655.1 Caulobacterales bacterium | reverse complement strand
ACCAGGGTCTTAGCCTTGGAGATCGAGCCGGTCAGCTTGCGCAGCGCCTGGCTCATCAAACGCGCTTGGAGACCGGGCAGGCTGTCGCCCATCTCGCCCTCGATCTCGGCCCGGGGGGTCAGGGCCGCCACCGAGTCGATGACGATGACGTCGACGGCGTTGGAGCGGACCAGGGTGTCGGTGATCTCCAGCGCCTGTTCGCCGGTGTCGGGCTGGGAGACCAGCAGGTCGTCAAGGTTGACCCCCAGCTTATGGGCGTAGGACGGGTCGAGCGCATGCTCGGCGTCGATGAAGGCGGCGGTGCCGCCGGCCTTCTGCACCTCGGCCACCACATGCAGGGCGAGCGTCGTCTTGCCCGAGCTTTCCGGGCCGTAGATCTCGACGATCCGCCCCTTGGGCAGGCCGCCGATGCCAAGGGCGATGTCCAGGCCGAGCGAGCCGGTCGAGTAGGACTCCATGATGTCGGTGGCGCCCTTGGCGCCCAGCTTCATCACCGAGCCCTTGCCGAACGCCCGGTCGATCTGCGTCAGCGCCGCCTCCAGGGCCCGCTGCTTTTCGTTGTCGTCCTTGCCCACCAATTTCAAAGCCGCCCGAGTCATCGCCTGCGCCCTCATCCCATGATTTGCGCCGGACAGGCGAGTCGCCGTCAGCGCCGATGGACAAAGGCTTATACCTGCCGTTCGATGTTCGCAATCTGTTCTCGAGAACAAAAGCAGATCATTTTGCGGGGCTGCGACCGATATTGACGCAGATACTGTGCGCGTTTTACCGTCGGCCCTGAACCTCGAAGGTGACGATGGAGCGCTCGGCAAGCAGCGGCTGGAACCGCTCGCGAACGAACCGCTCGTGGAATTCGCTGGTCAGATAGGCGTTCAACTCGGCTTTTTCGTCGAAATAGAACGTCATTCCATAGGCGAAACGGTCGTCGCGGTCGCTGACGTTCCGGCCGATCTGGAAATCCCGCATCTTCGGATACCGGATCGGGAGCGCGGCGAGATCGTCCAGCAGGGCCTGCCGGTCATCCTCGCCGGTCGAGGGAGTGAGCGAGAACAGGAGCACATGCCGCATCATTCCCGTTCCTCCAGGCCAGCCGTTCCAGGATTCTTAGCGCGGCGCGGATTCGCCGCTAGCGCTTCGCCTCGCCCTTCACCAGCAACCCGACCTTCAGATCGAGCGGCCGGCGGCCGAACTCGATCGTCCCGCCGTTCAGCTTGCCCATGTAGATGAAGGGGGCCACCCCGGCCGGCCCCTGGGCGCTGATGCGGTAGGTGATCAGGTCGTCCTTGACGTAGCCCCATTCGATCGGCGCCTCGGCCGCCGCGCCCGCCAGGGTCATGGCCCCGGTCACCACGCCGCCGGCGTCAGTGGCGATGGTCACGGTCACGGCCTGGTCGCCGGCCGGGGCCGGGCGATGGAAGACACCGGTCCACTTGCCGTCGAACGGCGAGGCCGCGAGGGCCGCCGTGGCGCCGAGCGAGAGGGCGAGGCCGAGGCCAAGACCGAGGAATGCCGCTTTCATGGTCTTCTCCGAGATTTGCATGTCTGCGCGGGCCGCGCCGGCGCCTGCCATCGGTAGCGCTCCCGGCCCGTCAAGGGAAGCGTGATGCTATAGCGCCGTGGAGAGCGGAAACGCCGCCTTAAGGCCGATCACGTAAGCCTGCCCCGCCGTTGTTGCGTTGGAGATGCGCCTTGTCCGTCGACACCCGCCGCCTGCTGGGCCTGGCCTTCGCCGCCGCCGACCTGCTGATCGAGATTGACGAGACCGAACATGTGGCCCTGGGCATCGGTGGGGCCAGCGCCCTTCTGGGCCGCGACGACGCCTCCTTAAGGGGCCTGACCTGGCGCGCCCTGATCGCGCCGGAGGACCAGGCCCTGATCAGCGCCCTGCATCAGGACCTGGGCCACGGCCAAAGGCGCGGACCGGTGCTGGTGCGCCTCGTCCGCGGCGACGGGGTCTGTTTCGCCGAACTCACCGTGCGCCGCCCGCCGGCCGGGCCGGGCCTGGCCGCCTGGTCGCTGCTGTCGGTCCCCGCCGCCCTCACCGCGCCGGCCGGCGGCTTGAGCGAACAGTCCGCCTTCGAGGACCTGGCCCGCGGCCTGATGGAGACCGCCCGTATCGGCGGTCTGGACCTGGAACTGGCCATGATAGAGGTGACCGGGCTGCTGGACGCCGCCGGCGGCCTAACGCCGGAGCCGGCCGCCGCCCTTTCCGCCCGTCTGTCGGGTTCCCTGCGCGCCGAATCCTATCGCGGCATCGGCGCCGCCAGGCTGGGCGAGGAACGGTTCGCGGTGGTGCGTCGCCGCGGTGACAGCGGCCGCGACCTGGCGGAGCGCATCAGCCGCGCCCTGACCCTTGAACTGGGCGACGCGGCGCCGGCGGCGTCCGCCCACACCGTTCCGCTCGACCTCGCCGCCGCCCCGGCCAAGGCCATGCGCGCCATCCGCTACGCCCTGGACGATTTCGCGCGGGAGGGCCTGAAGGACGGGCCGCCCCCCAGCCTGGCCGAGGCGATGAACCGTTCGGTCAAGCGCACCCTGGCCCGCGCCGGCGCCTTGGGCGTGGCGGTGACGCAGCGCCGCTTCACCCTGGCCTATCAGCCGGTGGCCTTCCTCGCCGACCGCAGCATCCACCACCACGAGGTGTTGGTGCGGTTCGAGGACGGCGGCAGCCCGTTCGCCCTGATCCGCATGGCCGAGGAATTCGACTTGATCGAGGAGCTGGACCACGCCATCGTCGAACAGACCGTCAAGCGCCTCGCCGCGTCCGACGCCCAGACCCTCAAACTGGCCGTCAACGTCTCCGGCCAGACCATCACCTCGGAGGGCTACGTCGAGCACGTGCGCCGTCTGCTCGCCGCAACGCCGAAGGCAAGCGGCCGACTGATCTTCGAGATCACCGAAAGCAGCGCCATCGACGACCTGCCGCGCGCCGACCGGCATATCCAGAGCCTGCGCGCCCTGGGCTCGCTGGTCTGCCTCGACGACTTCGGCGCCGGGGCCGCCTCCCTGGCCTACCTGCAGCAGTTGTCCCTCGACATCGTCAAGATCGACGGCCGCTACGTGCGGGAACTGGCCGCCAACGGCCGCGACGCCGCCATGGTGCGCCATCTGGTCAAGCTGTGCGGCGAGCTGAACGTCCGCACCGTGGCCGAGATGGTCGAGACCGCCGAGATCGAGGCCGTGGTCCGCGCCGCCGGGGTGGATTTCGCGCAAGGCTGGCTCTACGGCCGCCCCGCCGAGCGCCCGGTCGGCCTGGACGCCCCGGCCGCCGGCCGCCGACAGGGCGTGATGGAAAGCTGGGGCTGACGACCGCCTCGCGCTGGCCTATGCTCGCCCCACATAAAGGGGAAACGCCATGACCGCCACACGCCTCATTCTCGCCGCCCTGCTGCTCGCCGCGCCGCTGAGCGCCCTGGCGCAGCCGGCGACCGCGCCGCCGCCCGCCATTCCCAACCCGACCTACACCACGCTGGTGCTCGAAATCGCGGTCAACAGGCCGGCCGCGCAGACCTGGGCCAAGGTCGGCGGGTTCTGCGCGATCAAGGAATGGCTGGGCGGCCAGTCCTGCGTCATCACCTCAGGCGTCGAGGGCGAACTGGGTTCGGTGCGCTTGCTCAACGGGACCGTGATCGAGCCGCTGGTGGCCAAGACCGACCGTTCCTACACTTATAGCCAGCCAGTGCGGGTCGGGGTGCCGTTCAACGCCTACCACGCCACGCTGGAAGCCAAGCGGGTGACGGCCACGACGTCGAAGCTGGTCTATTCGTTCTTCTACGACAACTCGATGCTGCCCGGCGACGCCGCCCGCGCCGAGGAACGGGCCACCCGCGCCACGCGCTTCATGGGCGCGCTGCAGAAGATGAAGGCGGCGGCCGAGGCGGGCTAGGCGGCCTGCAGCTGCTGCTTGACCCGTTCGGCCAAGGTCTTGATGTCGATCGGCTTGGGCAGGAAGGAGACTCCCTCCTCGCCTTCCAGCAGGTCGCTGAACTCGGCTTCCGCGTAGCCTGAGATGAACATCACCGGCGCGTTGCCGAGGAACTGCCGCGCCTTCTTCAGTAAGGTCGGGCCGTCGATGCCCGGCATGATCACGTCGGAAATCATCAGGTCGATCTTGCCGGCGTTGTCCTCGGCCAGCATCAGCGCCTCCTCGCCGTCGGCGGCCTCGATCACCTCGTAGCCGCGCGCGCGCAGCAGGCGGGCGGCCACACCGCGTACGGCGTCCTCGTCCTCGACGAACAGGATGCGCCCGGCGCCGGAAAGGTCGCGCGCCACGCGCGGCTTGACCGCCTCGGGCGCCACGGCGGCGACCGGCGCGTGGGTCGGCAGGAAGATGCGGAAGGCCGTGCCCTCGCCAAGCGTGGAGTCGACACTGATCCAGCCGTCCGACTGCTTAACGATGCCATAGACCGTGGCCAGGCCCAGGCCCGTGCCCTCGCCCACCGGCTTGGTGGTGAAGAAGGGGTCGAAGATCTTGCCGATGACCTCGGCCTCGATACCGGGGCCGTCGTCGCTGACCTCGATCATGGCCATTTCCGACGGCGCGGCCGGATAGCCGGCGGCCTGGGCCTCGGCCTGGCTCAGGCGCGCCGTGCGGATGCGTACCGTGCCTGTGCCCTTGGCGGTCAGCAGGGCGTCGCGGGCGTTGATGACCAAGTTCATCACCGCCGTCTCGAGCTGGCTCTTGTCGGCGCGCACCGATGGCGGATCACGGCCGTAGTCGGTGACCAGCTTGACGTCCTCGTGCAGCACGCGGCGCAGCAGCACCTCTAACTCGGAAATCAGTTCGCCCAGATCGAGCACCACCCGCTGCACGGTCTGTTTGCGCGAGAAGGCCAGCAGTTTGCGCACCAGGTCGGCGGCGCGCACCCCGGTCTGGCGGATCTCGACCAGTCCCTCGTAGGATGGGTCGCCCACCGGGTGCCGCTGCAGCAGTTCGTCCAGGCGCAGCTGGATCGCGGTCAGCAGGTTGTTGAAGTCGTGCGCCACCCCGCCGGCCAGCTGGCCGATGGCCTGCATCTTCTGTGCTTGGCTGAGCTGTAGCTCGATCTGCTTTTGCTCTGAGACGTCGACCAGATAGGCGACCAGCACCGCGCCGCTACGCGACAGGTACAGGTGGGCGATGCGCTGCGGGTCGTGCGCCAGCCGCACCTCGAACGGCCCGGCGCGGCCTTCCGACAGGCCCAGGCCCGCGTCCAGGCGGCTGGCCGGGTCGATCAGGTCCCCGAAGGTCGCGCCCGTGTTGGCGGCGCCGGCGGTCATGGTGGTCAGGGCCGGGTTGACCTCGACGATGCGGGCGGAGAACACCTCGCCGGCTTCCAGCAGGGCCGCGCCGAACGGCGAGGCGGCGGCGAAGCGGTCCAGCACAGGAGCGCGGCGTTCGGTGGGATCGGCGGCGGCGACGGGCGCGGCCAGGAAGGCGCTGGGCGAGGCCTCCAGCAGCGCCGGGGCGGCCTTGGTCAGGCGCACCAGCAGGCGGCCGGGGCCGAGCGGGCCGATGGTCGCCGAATGCTCGGCGCCGCCGGCCTTGAACTGGGCCTGGGCCGTCTCGCCGCGGCGAGCGGTGGTCAGGGCGGCGAACAGGCCCCCGCCCTTGGGCAGGCGCTTGCCGGACCCGGCGGCGGCGCGCCAGGCGGTGTTGGAAGCGGTCAGCCGCCCGTCGAGGGCGGCGATGGCCGCGCCCTCGTCCAGCGCGCCCAGTAAGGTCTCGTCCTCGACGCCGCCGGCCGGGACAGCCGCCGTGCCGCGGAAGGCGATCAGGCCGATCAGGGCCACGCCGGCGAGGCCGATCAGCAGCAGCAGGCCCGCCAGGGTGGCCGGCCCCGCCCGCAGGGCCGGCTCCGCCGCCAGGCCCACCGCCAGCAGGAAGAAGCCCCCGGCCGCCCACACCAGCGGGTCGAACCGGCGCACGGGGGCGGCCACGGCGTGAGCCGCGACGTTGTCGCTGTCGATGGTGATCGGCTTGCGCGGCATCAAAATCCGTTCCGAATCAACAAGGCACCTTAGCGCGAATCGCGGCTACAGGGCCGACGACGAGCGGCGAAGACCGGGCGCAAGCGCTTTCCGGCGGCGGTTGAGGATGAAGCCGATGATCTTGGCCACGGCCTGGAAATGCTGTTCCGGGATCTGTTCGTCGACCTCGGTGGTGGCGTAGAGGGCGCGGGCCAGGGGCGGATCCTCGATCACGGCCACCCCGGCCTCCTCCGCCGCGGCGCGGATGCGCAGCGCCAGGCTGTCCATGCCCTTGGCCACGCACATCGGCGCCGCCGTCTCGCCGGCCTCGTAGCGCAGGGCGACAGCGTAGTGGGTCGGGTTCATCACCACCACCGTGGCCTTGGCGACGTTCTGGATCATCCGCCGCCGCGCCTTCTCCATGCGTATCTGCTTCTGGCGCGCCTTGACGTGCGGGTCGCCCTCCTGCTGGCGGTACTCTTCCTTCACCTCCTCCTTGGTCATCCGCATCTTCTTGAGGAAGCTGTGACGCTGGTACATCCAGTCGACGCCGGCGGTGATGGACAGGAAGCAGACCACGGCGATCAGCACCGCCTGCGACAGCTTCAGCGCCAGCGGCAGGATCGCCGTCACCGGCATGCCCGGCAGGTTGTAGAGTTCGTGGGAGTGGGGCTTGAGCACCATCCACGCCACCAGGCCGGTGATCAGGATCTTCGCCGCCGATTTGAGGAAATTCATCAGGTTGTCGAGGCCGAACAGGCGCCCGAAACTCTTGAGGATGTTCAGCTTGCTGAAATCGGGCTTGAGCTTGCTGGGCGTGAACATGAAGCCAGTCTGCAGCAGGTTGCCCGCCGCCCCGGCCAGGCCCGCCGCGAACGTCACCGCCAGCAGGGCCGGCAGGGCCGCCAGTATGGCGTTGCGGCCGACATCCACCCCGCCGGCGCCGTCCAACCTCATGGCGTCGGGGTGGGCCAGGAACGGCTGCAGCTTGTGCGCCATGTCGGTGGCCAGATACCCGCCGCCGATGGCCACCACCGCGAAAGCGGCGGTGAGCGACAGCAGAGACGAAAGCTCCGGCGTCTTGACGACCTCGCCGCGCTGGCGGGCGTCCGACAGCTTCTTGGCGGACGGCTCTTCTGTTTTCGATGCTGCGTCGTCGTTTTCGCCGGCCATATACGCTTACCCGAAGCTGCCGACGAGGTCGCGGTAGCGGTCGACGAAGACCATGCCGATGCCGCCCAGGCTGAGGGCGAAGATCGACAAACCCAGCAGCACGCTGAGCGGCGAGGCGACGAAGAAGATCTGGAAGGCCGGCATCACCCGGCCGATCAGGCCGGTGGCCAGGTTGAACACCAGCGAGAACACGATCACCGGCGCCGCGAGCTGGATGCCCAGCGCGAACGATCCGGACACGGTCTGCAGCGCCAGGGCCGCCCCATCCTGCACCGGCACGGGCTTGGAAAACGGGAACAGGCTGAAGGAATTGGCGATGGCCCCCAGGAACAGGTGGTGCAGGTCGGTGGTCATGATCAGCAGCAGGCCGAGCATGGAGAGGAATGCCGAGATCGCCGAGGTCGGCTGGGCCTGGGCCGGGTTGGCGGTCTGGGCGAAGCCGAGCGTGGTTTGCAGCGAGATCACCTCGCCAGCCGTGGTCAGGGCGCTGAGGAAAATCTTCAGGATCGCGCCGATCATCAGTCCGATCAGCGCCTCGTGGAACACCCCGCCGGCCAGGCCCGCCACGGTCGATGGCACGGGCCCCAGGGTCGCCGACACCACGGGCGCCAGCAGCAGCGCCAGCAGGAAGGCGAAGGCCAGGCGCACCCGCGCCGGCACGGCGGCGTCCCCGACCCCCGGCATCAGCATGACCAGGGCGGCGACGCGCACGAACACCAGGCCGGCCGCATAGACCTGGGCGGCGCTGGCGTAGGTTTCCATAGGCTACATGCCCGCGATGCGGGCGGCGATCTGGCGCATGA
The DNA here is from genome assembly GCA_947475655.1 of Caulobacterales bacterium. Taxonomy (GTDB): domain Bacteria; phylum Pseudomonadota; class Alphaproteobacteria; order Caulobacterales; family Caulobacteraceae; genus Caulobacter. The sequence goes on along the minus strand of CANJOB010000049.1, from coordinate 9,699 downwards.
AGGCCCCCATCAGGGCGCCCATCAACGGCAGGAACAGCAGCAGGGAGACGAAGATGGCGACGATCTTCGGCGCGAACACCAAGGTCGCTTCCTGCACCTGCGTCAGGGCCTGCAGCAGGCCGATGGCCACGCCGACGACCAGGCCGACGATCAGCACCGGCGCGCACAGCTGCAGCGTCAGCCAGATGGCGTCGCGGCCAATGTCCAGAACCTCGGCGCCGTTCATGGGAAAGCTCGCTGAAACAGGGAGCCTCCAGTGTCGCCGGACATGGTTAATGGGGCGTTAGTCTTCCCTGCCCGGCCGGGGCGGTTGCTTGCTTGTCCGGCCGCGATGGGCATGATCGGCGCAGCTGAAATCCAGGCTCGCGAGGAAACCATGACCGTCCGTCGAAATATCATCGCGGCCCTGCCCGTGGCCCTGGCGCTGATCCTGGCCGGCTGCGGCCAGCCGGCGGTCACCGACGCCGAACAGCCCTCTCCCGCCCAGGCGGCGATGGTTCACCTCCAGGCCGAGGCCGACAAGGGCGCCGCCGCCAAGGCCGACGTGCTGCTGAACGATCCGGCCACCCCGGTCCTGGGCAATCCGGCCGGGAACGTCACGGTGGTGGAGTTCCTCGACTACCAGTGCCCCTACTGCAAGGCGGCGGAACCGCGGCTGCGCGCCCTGGTCGAGAGCGACCCGAACGTGAAGCTGGTGATCAAGGATTTCCCGATCCTCACCCCCGAATCCCGCGTCGCCGCCCGCGCCGCCCTGGCCGCGGCGAAACAGGGCAAGTACCAGCAGCTGCACCATGCCTTCATGGACTATCCGGGCCAGCTGACCGACACCGCCATCATGGAGATCGCCCGGTCGGTGGGGCTCGACACCGCCCGGCTGCGCGCCGACATGGACCGTCCGGAAATCCAGGACCAGATCATCAGCAACTTCAACCTGGCGCGGTCGCTGAAAGTCACGCTGGTCCCCGGCTTTGTCATCGGCGGCCGTGTCATCGCCGGCGTGTCGGCTGATACGGAAACCTCCAAGATCGACTTCCCCGCCGAGGTGGCGAAGGCCCGCGCCGCGCCCTAGGCGCCCCTACTTGCGCATCCCGATCGCCCCGTCCAGGGCCTGCGCCGCCTGGGCCGGCGACTGCTTGTCGCCGTCGCGGTCAACCGCGTAGTTGGCGCGGCGCATGGCGTCGGCGTCGATCTTGCCGAGCAGCGGCCGCAGCGCCGAGATCAAGCGCGTGTCCCCCGCCCGCTGCGGCGAAATCAGGATCACAGCGTCATAGGGTGGCAGGGCGGCGCGCGGGTCGGCCAGCACCATCAGGTTATCGGCGGCGATGCGGCCGTCGCTGGAGAAGGCGCTGATCACGTCGACGTCGCCGCCTTCCAGGGCGCGGTACATGAAGGTCGGCTGGTACTGCCGCGTCTCGCCGAAGTTGAGGCCGTAGGCCTGCTGTAGCGAGGCCCATTCCGGCCGACTGGTGAATTCCAGGTCGGCGCCGAACCGCAAGCTGGGCGCCACCAGGGTCAGGTCGATCATCGAGCGGATGCCGAGCTTGGCCGCCGTGTCGCGCTTCATCGCCAGGGCGTAGGCGTTCTCGAAGCCGAGCGAGCCCAGCACGGTGACGCCGTCGCGGCGTCTGAGCTCGGTCGTCAGGCCGGTCAATATCGCCTCGCGGCCGGGATTGTCGGTGCGGCCCAGCACATTGGTCCACAACGTGCCGGAGTAGTCGACATAGACGTCGATGTCGCCGGACGCGACGGCGCGGTAGGCGACGGTGGATCCGAGGTTGAGGCGCCGCGTCACCTGGGCGTGGGCGCGCTCCAGCCGCTGCGCGGTCAGCTCGGCCAGGATGTACTGTTCGGAAAAGTTCTTGGCCCCGATCACATAGCGGCTGCCGGCCACCGAGACGAACAGCGGCGACACCGCCGCCGCCGCAAGAATGATCAGGCCGATCAAGCCTGCGCGGGTCCGGCCGCGACCGCGTCCGCCGTGCGCGCTGAGGCCGCGTTCGACCAGGGCCAGCAGCTGGTCTGCCGTCATGGCCAGCAGAGCCGAGGCCGCCACCCCGACCAGCACGTCGATCCAGTTCTCGGTCTGCAGGCCGGAGAAGATGTAGTCGCCCAGCGACGTCTGGCCGATGGGGGTGGCGAGCGTCGCCGCGCCGATGGTCCAGACGCTGGCGGTGCGCACCCCGGCCATAATCACCGGCGCCGCCAACGGAAGTTCGACGATGCGCAGGCGCTGGCCCTGCGTCATGCCGACACCGCGCGCCGCCTCGATCACCGCCGGTTCGATCCCCTGCAGGGCGGCGACGGCGTTCCGCAGCAGCGGCAGCATGGCGTACAGAGTCAGGGCCAGCAGCGACGGTAAAAATCCCAGCGCCGAGAAGGTCAGGCCGAAGGCGGTCTTGGTCAGCGCCGACAGCCCCAGCAGTAGCGGATAGAACAGCGCCAGCAGCGCCAGGCTCGGAATGGTCTGCACCAGCCCGGCCAGGCCCAGCAGCGGCCAGCGCAGGGAGCGGTGGCGGTGCGCCAAAACGGCGAGCGGCAGGCTGATGACGCAGGCCAGCAGCAGCGCCGATCCGCTCAGCACCACATGCCAGGCCAGGCGGTCGGGCAGCAGGCGCAGGGCCTCGATCAGCCGCTCATCCACCGGCGGCCTCCCGCATGCGCTTGGCCTGGCGGCGCGTGGCGTCGAACAGGGCGTTGACGCGCTTGTCGGTGTGGCCGCGCAACAGGGCGGCAGGGGTTCCGTCGGCGATCACCGCCCCGTCGGCCAGCACCAGGATTCGGTCGGCCAGCAGCACGGCCTCGGTGACGTCGTGGGTGACCATCACCGTGGTCAACCCCAAGCGCCGGTGCAGCTTGTGATAGTCGTCGGCCAGCTGGCCGCGGGTGACGGGATCGAGCGCCCCGAACGGCTCGTCCATCAGCATGATGCGCGGCGCGGCGGCCAGGGCGCGCGCTACCCCGACCCTCTGCCGCTGCCCGCCGGAAAGCTCGCTCGGCAGGCGGTCGGCCATCTCCGGTGACAGCCCAACAAGCTTGAGCAGGCTGGCGACGCGCTGGTCGATCTCGTCCCCGTCGAAGCCCTGCAGGCGCGGCGTGACGCCGATATTCTGCGCTACGGTCATGTGCGGAAAAAGGCCGACGTCCTGGAACACATAGCCGATCGAGCGGCGCAGGGTGTGTGGCTCCATCCCCTCACGCGGCACGCCCTTGATCGCCACCTGGCCGGCGTCGGGCGCGATCAGTGCGTTGATGGTCTTGAGCAGGGTGGTCTTGCCCGCGCCCGAGCCGCCGATCAGGGCGGTGAAGGCGCCGGCGGCGATGGTCAGGTTCACGTCGCGCAGCACGCGCTGGCCGCCGTAGGCTTTACTGACGCCTTTGAACTCGATCATCCGTCCCGCGTACCATGAATCGCGGAAGGAGAAGCTAGATCGGCATCCGCATGATTTCCTGGTAGGCGGCGATCACCTGGTCGCGCACGGCCATCACCGTTTCCAGGCTGGCCTCGGCCGAGGAGATGGCGGTGACCACGTCGATCATCTCCGCCTTGCCCTGCGCCCCGGCGGCGACCTGCATCTCCGCCGCCTTGGTGGTGTGCACGGTGTCGTTCAGCACGCCCTTGAGCATGGCGCCGAAGTCGGGGCCTCCCTGGTCCGTGCCGGGCATCTTGCCCATGGCGGGCGCCTGGCCGGCGGCGGCGTAGGCCTTGGCGGCGATCATCGGCGTGATCATCGGCTAGCTCCTAGCGCTTCAAAAGGTCGAGCGTGCGCATCTGCATGGCGCGCGCGGTCTCGATCACGTTCAGGTTGGCCTCGTAGGCGCGCTGCGCCTCGCGCATGTCCATCGCCTCGACCAGCGAATTGACGTTAGGCAGCTTGACGTAGCCGTTGGCGTCCGCGCCCGGGTGGCCGGGCTCGTAGGCGGTGCGGAACGCGCTCTGGTCCTGCTCGACCTTGGTCATGCGCACGCCCTGGGCGCCGTCATCCATGTCTTGCGCCGCGAACACCGGCACCTGCCGGCGGTAGGGGTCGCCCCCCGCCGTGCGGGCGGTGGAGTCGGCGTTGGCCAGGTTCTCGGCGACGACCCGCATCCGCGCCTGCTGGGCTTTCAGGGCGCTGGTGGCCACGGCCATGGCCGCGCCGCTCTGGGATGTGATCTGCGGCATCTACTGTTTGCTTTCCATCACTTGCCAGGGGCGCGGGCGGCCATGCGCAGCAGGCCGAGCGACTTCTGGTAGAAGCCGATGGCGGCGTCGTAGTCGATCCGCGACTCGGTCAGCTTCATGGTCTGCTCTTCCAGCACGACGCCGTTGCCATCGAGGGTGATCTCGCTGTCGGGCGACACGTCGGCCTTGTAGGCGCTGCTCACGCGGCGCGGGGCCATGTGGGCGATGTTGGTGACGGACTGGCCGCGGCCGCCGGCCGAGCCCTCCACCTGCGCCAGCCGCAAACCCGAAGCGCCGCCGACGGCCTGGGCGAAACTGGAGCTGAAGGGCTTCAGGTCGCGCGGCGCGTAGCCGGGCGTGTCGGAGTTGGCAATGTTGGTGGCAATGACCTTCTGCCGCTCGCCCAGGTAACCCAGGCGGCCTTTCAGCAGGGCGAACAGCGGAATTCCGTCGAGATTCATCGCCGCCAGTCTGAGCCAAACAGGGTTAATTCGGCCTTAACCATACCGGCGCACACGGGTGGGCATGGATTTCGTAGAGTTGATCCGCGCCGTCGCGGCCCTGGGCGTGACGCTCGGCCTGATCGGCCTGGCCGCCTTCGCCGCCCGCCGCTATGGGCCGGAGTGGATGACGCGGCTGCAAGCCGTGCGCGCCGACAGGCGCCTGACCCTGGTCGAAAGCCTGCCGCTCGACGCCAGCCGCCGCCTGGTGCTGGTGCGGCTCGACGGCGCCGAGCGTCTGATCCTGCTGGGCGACGGCCGGCTACTCGAAGGCGACGCCCTGCCCGTCAAGAAACCCGCCCCAAGAACCGCCAAGCCGAGGGCGAAGGCATGAAGCTCCCCGCCTTCCTGCGCCGCTACGCCGGCATGACCTTCAAGGCGGAAGACATCCGCCGCGCCCTGGCCCTGTCGGTGCTGATCACCGTCGGCTCGCTGATCCTGCCCGCCGCCGCCATGGCCCAGGCCCTGAACATCAACCTCGGCACCGGCGCCGGCCTGACCGAGCGCGTGGTGCAGTTGGTGGGGCTTTTGACCGTGCTGTCGCTGGCGCCGTCGATCGTCATCATGACCACCAGCTTCGTGCGCATCGTGGTGGTGCTTTCCCTGCTGCGCACCGCCATGGGCCTGCAGCAGAGCCCGCCCAACGCGGTGATCATCAGCCTGGCGCTGTTCCTGACCGCCATCGTCATGGGCCCGACTTTCCAGCAGTCCTACGACGACGGCATCCGCCCGCTGCTCAACCAGGAGATGGAGCTGCCCGCGGCCTTCGACGCCTCGGCCGCGCCGGTGAAGGCCTTCATGCTGAAACAGGTCGATCCCGACGACCTGGCGCTGTTCGTGCGCCTGTCGCAGATTCCGCGCCCGGCCACCGCCGCCGACACCCCGATCCGCGTCGTGACCCCGGCCTTCATGATCAGCGAACTCAAACGCTCGTTCGAGATCGGCTTTTTGCTGTTCATCCCCTTCCTGGTCATCGACCTGGTGGTGGCCTCCGTGCTGATGAGCATGGGCATGATGATGCTGCCGCCGGTGGTGGTCAGCCTGCCGTTCAAGCTGATCTTCTTCGTCCTGGTCGATGGCTGGCGGCTGGTGGCCGGCTCGCTGGTGGAAAGCTTCCAGCGCGGGGCCGGCGGCGGCTGACTCAGCCTAGATCGTGAGCGCCATCAGCGCCCCGCCGTCGACGACGATGGTCGTACCGCTGATGTACGGATTCTTCATCAGCGAGATCACGGCCAGGGCCACGTCCTCCGGCTGGCCGAGGCGCCGCACCGGCAGTTCCTTGCGCATGCGCTCGAACATCGCCTCGCGGTCGGGCGCCGGCATGGCGCCGAACAGCGGCGTCTCGATGATGCCGGGCGAGATCACGTTGACCCGCACCGGCGCCAGCTCGACCGACAGCCCGCGCCCCAGCCCCTCCACCGCGCTGTTGATCGCCGACTGCAGCATGCCGGACGCATTGGGCCTCTGGCTGCGCACGCCGGAGGTCAGGGTCAGGCTGCCGTCGGGCGCGATCTTCGCGAAGCGGGCGATGCGGTAGCCGCTCCAGAACTTGCCGTCCATGCCGGCCATGGCGTCGGCCGTGGCCAGGGTCTTGGCCCCGCCGGACTTGGGCGCGGTGGAGGTGACGAAGATGTGGTCCCACACCTTGCCGCCCGCGAAGACGGCCTCCACGGCGGCGTCGTCGGTGCTGTCCAGCGTCGCGGTGTCGAGGGCCGGATCCTGCGCCTTGGCGGCGGCCAGCTTCTCCGCCGAGCGCGAGGCGATGGTCACCCGCGCGCCCTCCGCCGCGGCGGCGAGCGCCGTGGCCAGGCCGATGCCGGAGCTGCCGCCGACGATCAGCACCGACTTGCCGTTCAGGTCGTACATGGGAAGCCCTCCGCTAGCTGCTGCGGAGGAGGCGTCCGCGCGGGCGGACTGTCAACAGGATCGTCACCCGCGGGCTTGTCCGGAGGGCCACCTGTCGGCTTGCAAGATTGTTCGGGTGGGGGCCGTGTTCGGTGTGCTGCCGCCAACGCTCCAGCGGGCTGATCCATGGGCCCTCGGGACAAGCCCGAGGGTGACAGTGCTTCTAACCCTTGGCGGCGGCGGCGGAGGCCTGGCGCGTCGGGGCCGGACCGGTCGGCGAGGGCTTGTCGCGGAAGCGCTGCTTCATGCGGGCGACCCAGCCGGCGAAGGTCTGGGTGTCGGCGGTGGCGCGCGAGAAGTCGGCGCGGCCGACCACGCCCTCGCCCACTCCGGCCAGGGCGACGCGAAGGGCTTCGGGATTGCGGGCGGCCTCGATGAAGCCCTGGTAGCGGCCGCGCAGCCGCGCCAGCGAGGCGTCGTCGTCGGCCAGGCTGTAGGCCACGCCGGCGCGCAGCAGCTTGCCTTCCTCGTCGGCGGCCAGGATCGCCGGCGACTTCCAGCGTTCGCCCAGGGCCTTCTCGTAAAGGCCTCCCGCCTGCGGCCAGGTCTTGCCTTTCCAGGCCACCTCGGCGCGGATGTCCTGTGCCTCGCGCGAGGTGTCGGCTTCAATGATCTCGCCCGCCGCCTCCAGCCTGCCCAGCGACACCAGGGCGCGCGCGGTGACGACGCGGCGCTCGGCGTTCAGGGCGTTGGGAAGCAAGGTGGAGCGGCTCTCGTTGATCGCCTGCAACGCGGCCTCGGGCTTGCGCGCCATCAGGTAGATGGTGGCCAGGTCGGTCGCCACCTGGGCCTTGGGGATGCCGTCGAGCCGGTTGTCGACCTGGTATTTCAACAGCTCCGCCGCCTGATCCAGCAGGTCGACGTCGACCAGGCGCCGCACCAGATTGCGCACCATCTGGTCGCCCTCGGCGCCGATGGGGGTCATGTCCTTGAAGTCGTAGAACAGGGCCAGGGCCTGGATCGGCTGCAGGCCGTCGGCCAGGCCGTCGAGGAACAGGCCGCGGAAGGCGCTATAGAGGTCGTTCTGCAGCAGCACCGCCTCGGGCAGGTCCGGCAGGCGCTGGCCGGCCGAGCGGAGGGCTTCCAGCGCCTCGCGGTACTTGCCCTGGTCGAGATAGAGGCTGCCGAGCGCCCGGATCGTCTCCAGCTCGGTGGCGTCGCCGCGCCAGCGGTAACGCACCTGGCCATAGGTGCTGGCGGCCTGGCTCGGGGTGATGACGCCGGTCTCGAGCTGAATCTGGCTGGCGTAGAGCAGCGCCGGCGCCGAGACCTTCTCGATCGGGGCGCGGGCCACGGCCTGGAACACCGCCAGGGCGCGCTTCTTATCGCCCGTGGCCGCCAAGAGCTTGGCCTGGACCAGCCGCGTCTCCAGCTGTTCCTCGGGGCCGACGCCCTGGGTCAGGGCCTGATTCATGCTGGCGCCCGCGCCGACATAGTCGCCCAGCGCCAGAGACGCCTCGGCGGCGGAGCGGGCGAAGCGCGCGCGCCAGACCGGCGAGAAGTCGGCGAAGGCGCGCTGCCCCTCCGCGTACTTGGCGCGGGCGTCTTCCCAGTTGCCGGCCTTGGCGGCGATCAGGCTGCGCCACAGGGCGGCGGACGGATCGTCCGACAGCACCGCCGTCGACAGGTCGGCCTCGGCCTCCTTGTAGCGCCCGGCCATGGTCCGCGCCGCGCCGCGCAGGCCCCGGAACTCTGCGTCGCCCATCAGGGTCTGGTCGGCCCGGGCGGCGGCGTTGAGCATGCCGATGGCCTCGAAGGCCAGGTCGTGCCCGATCAGGAACCGCACCATCGCCATGCGCGCCTTGTGCGGCGCCGGGGCGCCGGGCGATCCGGTCCCGGCCTCGACGGCCATGGCGTTGAACAGGGCTTCGTATTGCTTGAGGAAACCGTGCGGCGCGGTCTTGGCCCAGTCGGGCGAGATCAGGCTGGGCAGGGAGGCGGCGGCCAGGTCGCCGGCGCCCTGGGCGGTGGCCAGCCCCTCGGCGGAAGCGAGCGACAGCGACAGGCCCTTGGGGCGGCCGATCTGCACCAGGTCGCCCTGGACGTTGACCGCGAGGTCCGGCGCGCGCACCTCGGCGGCAAGGCCCTGGGCCGACGGCAGCACCGCGACGTCGACGTATTCGCGCCGACCCGGCATGCCCTTGGCGGGGCCGAGCGCCGCCACCACCATCAGGCGGTCGCCCACGGCCGGGTCGTCGATCCACACGACGGGCGAGGCGCCGGCGACCACGGCGGTCAGGGCGGCGGGGTTGGAATTGAGGTCACGCGCCAGGCGGATGGCGTCGAAGCGCCCTTCGCTGCGGGGCCCGAGCGTGACGCTCCAGCGCGAGCCGTGCGCCTGAGCCATGGCCAGGGTGGCTTCGGGCGCCACCACCCGCAGGGCGCTGTAGCCGGCGCCGCGCAGGGCCTGCACCTTCGAATACTGCGCGCTCGAAGCGGGGATGGCGCCGGCGTCAAGCCTGGCGGCGGCGTCGAACACGATCCAGATCGCCTCGCCCCGACGGAACACCGCCGCGCCGGCCGGGGCGGCGAAGTCGAAATTGAGGGTCACGGCCAGGCCCGCCTTCTCGGCCGAGACCTTGATCGCGCCGTTGGCGGGGATCGGATTAGGCCGGGTGCGCTCCGGCGCGGCGGCTGCTACCGCGGTCGCGGGCTTGTCCGGCGCCTTGAAGAAATTGACGAACGGTGCGCCGTCGGCGACCCCGACCTTGGCGTCGGCGTCGTCGGTCAGGGTGAAGGCGATCTCCAGCCGGCCGTTGACGTGGCGAGCCTCGGCCTTCTTGACCCAGCGCGGCGGCATGGCGCGCAGTTCGGCGATGTCGGGCTTGGCGTCGCGGCTGAAGGCGACGGTCAGCACCTGGCCGTCGCGGCGCGAGGTCATGCGCGCGCCGCCGGCCCAGCGGAACTCGATGTGGCTGAAGTCCTTGCCCTGGCCGGTCCTGACCTGCAGCGGGCTCGCCGACGCGGCGGCCTGCGCGACGCCGACCGCCGCCGGGGCGGCGACCCCGGCGATACAGACGGCGGCGACGCCGGACCTGAGCGCGCGGCGCAGGCTCATGGCTATCCGGCCTTGGGCGGCGGCGCGGCGGCCGGAGCCGCTGCGGCGGCGGCAGCGGGCGCGGCAGGCGCCGT
>CANJOB010000048.1 GCA_947475655.1 Caulobacterales bacterium | reverse complement strand
TTGAGCGATGATCCCCTCGTCAGCCTGCCCATCCCGGCCGCCTGACCGATCCCGGCCATGCCCGAGATCGCGGTGACTACCCCGCCGCAGTTACACCACGGGATGGGACACGACCTCGTCATCAACCGCGCGCCAAAGATACATCCGTTTGCCGCCGATCCTCACGACCATCTCGTCCAGATGCCTGCGGCCCGTCGGCGGCGACCGCCGGCGTCGGAGATTGGCGGCGATCAGAGGGCCAAACTTGATCACCCAGCAGCGAACGGACTCCCTGCTGGCCTCGATTCCGCGTTGGGCCAGCAGTTCCTCAACGTCACGAATACTGAGCGTGAACCGAAGATACAGCCACACCCCGTAGCGGATCACGTCCGGCGGGAAGCGATGCCGTTTGAAAGAGATCGGATTCACGCGCTCGCTCCCCGCTGCCCAACCTCAGCGCCATATCGGAGACAAGCTAGGGTTAGACTGCCAGCACCGAGCTGGGGCCAAGGACCTTTCACGAGTGGGAGGAGAGGACGCCCTCAGTTCCTCTGCGACATCAGCCCGCGGCCGACGACCTGGGCCTGGATCTCGGCGGCGCCTTCGAAGATGTTCAGGATACGGGCGTCGCACAGGACGCGGCTGATCTCGAACTCCAGCGCGTAGCCGTTGCCGCCGTGGATCTGAAGGGCGGTGTCGGCATTGCTCCACGCGACCTTGGCGGCGAGCAGTTTGGCCATGCCCGCCTCGATGTCGCAGCGGCGGTTCTTGTCCTTCTCGCGCGCGGCGAAATAGGTCAGCTCGCGGGCCATCACTGTCTCGGCTAGCATCATGGCCAGCTTGTCGTGGACCCGGGGGAACTCGACGATCCGCTGAGCGAACTGACGCCGGTCGAGCGCATATCGCAGCCCCAGCTCGTAGGCCCGCCAAGCGACGCCCACGGCCCGCGCGGCGGTCTGAATCCGCGCCGCCTCGAATGTGGCCATCAGCTGCTTGAAGCCCTGCCCCTCGGCCCCGCCCAAGAGGCCGTCGGCGGGGACCGTGAAGTCGTCGAAGGCGATGGTGTATTCCTTCATGCCCCGGTAGCCGAGCACCTCGATCTCGCCGCCCGACATGCCCGGGGTCGGGAAGGGATCAGCCACCGCGCCCCGCTGTTTGGGGGCCAGCATCATCGACAGCCCCTCGTAGCCGGGCTTGGAAGCGTCGGTACGGACCAGCAGCGTCATCAGGTCCGAGCGCCCGCCGTGGGTGATCCAGGTCTTGGACCCGTTGACCCGCCACGACCCGTCGTCCTGGCGCCGGGCCCGGGTGCGCAGGCGCGCCATGTCCGAGCCGGTGTCGGGCTCGGTGAAGACGGCGGTGACCAGCACCTCGCCCGACGCGATCTTGGGCAGCCACCGGGCCTTCTGCTCCGGCGTGCCCGCCGACATGATCAGCTCGCCCGCGATCTCGGAGCGGGTGCCAAGCGAACCGGTCCCGATCCAGCCGCGAGAAAGCTCCTCGGTGACCACCGCCATGGCCAGCTTGCCGAGGCCCAGGCCGCCGTAGTCCGGATCGATGGAGACCGCGAACACCCCGAGGTCGGCCATCTCCTGCACCAGGGCGTCGGGGATCAGCTCGTCCCTCAGGTGCCAGCCGTGGGCGTGAGGCGTGATCTTGTCGGCGGTGAAGCGGCGGAACTGCTCACGGATCTGGTCGAGTGTGTCGTCATCGAGGCTCTCGGCGACCTCGCCGCCGCCCCGCACGTGGTCGATCAGGGCCCTGCGGTTGGCGGCGGTGTCGCCCTCGGCGAGGAACCAGGCGACGGCCGGGTGAGTCTCGAGCTGGTGGGCGGCTTCGGTCACGCCGAGCTCTGCCGGCCGGGCGATCTCATTTTGGCTCATGGCCACGCCGTGGCAGAGCTGGGCTAGGTATTCCCCAAGGCCGATGGACACGACCAGCCGCTCGCCCTGGCCCAGCCGGCCGGTCTGCTCCAGCCCCTCGGCCCAGCGGGCGACGGCGGCGAGCGCCTCGGCCAGGGTGGCGAACCAGGCCAGGCCGTGCAGGCGGCGCTGGCCCTGGTCGGCCAGGCGGGAATCCACCTTGCCGCCGTCATGCTTCAAGGTCGTCTCAACGACAGCGCGGGCGCGCTCGACATAGATCCGGGCAGCCTGGGACGCCTCCAGGGCGTTGGCGATCAGAGTCTCTGGCATCAGGCTTTTTCCGGTCCGGACACAAGCCCGGCGTCGTGCAGGCGGGCGATCTCGTGGCCGGGGATGGATAGCACCTCGGCCAGGACCTCGTCGGTGTGTTCGCCGAGCCGTGGAGCGGCACGCGGATCGCCCCGCTGCGCGCCCGTGATGATCGCGGCTGGCCCCGGGGTCAGATAACGGCCCGAGGGGTGCCCTATCTCGGCGAACATCGGGTTGGCGGCCGACAGCCGCGGATCGTGGGTCAGGGTTTCGTGCAGGGTGCGGTAGCGCTCCCAGGTCGCGCCGCTGTCGTCCAGGCGCGGGGCCAGCTCGGCGAAGTCGTGGGCGGCGATCGCGCGTTCGAACAGCGGGAAAAGCCGGTCGCGGTGGACGAAGCGTAGCCCCTCGTCGGTGGTGAACGAGATTCCAAGCTCGGCCTCCAGGACGGCGACGGCCTGGCTCAGGCCCAGGGCCTCCACCAGCCCCCTCCACTGCTTGGGGCTGATGGCCACGATCATCAGCCGCACGCCGTCGCGGGTGGCGAAGTCGCGGCCGAAGGCGCCGTAAAGCGCATTGCCGTAGCGGGGTCGGTCGACCCCCGAGGCGGCCACCTCGGCCACCTGGCCGAGGTGGCCCAGGGTGACCAGCGCCAGCTCGCCCAGCGGGACGCGAATCTCCTGGCCCCGGCCGGTATCGCGGCGCTGGCGCTCGGCGGCCAGGAGGGAGAAGGCGGCGTAGGCGCCGGCAAGCAGGTCCCAGGCCGGCAGGGCGGCGTTGACGGGCTGTTCGCCCAACTCGGGCGGGCCGGTCATGTAGGGAATGCCGGTGACGGCGGCGACCGTGTAGTCCATCGCCCCTCGCCCCTCGCGCCAGCCGGTCACCCGCACGGTGACCAGGTCGGGGCGCCGGGTCGCGAGCCGTTCGTGGCTGAGGAATCCCTCGGCCGGATAGTTGGTGACGAACAGGCCGCCGTTCTCGCCCGGGGCGGTGATCAGCCGGCCGGCCAGCTCGCGGCCCTCGGGGCGGGAGAGGTCGAGCGCAACCGACTTCTTGCCCTTGTTCAGCCCCTCCCAATAGAGGCTCGCGCCCCCGCCCGGGGCGCGGGGCCAGCGGTTGAAATCGGGCCCGCCGCCGATCTGGTCAAAGCGGATCACCTCCGCCCCCATCTGCGACAGGTGCAGGGCGCAGCTAGGCCCCGCCACCCAGGCCGCGCCCTCGACGACACGCATTCCCTTAAGCAGTGGGTACATGGCTAGGCTGTCCGTCCGGCGGCTTCATGCACCAGCCGCAGCTGGTCGGCCGCGTGGTCCATGTGGAAGCTCCCCGCCGGCGAGGCCGATTCCGCTCGGGCCACGATCTGCAGCGGCGCCTTCACGCCCGCCCGCTCCAGTACGGCCGAAAGCCGCGGCGCGATCCAGGCCGCGCAGCCGAAGTTGACCGGCTCCTCCTGTAGCCAGACGTAGCCCGCGTCCACAGGCAGGCCCAGCGCGAGGATTTCGGCTTCAGGGAAAGGATAGAGCTGCTCCAGCCGCAGGGTGTGCACGTCGTCGATCCCCAGGGCCTCGACATCGTAGGCGATCTTGCCGCTACAGAAGACCACACGGGCGGCGCCTTTCAAGTCCCGAGGCGCGATCACCGGCCTGAACCCGCTTCCCGGCGCGAAGTCCTCCAGGGGCGAGACCGCCGCGGGCAGGCGCAGCAGCGTCTTGGGCGACAACACGATCAAGGGCCGCCGCCGCGGCGAGGTCGCCTGGTCTCGCAACAGGTGGAAATAGTTCGCCGGGGTGGTCGGATGGGTAATCCGCACATTGTCCTTGGCCGCCAGTTGCAAGAGCCGCTCGGGCCGGGCCGAGGAGTGCTCGGGGCCCTGCCCTTCCAGGCCATGGGGAAGCAGGACCGCCAGCGCCGAGGCCAGCCGCCACTTCTCCTCGCCGGGGAAGATGAACTGGTCGAACACCGGCTGGGCGCAGTTGGCGAAGTCGCCGAACTGCGCCTCCCAGATCGTAAGGCTCCCCGGCGCGGCCAGGCTGTAGCCGTACTCGAAGCCCAGGACGGCGTATTCCGACAGAGGGCTGTCGTGGACCGTCAACCGGGCCTTGGCGTCGGGCGTGAGGGCCAGCTGGCAGTGCGGCGCGCCCGTCGCCTGGTCCACCAGGTTGAGATGGCGGTGCGAGAAGGCGCCCCTGGTCACGTCCTCGCCCGTGAGCCTGACCGAAATCCCGTCCTGGATCAGCGTGCCCAGCGCCAGGCTCTCGGCGAAAGCCCAGGACAGGCCGGTCTCCAGCTCGGCCATACGGTCGGCCAGGATGCGGGCGACCTTCGGATGGGCGTTGACGGACGGCGGCGTCGCCGTGATCGCCGCCGCCAGGGCCAGGAGGCGGCCGAGTTCGACGCCGGTCCTGGGCGCCTTGGGCCCAGCGCTGCGGGCCTTGGGCAGCTTGATCGCCTTGCCCGTGTAGGCCGCGTCCAGGCGCTGGCGCTGGGCCTCGCGTCGGACCTCGATCGCCGCGCGGTCGGCGAGACCCTCGGCGGCCAACGTCTCGGCATAGAGCAAGTCCGTCGGCGGCTTCTGGTCGGCGGAGCGGTAGTAGAGCGGCTGGGTGAAGCGAGGTTCGTCGATCTCGTTGTGGCCGTGGCGGCGATAGCAGACCAGGTCCACCACCGCCTCCAGCCCGAACTCGGCGCGGAAGGCCGAGGCCATCCGCCCCGCCCGCACCGCTTCGTCCGGCGCGTCTCCATTGACATGCAGCAGCAGGCTGTTGGCCGCCCGCCAGGGCCCGGTGCAGTAGCGCGAGGTGCGCCCCGTCCACGGGTCGGTGGTGAAGCCGACCTGGTTGTTGATCACAAGGTGCACCGCGCCACCGCAGTCGAAGCCGGGCACGCCGCTCATCTGGATCAGCTCGCCCACCACCCCCTGCGAGACCACCGAGGCGTCGGTGTGCAGGATGATCGGCATCACCCTTCCCCGCCCGCCCGCGCGGTCCTGGCGGGCGCGGGCGAAGCCCATCGCCACCGCGTTGACCGCCTCCAGGTGCGAGGGGTTGGGCATCCAGGTGACGTCGAGGGGCCGCCCGCCGACGTCAATCCGGTTGGTCCAGCCCAGGTGGTAGGGCACGTCGGCGGGAGAGCCGTCCCCGAATGGATGGGCGCCGGACATCTCGGCGAACAGTTGGGCCGGAGGCTTGTCCAGCACGTTGACCAGCAGGTTCAGCCGGCCCCGGTGCATGGAGCCGATCACCACCTCGGTTACGCCCGCCTCGACCGCGCCCTCCAGCACGCTCCTCAGCAGGGGCGCTATGGTCTCGGCGCCCTCGCCGCCAAACCGCTTCTTACCGACGTAGCGGCGGGCCATGAAGCCCTCGAACTCGGCGGTGTCGATCAGGGTGTCGAGGGTGGCGCGGCGGGTTTCGGGGTCGGGAGTGAAGGCGCCAGTCTCGAAGGCGCGGGTGATCCATTCAAGCGTGTCGCGGCGGTCCAGGTGGCCGGTCTCGACCGCGAGGGCGCCCGCATAGACCGCCCGCAGCCGCTCGACCGCAGGCCCGCGCAGCCCCTCCAGCATCGACTGAGGCGGGGGCGGGCCGCCGACGCCGCCGAGCGGGTTGAGCTCGGCCTCCAGGTGGCCGAAGCGGCGGAACAGCTCCAGCAGCAACGCCTCCTCGTCACCCGGCGCGGTGGGCGCGGGACGCTCGCCCGTGATGGATTCCACGAAGTCGAACACCAGCCGCCACTGCTCGGACACGGCATCGGCTGAGGCCCGATAAGCCTCCAACCGGCTCTCCAGATACCCGGGGCTGGCGGCGAGGAGGGAGAAGGATCGCATGTTTTCAGGCACTCACAGAGGAATGACGCCAAGGGCCGCCGAGGCGGCCACCATCACCAGGGATGTCGCCCACAGCCAGGGGATGGTGAACCTCTGGTGACGGGACAGCTCTACCCCGGAAAGGCCGATCAGCAGGAAAGTGGACGGGGTCAGCGGGCTGACGGGGAAGCCGGTGGTGAACACCCCGAGGAGCGAGGCCTGCGCCATCTGGATGGGCGGCACGCCGTGGGCGGTGCCCACCTCGGCCAGCACGGGCAGGACGCCGAAGTAATAGCTGTCCGGATCGATCACCAGACTGATCGGCATCGACAGCACCGCGAGCAAGAATGGCATGTGTCCGCCTACTGCCGGCGGCATGATCCCGATCAACCCCTGGGCCATGGCGTTGAGCATGCCGGTGCCGGTCATGATCCCCGAGAACGAGCCCGCAGCGAACAGGATCGAGGCCATCATGATCGCGGCCTTGGCATGGGCGTCGACGCGGGCGCGCTGCATGCTAGGCGAGGGGTAGTTGAGCATCAGGGCCGCGACCGTCCCCAGCATGAACACGATCATGGGCTCCAGCACGCCCACGATCATCGTCGCCATCACCACCAGCGTCAGGACGATGTTGGGCCAGAACATCCGGGGCCGCTGGAGCTCTATCTCCTCCACCGTGGCCGTGCGCTCGATCACCGCGTCGGCGACATCCGTTCCCTCGGCCTTCAGCCGTAGCTCTTCCTTGTGGCCCATGTAGAAGCAGACGCCCATGACGAAGATCGTGCCCACCACCTCGGGCAGGATCAGCGGCCGGAATATCACGTCGGCGGGGATGTCGAGCGCGGTCGAGGCCCGCAGCGTCACCGCCGACCAGGGCAGGATGTTGACCCCCGCCCCCAGGGCCGCCGCGCAGGCCATCACCCGTCGGTCCATCTTCAGGGCGTCGTACAGCGGCAGCATGGTCGGGATGGTGATCAGCCAGCAGATCGCCCCCGAGGCATTGAAGTGGGTGAGCAGCGCTAGCAGCGCGGTGCCCATGACGATCCGCGTGGGCTTGCGTCCCACCACCTTCAGAATGCCGTGGATGATCGGGGCCATCATCCCGGCGTCGGTGACCACGCCGAAGAACAGGATGGCAAAGACGAACATGCCCGCCACCGGGGCGCTGGTGGCGATGCCCTTGAGCATCATTCCGCTGACCTCCGGCCCGAAGCCGCCGATCACGGCCGAGACCACCGGCACGACGATCAGCGCCGCCAGCGGCGACATCCGGTTGGTGAGGATGGCGACCAACAGCGCGAGCACCGTCAGGCCGCCGAGCAGGGCCAGCATCGCGTCTCCCCCTTGCCTTTCCGGCCCCGTCCCTCTTGGAAGGATCGTTCACGGGGCCGCCTGTTCGACGTCTATGTCTTCCCACTATCGGACGAAGAGCGGACGATCCTGAGTTTCTCAAGTTCCGGCCATGAAGGCCGGAGGAATCGATCGTGAGCCTTCACCGAACATGGGTGGTCATGGCGCCTGTGACAGTAGCGATGACGCGCGGTGTGGGAGTCAAGGGGTTGAACTGAAAGCGCAAGTCGTTCTAGGCGGCAACCTTGGCAATCTGACTTGGGGCGGCGACAGCCCACAAAGGGAGCGAGACAGATCTTGCAGTCATTGCGCGCGCACCGCGACGTCCAGCGGCGGCTTCGTTATGGCCCGGGCCTGGCGGCGGCCATGGGCGCGGTCCTGCCCGGCGCCGGCCCGGCCCTGGCCCAGGGCACCGTCAACGGCGCCGATGCCACCATCGTCCGCCACATCCGGAAGGACTGTTGACCGTGCGCCAGGGTGCGCGCGTTGATGTGGAACAAATCGCCGCCGATGAGGGGGCTAGTCCTGCTGCATCATCGCCAGGCCGATGGCGATGAACGCCAGCAGGACGCTGAGTCCCAGGCCGACGACGGTCATGGCGAACAGGACCAGGTAGCGGACTTCGCGCGAATGCAGGAACCCGCTGGCCGCGTCCACCAGGGCGTGTGCCTCCAGGTCGCCGAGAGCGACGCCGGCCCAACACAGGGCCACAAGGGCCCCCAGCGCCACAGCGCCCCCGCCGAGCCAGGCGGTGTTCTTGCGGACGGTCTTCGAAGCTCTCGTCATGGCGGCCTCCCTGCAGCCTAAGGTTCCTTGAAGGTCTCGATGTAGGCGGCGATATCGTCGACATCGGCGGGGTCGAGATTGAATCCCGGCATTTCGTAATGTCCGTCGTCGCCGACCTGGGCCATGCGCCGCTGGAAGGTGATGAGGTTGTAGCGCATGCGGATGTTGCGGAACGCCGGGGCGGTGGGGGCGCGGCTTTCGCCCGTCTGCCCGACGGCATGACAGCCGGCGCACTGGGTCTCGGCGATGAACCGGCCGCGGCCGACGGAGAAATCGCTCGGCGGGGATGTCGGCGGAGCGTCCGAGGTGGCGCAGCCGGCTGTGAGGAGCGCCAGGCCGCTTATCAGCATTGCCGCGCCGGTTCGGACGCGCGAGCGCTGCGTCGGAGCATCAGTTCGGTGCATTTGGTGGTCCTCCAGTTGCCCGATGATCCTGCGACCGTGGTCCTGCCCGCCTTGATCGAGATCAACCGGCGCGTCCGGCCCGCCATTTTCCGCCTTGACCGAGCGCAAGGCGCGGCCGGGAAAGGCGCGCTCTGGAGAAATGCGCGCCTCGCCGCCCTGCCCATCACGCGAAGATGCATTTCGTCGCGGTCGTGATGGATATGTCCGGCGCCGAGCGGCCAGGAGCGGACATTGCCTCCGGGCCTATTAGCGGACTTGACGCCCGGCCCGATCAGCGGCCAGATTCGACCCTTAGCAGAGGTCAGACGCGCTCGCTTTTCTTATCAGCGGATTTAGCGTGCTTGCAGCCGCAGGCGGGGAGACAGCTCGCAGGCGATTGGGCGGCGGGCTTGGCACTTGGCGACGTAAGCGATGACGTTGTCCGGCTTGGCCTAAAAGGTCGTCGCAACGGTGATGATCGCCGTTCGTGGTCTCAGCGGCGTTGTCTGCGGCGTTTGCCGGAACTCGAAAGGATTGCCGTAGGCGAAGGTGTCGCCTCGGGCGCCGAACGGGTTGTCGAGCGCCAGATTGAGCCGCCAGCGGTCCGCGTCGAACGACACCGCCACGCGGCCCACGCCGTATCCGCCCATCTTGGACGCGGCCCCGGGGCCGGCGGTCAGCCTGGACTTGCCGACATAGGCATAGCGAGCATCGAGCGCGAGCGCGCCAAGCGGAAGTCGCCAGACATAGCGGGCCGTGACGCCGCCCGAAACCTTCGGCGCCGCCGCCAGGCCAAGTTCCGGCGCCGTCCCTGCCCGACGGGTCAACTCAGGTTCGTTGACGACGAACTCGCCGCCCAGGGAAAGCGGGCCGCTGCGATAGCCGCCCTCGAATTCCAGCCCGAGGTTCCGCGCATCGCCGATGTTGCCGGCGTAGGGCAGGCCGGACGACAGCAACTGGTCGCTCTGCACGCGTCTCCAGGAAGCGAGGAACGCCGCCGTCCGTATTACCAGCGCGTCGTCGAGCAGCGAAAGGCGGGTCCCGCCCTCATAGCTCCAGAGCTCATCGCTGCGATAGGCGCGCGCCAGTCCGCCGGCGTCGCTGAGCGGTTGGCGCACGGCCGCCGTCGTGTTGAGGCCGCCCGCGCGATAGCCCTCCGAGGCCTGCGCATAGACCAAAACGCTTGGCCGAGGCTGAAATGACAGCACGACCTTGGGCGCGAAACCGCTGTCATCGGCATGGCCGGCGTAGGTGATCGGCGCGGCGCCCTGGCGAATCGTGCTGGCGACTCGCGAGGTCGTGGCAAAGACGCGGCCGCCCACGGTCAGCGCCAGCGTCCGGGTCAACGGGGCCGTCACCTGGCCGTAGAGAGCGGCCTCCTTGGTCCGGTCCCGGCGCGCCTCGTCGAAAGCGGCCAGCGAGGGCGCGTCGGCGACGAGGCGCGAGGCGATATCCTGGCGGCTGTCGGCGAGGAACAGACCCGCCAGCCACGGCGCCCGCGCCCCAGGCTTGGACGCCAGGGTGGTTTCGCTCAACAAGCTCAAGGTTTCATCGAGGTCGTCATAGGTTCGTCCGCCGACGGCCGACGCATCGTAGCGACTGGACACTTCGTGCCGGACCAAGGCGGCCGAAATGTGCAGATCGCCCCAGCCGAAGTCGCCGTTCAGGCTCAGGTGCGCCTCGGAAAAATCGTTGTCGTGCGGTTCGGCGACGCGGTTGGCGCGGGTATAGGGCGGCGCGTTGAGAAAGGCGTACTGACTGTCTGCGGTATTGATCGCCTGCAGCACGACGCCGGCCGCGACCGTCCAGACAGGCGTGAGGGTCAGGTTCGCCGCGACGCGTCCGCCAGCGCGCACCGAGCGGTTGACGTCCGTCACGCCCCGGCCGGGGTCGTCGATGTAGCCGCCCTGAACCTCGCGATAGGCGACCAGACGCGCGGCGCCGCGGCCGGAAGCAAGGGGCAGGTTCAGCATCCCTTCGACCGCACTCGACGCCGCGCCGCCGCGCGTCAGGCCGCCGCCGACACTGAGCCCGCCGCTGCGCTGGCTTCGATCGGGCGCGGCGCTGGAGATGCGCACAACGCCGCCCAGCGAGCCGGAACCGTAGAGCGCGCCCTGCGGCCCGCGCAACACCTCCACCCTGTCGATGTCGACCAGGCGAAGGTCGGCGTCGGGGGCGTTGTAGGTCAGGCGGACATCGTCGAGATAAAGCCCCACCATCGACTGGGTGCGGCCCGTCAGCGGGCCGTCGGACAGGCCGCGAAGCAGGATTTTGTCCCGGCCCGGCCCCAGGTTGGTGGTGGCCATCGCCGGCGTGATCAGGGCGAGATCAGCAACGTCGCGTATGCCCATGGCGGTCAGGGCCGACGCGCCGACACGGCTGATCGAATACGCGAGCTGAGACGCCGGCGCCGGACGGCGGGTGGCGACCACGACCAGTTCGGTGACCCCGCCCGCGGCGACCGGAGCGGCGGCCACGCGTGGCGGCGGCGAACGAGGCGTCGGCGCCGGGATACGGACAATCTCGACCGTCGAGGCGTCGAGCATGCGAAAGCCGCAGCCGGAACCCGCCAACAGGCGCTGAAACGCGGCGCGGGCATTGTAGCGGCCGACCAGGGGACCGGCCTGCCCCGGACATTCCGACAGGGCGCGCGTGCTGATCGAAACCCTGGCCTGGATCGCCGCTTGGGTGACGGCGGCCGACAGGCTTGTTCTTGGGATGTTGAAATCGATCCGGGCCTGCGCCTGCGCCGCGCCCGCCCACAACAACGCCGGCGCCAGGGCGGCGATGTAGAACGCGCAGCGCCGCATCAACGCAAGCAAATCGCGTCCCCGAACATCTTCGCAGGGATCAGCGTAGCGTAATTTCGGAGCCGGTGCGATCCACGGTCAGCGACATATAGGCTGCGAGGCGGTTAACCAGCTTCGCCTGGTCGTCGAGTTCCAGCACGCCGGAGAACCGCCGCGCGCCGACGGACGGCGAAATACGCACCGGCGTCGGATAGCGCCGGTTGAGATAGGCGACGATATCGGCCAGGGTCTCGTTGTCGCAGACCAGCAGGCCCTGGGTCCAGGCAAAGGCTGCGTCAGGATCGACGCGCGAGCGCACCGCGCCGGCCCCGCCCTGGGTGTGGCTCAGCTGATCGCCTACGGTCAGACGCTCGGCGGGGGCCGAGGGCGTCGCCGCCTGGCCGACCTGAACGACGCCTCGCCGCACGCTGACGACCACGGTGTCGTCGTAGTGGCGGATGTTGAATTCGGTGCCGACGACACGCACCTGCTGGTCGGCGACATCGATCAGGAACGGGCGTTCGGGTTCCCTGGCGACATCGAAGCTCGCCTCCGCCTGGGCCATCTCGACACGGCGGGCGCGCAGACCCAGCCGCACCGTCAGTCGAGAGGCGGCGTTGAGATGAACGCGTGTGCCGTCGGCCAGCCGCACCAGGCGGTTTTCGCCGACCCCGGTCTGATAGACTGTCGGTGCGCCGAACCAGACGCGCCAGCCCACGGGCGCCGCGAGCACGACGGCGGCGATGGAGGCGGCAATCGCGGCCCATCGCGGCCAGGCCTTGATTGGACGGCGCGGCGCGAACGGTAGAATCGGGGCGCCATCGACCGTCAGGCTCGCGGCGATCTGGGGCGCCAGACCATCCACCATGGCGGCGGCGGTTTCGACGGCGTCGAAGGCGGCGACGTGATCGTCGGACGCTTCAAGCCACGCCGTCAGCGCCTGCCAGTCGGCGTTGGTGGCCGCGTCCGACTGCACGCGCACCAGCCACGCCACCGCCTGGTCACGCAGGGTCGAACCGGTCTCTGGGTTGGTTGGGCGTGTCATCTCGATGCGGGGTTCCGCGGCGTCTCCACAAGGCGTCCTGCCTCAATGACGCCACAAACGCCCAAGCGCCTCCAAGAATTCTTCCGGGCGGCGGCTTTCATCGGCCGACCTTGGCGACGATCGCCTTCAGGCCGGCCATGATGTGCTTCTCGACGCTGGACCGCGAGATGTTCATGGCCGCCGCCGTTTCGGCGTGGGTCAGGCCGTTGAGCTTGTGCAGCCGGAACGCCTCGCGCACAGCGGGCGGCAGACGCTCGACGACCTCGACGATGCGGCCAAGCTGCTGACGGGCCGCGAGCGCGTCGTCCGCCGCCGGCGTTTCCGAAATATCCTCGCCGCCCATGCCGGTGACGTGGCTCTCGCGCCAGGCCGCGTCCCGCTGTTCGGCCCGGCGTCTCTGTTTGATCTGGTCCAGCATCAGGTTGGAGCCCAAGCGGTAGAGGTAGGCGGCGGGATTGGCGATCGCCTCGGCGGGGCGGCCCGAGATGCGCAAGTAAATGTCCTGCACCAGATCGCGCGCCGCCTCCTCCGACCGCAGACGCGCGTGGAAGTAGCGGATCAAATCCCCGCGCCGCTCCAGGTAGGTGGCCAGCAGAGGGTTGGCGTCCAGGTCTTCCAAACGCGAGGCGTCCTGCGGAGGGCAAAGCCCAGCCTGCGAGATGTTCCCCAAGCCGCCGCCCGGCGCAAACGAAATTCCTTTGAGGGGGTTCTGCGCCCGCGTCGTCCTTAGGGCTGAGGGCGCCAATTGGGCGGCGCTGGAGAGCAGAAATTGATCCAAGTGTCAGCAGCCGAAGGCCGGCCCGTGCGCACGGCGCCGCAGATCGCCGCCGCCATGCGAGGGCTGTCGCCGCTCGCGCCTGCCTTGACCCTTTCGACGCACGCAACCGCTGCGCCGGGGCGGTCGACCGTCGAGGCTTTCCTGGAGGCAGCCTATCAGCGCGCATTCCGCGGCGAGATTCGAAGCCACTACCCGATCCTGCTCAGCCTGCAGGATGATCGGGGCGAGGTTCAGGCGGCCGTGGGGTTTCGCGTCGCTTCCGAGGGGCCGCTGTTCCTGGAGCAGTACCTGGACGCCCCGGTCGAAGACGTGCTCTCGCCGCTGACGGGCCAGCCGCTGATGCGCGCGCAGGTCGCCGAGATCGGCACCCTGGCGTCCAACAACGCCGGCGCGTCGGTGCGCCTGTTTCAGGCCGTGGCGCGGCGGCTCGATGCCGAAGGCTGCACCCACGCGGCGGCGACCGCCACGCGACAGCTACGGCGCCTGTTCAAGCGCATCGGCTTTTCGACCGAAATCCTGTCGGCCGCCGATCCGGCCCGGCTAGGCCCCGCCGCAGTTCGTTGGGGCGGCTACTACGACCGCGAGCCGGAGGTGCGCGCGGGGGCGATCGCCGCGGCGCTGCCGCTGCTCGACCGCCTGCTCGACGCCCACGCGCCGGTGGCCGGGAACGGCGCCCGATGAGCGCCGTCCTCGCGGCCCTCGCGCGGCACGCCGTGCGCACGCCCGACAGCGTCGCCCTCAGCGGCGACGGCCAGACCTTCACCCACCGGCAGCTGATGTCCGCCGTTGAGGCGACGGCGGCCCGCCTGCGCAGAATCGCACCGGATTTCGACGGCGCGCCGGTCGCGGTGATCATCGACAACGGTCCGGCCTGGGTCATTCTCGACCTGGCCCTCATCCAGCTGGGATGGCCGAGCGTGCCGGTCCCCGCCTTCTTCACTGCCGCGCAACGCGAGCACGTGCTGATCGACGCCGGTGTGGGCATGTTGATCACCGAGTCTCACGGGCCACTTGAGATCGGTGGGACCGGATTCGAGATTGCGCTGCTGTCAGGCGACACCTCGCGCTTTCCGCCGACAACCGCCAAGATCACCTACACCTCTGGCTCCACGGGCCAGGCCAAAGGCGTCTGCCTGTCTCGGGCGCAGATGGAGACGGTGGCCGTCTCCATCGTCGAGACGATTGGAGCCGACTATGCCGGCGTCCACATGCCGGTCCTGCCGCTGGCGATCCTGCTGGAAAACGTCGCCGGTCTATATGTGACCCTCATCGCCGGCGGCCGTTATCACGTCCTCCCGCCCGGTCAGCTCGGCCTCCGCAACCCCTTCCGACCAGACATCGCGGTCCTCGCGCAAGCCCTCCACGCGGCGGGCGCCACCAGCCTGATCCTGGTGCCGGAGCTGCTGCGCGCGCTGTTGTTGGTCCTGGGATTCACGGGCGCCCGCCTGCCCGCCTTGCGTTTCGTGGCGGTGGGCGGCGCCAGGGTCGCGCCGCAACTTCTTAAACAGTCCGAAACGTTGGGCCTGCCGGTCTTCGAGGGTTACGGCCTGAGCGAATGCGCCTCCGTGGTGTCGCTCAATACGCCAACCAGTTCGAGGGCGGGGTCGGTAGGCCGCCCGCTACCGCATGTCGCGCTGAGCGTCGACGACGACGGCGAGGTCATCGTCGGACACCGCCCGTTCCTCGGCTATACAGGCCGCCCGCCGCAGCCGGGACCGCTGCACACCGGCGATCTCGGCCGCCTGGACGCCGACGGCTTCCTGTCGATTGAGGGCCGACGCAGCAATGTCATCATCAATGCGTTCGGGCGCAACATCGCCCCCGAATGGGTCGAGAGCGAACTGCTGGCGCAACCCGAAATCCGCCAGGCGGTGGTGTTCGGCGAGGCGCAGGCCGAATTGAGCGCCGTTATCGTGCCGCTGATGCCCGACGCGACGGCCGAGGACATGGTTGTGGCCCTCGACCGGGCCAACGCCAACCTGCCCAGCTACGCTCACGTACAGCGCATTTTCATGCGCGGACCGTTCGATCCGGCGGCCGGCGAGCTGACCGGCAACGGCCGTCCGCGCCGTTCGGTCCTGATGGAGCACCACCGCGACTTTCTCGAGAACCTGGAAGGAAATTGTCGCCATGAGTTTCTTTGAACGCCTGATGTCCGAAACGCGCGCGGGGCGCGCCGCCCTGGCCGGCGTGCCGCAGATTCGCGACGGCCTGCGCGGCCAGATCTCGCTCGGCACCTACGTCGCCTACCTTTCGCAGGCCTACCACCACGTCAAACATACCGTGCCGCTGATGCAGGCGGCCAAGGCGGGCCTCGACCCGGCGCACGCGCGGTTCGCACGCGCCCTCGACGAATACATCGCCGAGGAGACTGGACACGAGGAATGGGTCCTGAACGATATCGGCCACTGCGGCAGCGACGCCGAGGCCGTGCGTCACGGCGCACCCAGCCCGGCGACCCGGGCGATGACCGACTACGTCTACGACTACATCGCACGCGTCAACCCGATGGGTTTCTTTGGCATGGTCATGGTGCTCGAAGGCACCAGCGTTCAACTGGCGACCCACGGCGCTTCGGCGGTCGCCGCGTCGCTCGGCCTCGGCCCTCAATGCTTCAGCTATCTGTCGTCGCACGGCGCCCTCGATCAGGAACACTTGGTCTTCTTTCAGCGCCTAATGGACGAGGTGGACGACCCCGCGGACCAGGCGGCGATCATCGTGGCGGCGCAAGGGGTCTTTACGCGGTTCGCCGAGATGTTCCGGACCATCCCGCACGATGCGCCGGCGGTGCAGCATGTCGCTTGAGGGCAAGCGCGTGCTGCTTACCGGCGGGGCCGGAGGCTTGGGCGTCCTGATCCACGCGCGCCTGCAGGCGAGGGGTGCTCATGTCACGGTCATGGACCGCCAGACATCTGCCTTGCCAGGCGCCTTCTTGCGGCAGGACCTGTCCACGCCGGCCGGTCTCGACGCCGCGACGGCGGCGGCCGGCGAGCAAGACTGGGACATCCTAGTCAACCTCGCCGGCATCCAGTATTTCGGCCTGATCGAACGGCAGTCGTCCGAGCATCTGATTGCCAGCTACATGGTCAACCTGGTCGCGCCTGCCCGCCTGATCCAGGCGGTGCTGCCGCGCATGAAGGCGCATCGCAGCGGACAGATCGTCAATATCGGCTCGATCTTCGGCTCGATCAATTTCGCGCATTTCGTCACCTATTCGAGCGCGAAGGCCGGCCTCCGCGGCCTGAGCCAGGCGCTGCGCCGCGAGCTGGCAGGCACGGGCGTCGACGTCACCTACATCGCTCCACGAGCAGTCAGGACACCGCTCAACACGGACCAGGTGCTGGCTTTCGCAAAGCTGACCAAGATGCAGATGGATGAACCGGCGGCCATTGCCGACCGCATCGTCACCGCCATCGAGAACCGGCGCCGCGACGTCTATTTCGGCGGCCCGGAGTCCGTCTTCGTGCGTCTCAACGCCCTGTTGCCCGGCCTGGTCGATCGTGCGCTCGCCGCGAACGACCGCAAGACGGCGCAACTTTTCGTCCGATGAACACAAAGGTCAACAGCATGAAGATCGCTCCTTTCCTCGCCCTGGCGGTGACCGCCGTCGCTGCGCACGCCGGCGCCGCGGAACTGACCGTCGAGGCCCGCGTCGAAAACCTGTCTCGCGGTTGGGCGCACGTGAACTACGAGGTGACCGGCAAGCCGGAGCAGGCCCGCCAGGCCGCGCTACTCGCCGCCGAGGCGGATTCGCTTGTCACGGAGTTTCCCAACCGCGCCGAGCCGCTGGTCTGGGACGCCATCATCACGGCGACCGAGGCCGGCGCGAAGGGCGGGCTGGCCGGCCTGTCCCTGGCCAAGAACGCGCGGCAGATGCTGGAAAAAGCGGAAAAAGTCAACCCGACCGTGCTGGGCGGGTCGGTCTACACCTCGCTCGGATCGCTCTATTCCCAGGTGCCCGGATTCCCGGTCGGATTCGGCGATCCGGCCAAGGCGCGCGCCTATCTTCAAAAGGCGCTCGCGGTTAACCCCACTGGCATCGACCAGAACTATTTCTACGCCGACTTCCTCTACCGCCAAGGCGACATGGCCGGGGCCGCGGCGGCGGCGCAGCGCGCTCTGGCCGCGCCGGCGCGGGCGGGAAGGGAAGTCGCTGATCGCGGGCGGCGGGCTGAGGCCACCGCTCTGTTGGCCAAGACCGCCGCAGCCCGGAAGACGTAAAGGCTTCGCCACTAGGATAGGCCGTCGTGAAAGCCGAGTACCTAGGGGACTCGACATGCCTACCTCTCAGCAGGCCCTTCGTCGCAAGGTCTCCAATTTCAGGAGATGTGGCAACTCAACGTCGGCTCTCCACCCATTCCGACATCCGCCAAATGTCAGTCTGTTCGGATAGATCCGGCGCGTCACCGACTTCAATCCCGAGGCGCCGGCCCGTACTTTCCAGCTTGCCGTGGCCGAGTAGGAGCTCTGCAGGCCCCAAGTGGAAATGGCCCGGCCAACCGACGAAAACCCTTATTCGATAAGGGCTTCTCTGCCCGACGGGCGGAGACGTCTAGCGTTAAACGGTCGTGTCCCATCGCGTGGTGTAACTGGGCGGGTGTGATAACCACGCTCTCCGGCGAGGCCGGGGTTGATCAGCCTGCCGGGATGGACAGGCTGACGAGGGGATCATCGCTCAAGGGGGCGAGGGTTTCCAGCGTCATATAGCGGGA
>CANJOB010000047.1 GCA_947475655.1 Caulobacterales bacterium | reverse complement strand
TCGACAGATCGGCGTCGATCGCCATCTGTTTGCCGGGCATGGAGTCCAGGGTGAAGCGGGCGGCCACTTCGGCGATGCGGCCCGAGCCCTTGGTGATGACGACGAAGTTCACGATCACCAGGATGGCGAAGACGATCACCCCAATGAGGTAGTTGCCCTGCATCATCAGCTGGCCGAAGGCCTCGATAATGTGGCCCGCGCCGTTCGTGCCCTCCTGGCCGTGGCTCAGGATCAGCCGCGTCGAGGCGACGTTCAGGCCCAGGCGATACAGCGTCGCCACCAGCAGCACGGTGGGAAAGGCGGTGAAGTCGAGCGGCCGCTTGATCAGCAGCGAGGTCATCAGGATCAGCACGCTGGCCAGGATTGAGGTGGCGAGCAGCAGGTCCAGCAGCAGCGGCGGGACCGGCAGGATCAGCAGGACGACGATGCCGATGACGCCGAGGGCCAGGGCGATCTCGCCCCGCAGCACCCAGCCGAGCAGCTCGCGTCCTGTAAGAGTCCCGGGAGTTCTGGTTACGCCGACATCAGCCATGGGCGGTCATCAGGCCGCGTTCTGGCCCAGGCCCGCTTGCGGCGCCGGCACCGAAACGCCCGCTTCGGAATATTCCTTCAGCTTGTTGCGCAGGGTGCGGATCGAGATGCCGAGGATATTGGCCGCGTGCGTGCGGTTGCCCAGGCAGTGGCTCAGGGTGTCGATGATCAGATGCTGTTCGACTTCCGCCACGGTGGAGCCGACGAAGCTCTTGGCGGCGCCGGCCGCGGCCATGGACGCATCCTTGGCGGCGCGCGCGCCCGGGTCGGCGGCGCCGGGCATGGGCTGGCCGTCGGGCAGGCGGATGGCGAATTCCTCGATCTCCGCGCCGGACGACAGCAGCACCGCGCGGTGCAGGGCGTTTTCCAGCTCGCGCACATTGCCGCCCCAGGGGTGGCAGGTCAGGCGGCGCAGGGCTTCCGCCGACAGCGGCCGCACCGGCGCGCCGTTGGCGGCGGCGTATTTCTTGATGAAGTGCTCGGCCAGCGCCAGCACATCACCCGGCCGCTCGCGCAGCGGCGGCAGGCGCAGGTTCACGACGTTCAGGCGATAGAGCAGGTCCTCGCGGAACACCCCGTCCTTCACCGCCTGCGCCAGGTCGCGGTTCGAGGTCGCCAGCACGCGGATGTCCACCTTCACCGGCTTGCCGCCGCCCACGCGGTCGATCTCGCGCTCCTGCAGCGCGCGCAGCAGCTTCGCCTGCAGCCGCGCGTCCATCTCGCTGATTTCGTCAAGCAGCAGGGTGCCGCCGTCGGCCTCCTCGAACTTGCCGATGCGGCGGCCGACGGCGCCGGTGAAGGCGCCCTTCTCGTGGCCGAACAGTTCGCTCTCCAGCAGGTTCTCCGGGATGGCGGCGCAGTTGACGCTGATGAACGGCTTGGAGGCGCGGCGCGACTTGGTGTGGACGTAGCGGGCCATCACCTCCTTGCCCGAGCCGCTCTCGCCGGTGATCAGGATCGAGGCGTCGGACGCCGCAACCTGGTCGGCCAGCTTGATCACGTTCTGCATCGCCGGATCGCGCACGATCATCGGCCGGTTGTCGTCGCTCACCGCCGCCAGCACGGCGGCGATCAGCTCGGCGTCGGCCGGCAGGGGAATGAATTCCTTGGCCCCGGCGCGGATCGCGTCGGCGGCGGACTTGGGATCGGCGTTGACGCCGCAGGCGACGACCGGCACCCGGATGCGCTCGGCCTCGTTGGCGGCGATCAGAGAGGCGATGTCGAGACTGTATTCGACCATCAAGAGGTCGGCGCCCTGCCCCGCGCGCAAGGCGTGGGTGGCGGCGGCGGTGGTCTCGACGTGGGCGACTTTAGCGCCCGCGTTCATGGCCATTTTCACCGCGACGGAGAGCTGTCCGTTCAGTTGTCCAACGACGAGAAGCCGCATGGTTCTTTCTCCTGCAATCCAACGAGGCCTCAGGCCGCGTTGTCGCCGTCCTTGATGATTTCAGTCATGGTCACGCCCAGGCGCTCGTCGACGACGACGACCTCGCCGCGCGCCACCAGGCGGTTGTTCACATAGATGTCGATGGCCTCGCCGACCTTGCGGTCCAGCTCCAGCACGCTGCCCTGTCCGAGTTGCAGCAGCTGGGCGACCGACATGCTGGCGCGGCCGAGCACGGCGGAGATATTGACCGGCACATCGAACACCGGCGCCAGGTCGGAGGCCGACTTGTCGTTCATCTCCACCTGGACCTCGTTGGCCAGGGCCCCCGTGTTCTCGAATTCTTCCAGCGGCATATCGGTGTCGGCGGGCATGGCGTTTACGAGTCCGTGGCGGGGATCAGGGGTTCAGCGTGCAGTCCCTCGGCCGCCAGGGCGGCCGAGAGGGCGTCGGAGACGCGTTGCTTGGCGATATCGGGGTCGTAGGCGGCCCGGCCGTCACCCCAGTCGAGCACAAAGGCGGCGGCGGCCATGGCTTCGTCGGCCATGGCGCGGATCTGGCCGGGAAAGCCGATCGCCTGAGCGGTCTGGTCGAGGGCGGCCTGGACGCGTTCCTGACTGTCGGGCGAGACGCGCGCCATCAGACGGGGACAGCCTTCGATCTCGCGCGACAGCGCCTCCAGGGCGGCGGTGACCGGAGCTTGCGGTAGGCCGACCAGGGCGGCGCCGGCGATCTTTTCGGCGCAGGCCAGCGCCAAGTCGGCCGAGGCGGCGCGGTGCTCGTGCGCCACCGCCGCCAGGGCCGAGAACGCCATGCGGGCGGCGGCGGCGATGTCGGCCAGGGCGTCGGCCTGCTGCTGTTCGGCGCGGGCCACGGCTGAGCGCTCGCCCTCGGCGTAGGCGGCGGCCTTGACGCGTTCGACCTCGGCGGCCGACAGCGAGCGGCCCGGCCGCACGACCGGCGTGTAGTCCCCCGCCTCGTCGAACTCGGTGTCGAAGGCGAAGGCGCGGCTGGCGGGTGGGGTGGAGGCGTTCATCAGTAGATCAACTCGTCGTCGCCGCCAGCGCCGGCCAGCATGATCTCGCCCTTGGCGGCGAGATCCTTGGCGATCTGCACCATGGCGACCTGCGCCTGGTCGACGTCCTTGAGGCGCACGGGGCCCATGGTCTCCATGTCCTCGCGCATGATCTTGGCGGCGCGTTCCGACATGTTGGAGAAGAACATCTCGCGCAAGGAATCCGACGCGCCCTTGAGCGCCAGGCCCAACTTGTCCTTCTCGACCGCGCGCAGCAGGGTCTGCACCCCGCCGGGATCGAGCTTGGAGAGGTCCTCGAACACGAACATCAGGGCGCGGATGCGCTCGGCCGCCTCGCGGTTGCGCTCTTCCAGCGCGGCGATGAAACGGCTCTCGGTCTGGCGGTCGAAGTTGTTGAAAATGTCGGCCATCATCTCGTGGCTGTCGCGCTTGGAGGTGCGCGCGAGGTTCGACATGAATTCGGTGCGCAGGGTCTGCTCGATCTTGTCGAGAATCTCGCGCTGCACCGGCTCCATCCGCAGCATGCGGTTGACGCATTCGAGCGCGAAGTCTTCCGGCAGGGACGCCAGCACGCGGGCGGCGTGCTCGCCCTTAATCTTGCTCAGCACCACCGCGACGGTTTGCGGGTATTCGTTCTTAAGATAGTTGGCGAGCACCGCCTCGTTCACGTTGCCCAGCTTATCCCACATGGTGCGCCCGGCCGGGCCGCGGATTTCTTCCATCAGGCCGTCGACCTTGTCAGACGGCATGAAGCTGGCCAGCGTGCGCTGAGTCTGTTCGAAGCTACCCATGATCGCGCCGGTCGAGGACATGCCGGACACGAATTCCACCATCAGCGCCTCGACGACGCTGGCCGAG
Organism: Caulobacterales bacterium; assembly: GCA_947475655.1. Classification (GTDB taxonomy): domain Bacteria; phylum Pseudomonadota; class Alphaproteobacteria; order Caulobacterales; family Caulobacteraceae; genus Caulobacter. Next base: position 14,129 of record CANJOB010000047.1, on the reverse strand, counting down.
ACGGTGCCAAGGCTGGCCATGGCCTGGGAGACTTCCTTGATCTCCTCCTCGTCCAGCGCTTCCCAGATGGCGCCGTGATCCTCGCCCATCGCCAGCAGGATGACAGCCGCCTTTTCCGGACCCGAGAGCTTGCCCGGGTCACTGATCGGCTTGGATTTAGCGCGCGCGCTCATGCGGTTTCATGCAGCCAGGAGCGCAGGATCGAGACGGACTCGTCCGGATGCTTTTCGACAAACTCCGAGACGCGCTTGACCGAGGAGGCCTTCACCTGGCCCTCGATGCGGGCGATGTCGATCCGCTGGTCCATGTCGGGCCCGGGCAGCTGCTGATACTCGACCGTCTCGCCGGTGGCCGGGTCGACCGCCGTCACCATCCGCGCGGCGCCGGGCGCCCCGCCCGCCGTGGCCAGCATCATGCCGCCGCCGCCCGCACCGGCGCCGCCGGCCCCCATGCCGTTCAGCAGCGGGCGCACGCCCAGCAGCAGGATCAGCACCGCGACCACGGCGAGGATGCCCAGTTCCGCGGCGCGCATGATGTCGTTCTTGTCGAAGCCCAGCAGAGGGCTCGACGCGGTCACCCCGCCGACGTCGACATCGCGCGGGAAGCGGACATTGACCACGGTGACCGTGTCGCCGCGCGCCTGGTCGAAGCCGACCGCGGCGCGTACCAGATCCTGAATCTGCTGCATCTCCTGGGCTGTGCGCGCGGCGTAGGGGCCGGGCTTGCCGTCGGCCGTGGCCGGGCCGGTGACGCCGTCGACTGCGACTGCGACCGACAGCTTCTGCACCGTGCCGGGCTCGGTCACCTCGGTGCGGACCGACTTGGAGATTTCATAGTTGGTGACGCTGTCGGTGGCGCCGGTTTTGCTCCCGAGCGGCAGGAAGGGCGAGCCGCCCTCGCCGCCCGGCACATTGGCCGCGGCCGTCGTGCCGGCGCTGGAATTTTCCTTGTTCTCGCTGGAATTCTGCTCCGAGGTGCTCTCCGAACGCACCACCTGGCCGTCGGGATCGAACTTCTCCTCGGAGATGGTGACGCGGTTGAGGTCGACCTGGGCGGTGACCTGCACCTGCGCCTTGCCGGCGCCGACCACGCCCTCGACCAGGGTCTTCACCGTCTTGGCGATGCGGGCCTCGACCTCGCCCTTGCGGTCCTGCGCCTCGCGCCCGGCGATGCTGTTGTCGCCGGCGGACGACAGGGTCTTGCCGTGCTGGTCGACCACGGTGACGTTGCTGGCCTTCATGCCCAGAACGGCGCCGGAAACCAGGTTCTGCGTCGCCCGCACCATGTCGGCGGTCGGTTCGCCGCTGATGGTCAGGGAGACGGTGGCGGTGGGGGCGCCGGCCTCGTCCTCGAACAGGGCGCGTTTGGGCAGGGCCAGGTGCACGCGCACCGCCTGGACCCGGTCCCATTCGCGGATGGTGCGCGACAGTTCGCCCTCCAGGGCGCGCTGCTGGTTGAGCCGCTGGACAAAATCGGTCTGGCCCAGGACCGAGGCGTTGTCGAAAATCTCGTATCCGACCGACCCGGTGGTCACCAGGCCCTTGCCGGAAACCAGAAGGCGCGTCGAGGCCACCTTGTCGCGCTCGACCATGATGGTGGAGCCGTCGCCCTTGGCCTCGTACTTGATTCCCGCCTGGTCGAGCGCCTGGGTAACCGAAGCGGCCTCCTTGAGGTCGAGATTCGAATAGAGCAACGCCTGCGGCTTGGAGCCCAAACCCAGCACCAAAGCGGCCAGGGCCGCGGCCACGCCGGCGCCGACTCCGCCCATGACGGCCAGGCGGCCAAGGCCGAAACGCTGCAGTCCGCTGAAAATCTGATTCACCCGCGGCCTTCCCATGGCCGGGCGTCAAGCCCGGTCGCTAGGCAGGATTTACCGGGTGCTTGGTAAACGCGGAGTTTACCGCCGGCCCGAGGCCAGGTGAGGCGCGCATACGACGAACGGCCGTGCGCCGTTTCCGGCAGCACAGCCGTCCATGGGATTTAGGATCGCTTGAGAGCGGGCTAGCGGTACTGCTGCAACCGGGTGGTGCGCAGGCCGGCCAAGCCGTGGCGGTCGATGGATTGCTGCCAGCCGAGGAACTCTTCGTTGGTCAAACGATAGCGGTCGCAGGCCTCATCCAGGGACAGCAGCCCACCGCGCACGGCGGCGACCACCTCGGCCTTGCGGCGGATGACCCAGCGTTCCGTTTCCGCGGGCGGCAGGTCAGACAGGGTCAGAGGCGCGCCGGTGGGACCGATCACGTACTTCTCACCACGGCTGTTCGTACGCTGCTGCTGCAACATGGGCTTCTGCCTCTCCAACTCACTTCTGGGCAGGAACATAGACGGCTTGAAATAACACCGGCTTAATTCTGAGAGTAAAGAAACGCTGAATCATAAGCATCCCCTGAGGTTTCCTTAATGTCCCAAGTCGGGACACCCACACTAATTCAAGTTAATTTCAACGATTATCTTTTAATAGTCAGGAGTTCTTCAAGCATTTGGTCGGCTGTGGTGATGATCTTTGATGATGCGGAGTAAGCTCTCTGCGTCGTGATCAGGCCGGTAAACTCGGTCGATAGGTCGACGGTCGAAGACTCCAGTGTCCCCGGGGCAATCGAACCGGCTCCGCCGGTGCCCGGAGCTTTCAGGCTGTAGCCGCCGCTCGAGCCGGACAGCCGGTAGGCGTTGCCGTTTTCGGAGATCAGGCCGTCGGGATTGGGGAAGGTGGCCACGGCCACCTGGGCGATGCGGCGGGTGACGCCGTTGTCGAACACGGCGGTGACATAGCCGTCCTCGTCGATGGCGACGTTGGAGAGGTTGCCGAAAGCAGTGCCGTTGGTGGTCACCGCCTGTACCACCGACAGGCTGTCGAACTGGGTCAGGCCGCCGGCCGGGCCACCGAGGTCGATGCGGATATCCTGGGCGCTGATGCCCATCGCCTCGGCCCACTGCACCGTGGCCGCCGCCGGGGCCGTGGCGCTGGAGGCGCCCAGGCTGATGATCGGGTTCTCGGTGTCGGCGAATAGGGCCGCCGCGCCGAGGGTGGCCATGGCCGCCGAGTCGAGGCGGCCGTCGGCGGTGAACACCACCCGTCCAGTCTTGATCTGACCGGAGACCAGGCCCGCCCCGGTCTCCACGTCCGTCGCCGGCACGGCGCGGATTTCCGCGAACCACTCGTTGGGAGAGGCGCTCTTCAGAAACGACACTGCCAGGGTGCGCTTGCCGCCCTTGGAATCCGAGACCGGGATCTGAATCTCGAAGTCCGGCTTGACGCCCGTCGGGGGCACCGCGTCCGGGTCATAGTCGGCCATGGAATTGGTCGCCGGATCGTAGGCCCCGGCGCCGACCGGCGTGGCGGCGGCCGCGGTCGCGGCGGCGGATATCTCCTGGCCCGACTTGAGGTTGCCGTTGATGGTCGCCTTGGTGGTCGCCTCGGCGCTGCCGCCGACGCTGGCGACATTGATCGCCCGTAGGCGCGAAAGGTCAGAAGGGTCGGTGAGGATTTCGCCGGCGGCGTTCACCATCCAGCCCTGGAGGTACAGCCCCGCGCCGTTGCGCAGGTAACCAGAGTTGTCGAGCTGGAAGGCGCCTGCCCGGGTGAAGGAACGGATGTCAGCGGGCTGCACATCCTCGGCCTTGGCCGTGCCGACGAAAAAGCCTTGCCCGGCGATCGATAGGTCGAGGCCCGAGGTCGTCGCCTGCGACAGGCCCTGCTGGCTGACGAACTGGTGAGTCGCGGCCGAAACCCCACCGGCGCTGTAGCTGCCCGAGCGGTTCTGCGACGTGACCATCGAGGAGAAGTTGGCCTGGTTGCGCTTGTAGCCGACCGTGTTGACGTTGGCGATGTTGTCGGAAATCGCCGCCAGGGCGGAGGAATTGGCGATCAGGCCGGAAACGCCCGCCTGCAAAGCGCTGTTGATGCTCATGGCTCTATTGCTGTTCTACTAAACTGTGGCGTCGCGGCTCAGGCCGCTTCGGCCGGGTTTTCGGCGGACTCGCCTGAGGTGTCGTTGTTGGCGGTCGCCGTGACGGGCTCGGCGATGCTGATGATGTCAGTGATCGGAATCTTGCGGCCATTGACCGTGACGACGTTGACGCCGTTCTCCTGGCTGACAGCCGTGGCCCGGCCCGTGGCCGTGCTGGTGCCGGTGCTGGCGATGGCCCCGCCTGCGGCGTCGGCCGCGGTGACCTTCAGGGTGTAGAGGCCGCCGTCGGGCTGTTTCCCACCGGCGCTGTTCTTGCCGTCCCAGGTAACCGCGTGCGCGCCCTTGCCGTTCAGATCGGCCGGGTCGAGGGTGGCGACGGTGACGCCCGAGGCGTTGACCACTTCCAGCTTCAGGGTCGCGGCGCTGCGCGGCAGGGTGAAGTCGAACTTGACCTTGCCGTCGGTCAGCTGGCCCGCCGCCGACTGGGTCGTCACGTCCTTGCCGATCATGCCGACCGAGGAACTGAGGCCCCCATCGTTCATGCCGACCAGAGCCGCCAGCAGGTCGTTGGTCAGCAGCTGTTGCTCGACGCCGGTCATCTGCACGATCTGCTGGGTGAACTGGGAGGAATCGACCGGCTGCAGCGGATCCTGGTTCTTCAGCTGGGCCGTCATGAGCGCCAGGAAGGTCTCTGTGCTGTCAGCCATGGTGGCCTTGGAGGTCGCCATCCGGTTGCTGATGCTCGACGCGTTGGAAGCGGTCTGGGCGTTGGCGTTTACGGTCTGTGCGTCGATGGCCATGACTGGCTCCTCAAACTCGGATGTCGACGCCGGACGCGGCGGGGCGGTTGAAATAGGCTTGGGCGGCAGACGGCGGGTCGGCCGCCTCGGCCACGGTCTGGAACAGGCGGCTGGGGCTGGAGTCGGGTTCGGCGAAAGCGCTTCCCTGCCCGCCGCGCTCGGCCCCGACGTCGAAGCTCAGCGCGCCCTCGGCCAGGTCGAACCCGGCCCCTTCCAACGCGGCGCGCAGTTCGGCGTGGCGCGTGCCCAGGTGCTGGGCCGCCTCGGGAGTGTCGAACGACATGCGCGCCGTCAGGGCGCCCTTGCGGTCGATCTCGATCCGCACGTCGACCCGGCCCAGGTGGTCTGGGGTTAGGGCGAGGTCGAAGCGGGTGCTCTGGCCATCGAGCCGCTGGATGATCTGCGCCGCCATGTGGGCGACGGTTTCGGGCGCGCCGCGCACCGGGGCGGGGGACGCGGCGTTGGCGGACGCGGCGGCCGTCGCCGCCGCCTGCTGGATCGGGGCGGTCGCGAGCGTCGCCGCCGCCGGGGTATCGGCGGCCGCCGCCGAAGTGAAGTTCGCCGGCCCAGCGCCGGCGGTGGCGGCTTTCGCTTGTGCCTGCTCGGCCAGTCGCGTTTCCGCGCCGGAGCGTTCGCCGGACTTGTCGCCGGCCGATTGATCGCCCGATTGATTATCCGCGCCGCGCGACGTCTGGCCGGAGGCGACCGCCGCCGCGGCGGCGTCGCGGGCGGCCGCCTCGGCGCGGCGGATATCGCCGGTGGTGGGGCGGACTTCGCTGGCCGGCGCGGCGGGCTGCGACAGGGCGTCGGTCTTGGCGGCGCCGGCGGCCTGGGCGGTCTTGGCAGTCGGCGCATCGTCCGCGGCGACGGCGACGGTTTCGGCCGGCAGGGCGGCACCGGTCGTCAGCGGCAAGGCGACGTCCAGTTCGGTCTGGGCGGCCAGGTCGTCGGCGGCCGCGATTTTCCGGGTGTCAGCGGCGTCGGGGGCGGCGGCCTGGATCGGAGCGGTGGTATCGGTCGCTGTCGCCGGGGTCGCCGCCGGAGCGGCGGGCTGGGCGGCTTGCGGCGCGGTCATCAGCCCCGCCATCAGCACCGCGGCGTCGGCCACCGCCTCGGCTGTCTCGTCTTCCGCGTCGATGACCGGAACGGACGGTTCAGGGGCGCCATCGGCTGCCGCGGCCACCGGCGGCGCCTCCCCGGCGGACGGCGCGGCGGGCGTCGTTGCGGGCGCTTCCGCCGCGTCCAGCAGAGCCATCATGGCGCCGAACGGGGTCTGCTCCCCCGACGCGCTTTCGTGCGCGCCGCTTTTGCCGGCGGCGCCCTTGGCAGCCGTTTGGGCGCCCGTCTGGGCCGGCGGGGGAACGATGGAGGCGGCAGCGTCGAAAGCCATGGATGTGTCTTCGGTCCTCAAGGTCCGGACAGGGATCGCCCAGTCCGCCCCCTGCCAAAGCAACCAGCGGGCCATTGCGCTTTTCCGCCACCCAACAGATTGAATCATTGAAGAATTCTCCTGCTGGAGAGGTGGCGGCCAGCGCGCGGCGAGGGCGGTTTTTGCCGGGCAGGCGTTGTCGCCGGCGCCAATCGCTGCCGAGCTGGACGCCCTGGCGCGGGTCTTGCGCTTGTCTTTCCGAGCAACAGAGGCCGCCAATGTCTGACGGTAATAAATTCAATGCCTTAGGCCAGCCCCTACGCGGGCGGCCGCCTTGCGCCCGGCAGATTTCGCCGCTCGCACGGACAGGCTTTGCCGAGCGGAGCGCCTAAAGAATGTCGGTCAACAGCATCATGGCGACGGCCAGTTCGGGCTTGGCGGCGGCCCAGGCCGGCCTGCGCGTCACATCCGACAACATCGCTAACGTCAATACTCCCGGCTACGTCCGCAAGACGCTGGAGCAGAGCAGCCGCATTTCCGACGGCATGGGGATCGGCGTTGACGTCAGGGGCGTCAGGCGCGCCGCCAACACCTACCTGCAGCTGGCCAGCCTCGACGCCGCCACCGCCTCGGGCAAGGCCGGAGTGCGCGCCGAACTGCTCGATAGCGCCCAGTCGCTGTTCGGCGACCCGGGCGGGACGACCGCCTTCTTCAACCGCCTCGACACTGTGATGAGCGCCTTCTCGCAGAGCTCCGACGATCCGAGCTCGACCCTGCGCCGCACCCAGGCCGTCGGGGCGATGCAGGATTTCCTCTCCAGCTCGGCCAGCATCACCAATTCGCTGCATGACATCACGGGCAACGCCGACACGCGCCTGAGCGCCGACGTCGCCCGCGTCAACGCCCTGCTGGCGCAGATCGAAGAGCTGAACGTGCAGATCACCGCCCAGGAGGCGGGCCACGGCGACACCACCGGTTCGGAGAACCTGCAGAGCGGCATGCTCAACGAACTGGCGCAGCTGATGGACATCACCACCAGCGACCGCCTGAACGGCGGCATCATGGTGCGCTCGCCCCAGGGGCAGGTGCTGGCCGGCGCCGGCGCGGCCACTATAAGCTACGAACGGGGCCAGGGCGGCGATTCCTTCGTCACGGTCACCCTGCCGGGCGGCTCCAACGTCGCCACCGGCATCAACATCACCGGCGGCGAGATCGGCGGCCTGCTGTCGCTGCGCAACCGCGAGATTCCCGGCATCGCCGACCAGCTGGGCGAATACGTCTCCAAGGCCGCCGAGGAGATCAACCGCGCCGCCAACGCCTCGTCCGCCGCCCCGGCGCCCAACAGCCTGACCGGCCGCAACACCGGCCTGGACCTGATCACCGCGGTCAACGGATTCTCCGGCCGCACCACCATCGTCATCACCGACAACGCCGGCCTGGTGCAGCGGCGGGTCGACATCGACTTCACCACCGGGGACATGACCGTGGACGGCGTGGCGGGGCCGACCTTCACCAGCACGCCGACCGCCACCGACTTCCTCACCGACCTCAACACCGCCCTGGGGACCTTCGGCGGCGCCACCTTCACCGGCGGGGCCCTGAAGCTCACCGCGCAGGCGGGCTCGGGCGTGGCCATCCAGGACGACGCCGCCGCGCCGGCGACCAAGGCCGGCAAGGGCTTCTCGCACTTCTTCGGCCTGAACGACCTGATCCGGTCCAGCCAGCCCAACGACCCGGCCACCGGCATGCCTACGGCCAGCACCCACGGCTTCAACCCCGGCGGCGAGATCGTCCTGCGCCTGACCGACGCCGAGGGCGGGCGCCAGCGCGACATCACCGTGACCATGCCCGCCGCCGGCGACATGCAGGACGTGCTGGACGTGCTGGACGAACTTAACGACGTCGCCACCGGGAGCGGCCTCTACGGGACCTTCGCCCTCGACGGCGCCGGGCGCCTGGCCTTCACCGCGACCGCCAGCCTGAAACTCTCCATCGCTTCGGACACCACCCAACGGGGGACCGGAGGGCCATCGCTGACCCAGCTCTTCGGCCTGGGACAGCAGCAGCGCGCCACGCGCGGCGCGGCCTATTTCGTCGACCCGGCGGTGAACGCCGATCCGAGCCGCCTGCCCTTCGCCACCCTCGACCTGACCGGCGGCCCGCTGGAATCGGCGCTGGTCACCGGCGACGGCACGGGCGCGATGGCGATGTCCAAGGCCAGCGAACTCACCACCGCCTTCGCCGCCGCCGGCGGCAACGGCGCGATCACCACCACCCTGGCGCGCTACGCGGCTCAGTTCAGCGGCCAGATCGGCCGCGCGGCCGACGACGCCGGCAACGCCCAGGACGCCGCCAACTCCGTCCGCGAGGAGGCCGACACCCGCCGCGCCTCGGTGGAGGGCGTAAGTCTCGACGAGGAACTGGTCAGCCTGACCACCTACCAGCAGGCCTTCAACGCGTCCGCCCGCCTGATCCAGGCCAGCAAGGACCTGTATGACGCCCTGATCGCGATGATCTGAGGATAGGACGCATGCTCCGTATCTCCACCGCCTCCACCTACTCGGCCATGCTGGCCAACCTGACCAAAGCCCAGGCGCGGCAGAACGAGGCCGCCGGGCAGGTCTCCAGCGAGAAGAACGCCGACGACCTCAGGGGCTACGCCCACCAGGCCGAGATGCTGACCGCCATGCGCGGGGTGCAGGCCAAGGTGGACGGCTTCCTCGACCAGACCGCTCACCTGTCGGCGCGCCTCGACATGCAGGAAGTCGCCCTGACCCGCGTCGGCGACTCCGTCACCGGCGCGCGCACCGCCGTGGCCGACGCCCTGGCCGCCGACGACGGCGCCACCCTGCAGCAGGCCCTGGCCGGCTTCTTCTCCGACGCCGCCGCGGCGCTGAACAGTAAGCACGACGGCCGCTACCTGTTCGCCGGCGGCCAGTCGGACGTCGCCCCGGTGGCCAATCTGAACATGTCGGCCCTGGCCAACCCCGCCACGGTGGCGTCGCAGTTCCGCAATGACGACACCATCATCGCCAACCGGCTGGACGAGACCACCACCATGGACACGGGCTTCCTGGCCTCGGACCTGGGCGACCAATTCTTCACCACCATGAAGACCATCCGCGACTATACCGACCTGAACGGCGGCTTCAGCTCACCGCTGACCGACGCGCAGAAGACCTTCCTCACCACCCAGCTGGCCGAGTTCGACGAGGCGGTGGAGGGCATGACCTACGCCAGCGCCCGCAACGGCCTGATGCAGACCCGCCTGACCTCGGGGCGCTCCGACCTGGAGGGCCGCCAGAAGACCCTGGAAGGCATGGTCGGCGACATCACCGACGTCAACAAGGCTGAGGCCATCAGCCGGCTGCAAGCGGCGCAGCTGTCGCTGGAGGCCGCCGCGCAGGTGTTCCAGAGCCTGAGCGGCTCGTCGCTGCTGAACGTCCTGCGCAACTAGAGCCTGTCAGGCGAAGTGTGAGCGGTTCGCCGCCCGGACAGGCTCTGAGCTAAGAGATAGGCGCGCGAAAACTCGCAATCAGGGCCTCGGGCCGCTACATAGCGGCCATGTCCGGCGGGGTGGATTCCACCGTCACCGCCGCCCTGCTTCACCAGGCGGGCTACGAGGTCGTCGGCGTCACCCTGCAGCTTTATGACCACGGCGCCGCGGTGCAGAAAAAGGGCGCTTGCTGCGCCGGCCAGGACATCCGTGACGCGCGCCAGGCCGCCGAGAAGATGGGCGTGCCGCACTATGTGCTCGACTATGAGAGCCGGTTCCGCGAGCAGGTGGTCGAGGATTTCGCCGATGCCTACCTGCGTGGCGAGACGCCGATCCCGTGCATCCGCTGCAACCAGACGGTCAAGTTCCGCGACCTGCTGGACGTCGCCCGCGACCTGGGGGCGCAAGCCATGGCCACCGGCCACTACGTCCGCCGCGAAGACGGCCCGCTCGGTCCTCAACTGCACCGCGCCGTTGATCCGGCGCGCGATCAGAGCTGGTTCCTGTTCGCCACCACGCGCGAGCAGCTCGACTACCTGCGCTTTCCGCTCGGCGGCCTGGAAAAGCCGCAGGTGCGCGCCATCGCCGCCGCCCTGGGGCTGGCCGCCGCCGACAAGCCCGACAGCCAGGACATCTGTTTCGTGCCCGAGGGCCGCTACACCACCGTGATCGACAGGCTGCGCCCGCACGGCGCCCTGCCCGGCGACATCGTCCATCTCGACGGCCGTGTGTTGGGTCAGCACGAGGGCGTCACCCGCTACACCATCGGCCAGCGCAAGGGATTGCCCGGCGGGGCGGGCGACCCGCTGTTCGTGGTCAGGATCGACGCCGACCTGCGCCGGGTCATCGTCGGCCCGCGCGAGGCGCTGCTGACCCGTTCCCTGCGCCTGAAGGAATCGAACTGGCTCGGCGACCAGGCGGCCCTGGCCGATGCTGCCATGGACGGCCAGGCGGTGCTGGCCCGGGTCCGTTCGACCCGCGAGCCGGCGCCGGCGCGCCTGACCCTCGAGGACGGCATGCCGATGGTGCGGTTCGACAGTCCTGAGGAAGGCGTGGCGCCCGGCCAAGCCTGCGTGATGTACGACCCGGCCCGGCCCAGCCGCGTGCTGGGCGGCGGCTTCATCGCCTCGACGGTCGCCGCCTAGCGCTTGGGCGCGGCAGCCATCAGCGACAGCATGTTCATCTTCATGCCGCCGGGCAGCACCATGTCGCCGGGCTTCTGGTCGGCCGGACAGGGACCGGCCCAGACGGCGCTGATCTCGGTGGCCGAGGCGCCGTTCATCTGCGCCATCGCCGCGCCGGTGGTGTTGCTGGTCATGCTGACCTTGTAGGCCTTGGAGAAGTCGCCGCTGGCGACGCCCTGGCTGCTGATCGTGCCCGAAGGCCCCATCTGGCAGACCGAGGCGAAGCGGTAGCCGGTGGCGGTCTTGGTGATGGTGTTGCTGGCGCAGGCCTGCCGGCCCGCGCCAGCGCCGAACACGCTCATCGCCTTGTCGACCGCCGCGTCCATGCAGATGGTGGAGGACATCGGCGGCTGGGCCTGGCCGGCCTTGCTGCTGCTGATGGTCTGTTTCCACAGCCCTGCCCGGCGGGGCGGGGCCGTGAAATCGGCGGCGCTGCCGGCGGAGGCCGCGCCAAGGGCGGCCAGGGTCAGCAAGACGGCTCCACGCATCGCAATTGTCCCTTCGGGTATTATGTATGGAGACAATCTCACGGAGCGCCCATGAGCGAAACCTTCAGCGACAACAAGGACGGCCACCGTTTCGAGCTGCAGGTCGGCGAGCACTTGGCCTGGGCCGATTACCGCCGCCGTGACGGCGTGCTGGTGATCCCGCATGTGGAGGCCGACATGGCCTTGCGCGGCGGCGGCGCGGCGGGGCGGCTGATGGCGCATGTGGTGGAGGCGGCGCGGGCCGAGGGCTCCAAGATCAGGCCCCTGTGCGGCTATGCGGCGGCCTGGATGCGCCGGCATCCCGAAGCCCAGGACCTGCTGGCCTAGGGCCTGCTGGGCGGCTCAAGCGCGACGGCGGGCGGCCGTCACGCCGGGAAGGTCTCAATGGCGGGAGAGAATCACGTCCAGGGTCTTGACGCTGGCGTCGGCGTCCTCGGCCAGGCGGCGGGCGATCTCGCGGGCGCCGACCGGATAGGCTTCACCGCCTTCGACGATCTCGTTGGAGAGGCGCATCACCTGGGCCAGGGCGTCTTCCAGGGCCTGCACCTGCTGTCGCGCCAGAGTCGCGGCTTCGACCTGCAGGCGGCGAACCTTCTGAGCCACGGTTTCAGGCGCGGAAACGGTCTCGGGGAGGTTGGAAACAACAGAAAAGGCGGGCGTCATGTCGAGGTTCCTGAAGGCGGAGGCGACACCGCGAAGACGGCGCCGCTGACCCCATGGATACGCGCGACTCATGGCGAAGGTTCCAGCCGGGTTCACATTGAATTTATGCGGTGTGGCGCCCGGCGCACACTTGGCCTTCACAGCAACCGGGGGCCGTAGAACATCGCCAAGACTAGGGCGAGCCAGGCGGCGACGCCGCCAAAAATGATCAGGCGGTAGTCGGCCTTGCCCGCCATTGCCCAGCAGACGCTCAGGAATGCAAGGTAAGCGGGAACGGTCTTCACCCCCGCCAGGCAGGCCATGCGCAACCCCGCCGGATCGCCCTTCGACCCCACCGCCAGCAGGGCGATGATGGCGAAGGTCGGCGCCAACGGCAGGATGCCGGGCAGGATGTCGCCCTTCTTCGACGCCAGCACGATCAGGGCGGTGACCAGACCGCCAAGCAGGCTCTTCCAGAGAACGTCCATCGCCACCCCCCCCCTGGTGAATTCTAATTCACCGTCGCCTTGCCGATTTCCAGCGCGCCGTCGCCGGCGGTGACCGAGACAACCGCCCCGTCGGCGATCTCGCCGGCCAGCAGCTTGCGCGCGATCGGATCGACCAGTTCCTTCTGGATCACCCGCTTGAGCGGCCGCGCGCCATAGACCGGATCGTAGCCGCGCTCGCCCAGCCAGTGCAGGGCGGCGGCGTCGAGGTTCAGGGTCATGCGGCGGTCGGCCAGCAGCTTCTCGAAGCGCGACAGCTGGATGCGGACGATGGAGTCCATCTGGTCGCGGCCAAGGCGCCGGAACAGGATGATCTCGTCGATGCGGTTTAGAAACTCGGGGCGGAAATGCCGGCGCACCGAGTCCATCACCATCGGCCGCACCGCGTCGACGTCGTCGCCCTCGCCCTGGCTGGCGAGGAATTCAGAGCCGAGGTTGCTGGTCATGATCAGCAGGGTGTTGCGAAAATCGACCGTGCGGCCCTGCCCGTCGGTGAGGCGGCCATCATCCAGCACCTGCAGCAGCACGTTGAACACGTCCGGGTGCGCCTTTTCGACCTCGTCGAACAGCACCACCTGATAGGGCCGGCGGCGCACGGCCTCGGTCAGGGCCCCGCCTTCGTCGTAGCCGACATATCCCGGCGGGGCGCCGATCAGGCGGCTGACCGAATGCTTCTCCATGTATTCGCTCATGTCGATGCGCGTGATGGCGGCGTCGTCGGCGAACAGGAATTCGGCCAGGGCCTTGGTCAGTTCGGTCTTGCCGACCCCGGTCGGGCCCAGGAACAGGAAACTGCCGATCGGGCGGTTAGGGTCGTTCAGGCCGGCGCGGGCGCGGCGCACGGCGTTGGACACCGCGGCCAGGGCCTCGTCCTGACCGACCACGCGGCCGCGCAGGGCGTCCTCCATCGACAACAGCTTGTCGCGCTCGCCTTCCAGCATCTTGTCGACCGGTACTCCGGTCCAGCGGCTGACCACGGCGGCGATCTCTTCGGCGTCGACCGTCTCCGGCGTCATGGCCTTCTCGCCCTCCGCGTCGGCCGCGGCGAGTTGCGCTTCCAGGGCGGGAATCTCGCCGTACTGGATCTGGCCGGCGCGGGCGAAGTCGCCCTGGCGCTGGGCCGAAGCGAGTTCGGCGCGCAGACGGTCGAGCGCCTCGCGCGTCTGCGCCGCGCTGCCCATCTTTTCCTTCTCGGCCCGCCAGCGCGCGGTCATCTCGTCGCTGCGTTCCTGCAGATCGGTGATCTCCTCGTCGAGCGCCTCAAGGCGCTGTTTGGAGGCGGCGTCGGTCTCCTTGCCCAGGGCCTCGCGCTCGATCTTCAGCTGCACCAGGCGGCGGTCGATCTCGTCCAGCTCCTCCGGCTTGGAATCCACCGCCATGCGCACGCGGCTGGCGGCCTCGTCCATCAGGTCGATGGCCTTGTCCGGCAGGAAGCGGTCGGCGATGTAGCGGTTGCTCAAGGTGGCGGCGGCGACGATGGCGGCGTCGGAGATGCGCACCCCGTGGTGCAGTTCGTACTTCTCCTTCAGCCCTCGCAGAATCGACACCGTGTCTTCCACGGTCGGCTCGCTGACGAACACCGGCTGGAAGCGGCGGGCGAGCGCGGCGTCCTTCTCGACGTGCTTGCGGTATTCATCCAGCGTGGTGGCGCCGACGCAGTGCAGTTCGCCGCGCGCGAGGGCTGGCTTGAGCAGGTTCGACGCATCCATCGCGCCTTCGGATTTTCCGGCGCCGAC
>CANJOB010000046.1 GCA_947475655.1 Caulobacterales bacterium | reverse complement strand
CGGGATGGTGGTGTTGCGCTCGATCAGCGGGGTGAAGACGCCGCCCAGCGTCTCGATGCCAAGCGTCAGCGGCGTGACGTCGAGCAGCAGCACGTCCTTGACGTCGCCCTGCAGAACGCCGGCCTGAACGGCGGCGCCGAGCGCGACGACTTCATCCGGGTTGACGCCCTTGTGCGGTTCGCGGCCGAAGAATTCCTTCACCGCCTCGACCACCTTGGGCATGCGGGTCATGCCGCCGACGAGAACGACTTCGTCGATGTCGCTCTTCTTCAGGCCGGCGTCTTTCAGCGCCTGCTCGCAGGGACCGATGGTCTTGGCGATCAGGTCCTCGACCAGGCTTTCCAGCTTCTGGCGCGACAGCTTGACGTTGAGGTGCAGCGGGCCCGACGCGTTCATGCTGATGAAGGGCAGGTTCACGTCGTACTGCGGAACGGTGGACAGTTCCTTCTTGGCCTTCTCGGCCTCCTCGCGCAGGCGCTGCAGGGCCAGCTTGTCCTTGCGCAGGTCGACGCCCTGTTCCTTTTTGAATTCCTCGGCCAGGAAGTCGACGATGCGAAGGTCGAAGTCCTCGCCGCCCAGGAAGGTGTCGCCGTTGGTGGATTTCACCTCGAACACGCCGTCGCCGATTTCCAGCACGGAGACGTCGAAGGTGCCGCCGCCCAGGTCGTAGACGGCGATCTTCTTGCCTTCGCTCTTCTCAAGCCCGTAGGCGAGGGCGGCGGCGGTCGGTTCGTTGATGATGCGCAGCACTTCCAGCCCGGCGATCTTGCCGGCGTCCTTGGTGGCTTGGCGCTGGGCGTCATTGAAATAGGCCGGAACCGTGATCACCGCCTTGGTGACCGGCTCGCCCAGATGGGCCTCGGCGCTTTCCTTCATCTTCTGCAGGATGAAGGCCGATACCTGCTGGGGGCTGTAGTCCTTGTCCTGGGCGCGGACCCAGGCGTCGCCCGTCGGGCCCTTGACGATGTCGTAGGGCACCATGCCCTTGTCCTTGGCCACCACCGGGTCATCGAAATTGCGGCCGATCAGGCGCTTGATGGCGAACAGGGTGTTGGAGGGGTTGGTCACCGCCTGGCGCTTGGCCGGCTGGCCCACCAGGCGTTCGCCGTCATCCAGAAAACCGACGACCGACGGCGTGGTGCGCGCGCCTTCCGCGTTCTCGATCACCTTGGGCGTCTTGCCGTCCATGATGGCGACGCAGGAATTGGTGGTCCCAAGGTCGATGCCGATAATCTTGCTCATATGGTTCTCTCAAATCCCTTGTCAGGCGGGCCGCGCGGCGGACCTTCGTATGAAGCGTCCAGGTTCGCGGCTCCCAGGTGGCCGGCCCGCAAGGGCCGATACTAGAGGTTGGCGTCAGGTCCAAGGCCAAGGTTTCGCTCGGCTTTCGTCCGGTCACGCCGGATATGGGGGTGTTGCGGCGGGGCGCAAGGCCCGCACGACGCGCGCCCCTGCGGGTTTTTGCGGCCCGGCCTGCGGCAAAATCTCTTCCGCCGAGCCGGAAATGGTCCATAGTTCAGCTATACAATAACTCCCTTAGACGAGGACATCCGATGCTCAACCTGACCCGGGCCGAAGGCTCGCTGCCCGAAGACTTCCACCTGTCGCGCCGCGCCGCGGTCGGCAGCATGTTCTTCGCCGGCTACGCCGTGGCCGCCCTGTCGGCCAACGCCGAGCCGATCACCACCGACGAGAAGGGCCTGGTCATCAGCGAGGTGACCATCGCCAACGGCGCCGACAAGCCGCTGCCGGCCTATGTCGCCCGCCCCGCCGGCCGTGGCCGCCATCCGGCCATTCTGGTGGTCAACGAGGTGTTCGGCATCCACGACTACATCAAGGACGTCTGCAAGCGCCTGGCCAAACAGGGCTACGTCGCCGTGGCGCCCGACATCTTCTACCGCTCCGGCGTCAACCTGCCGGCCACCACTGACATGAAGATCGTCATGGCCACGGTCGGCCAGGCCAGTCTGCCGCAGGTGACCGCCGACATCGCCGCCACCACCGCCTGGATGAAGGCGCAGGCCTTCACCAACGGCTCGAAGATGGGCGTGACCGGCTACTGCTACGGCGGCGGGGTGGTGTGGCGCACCGCCATGGTCAATCCGGACGTCAAGGCGGGCGTGGCCTTCTACGGCCCCTTAAAGCCCCTCTTCGGCCGCGCGGCCGAGCTGAAAGCCCCGGTGCTGGGCTTCTACGGCGGCAAGGACGCCGGCATCCCGCTCACGGACGTGGCCCAATGGCGCAAGGAGCTGGGGGAGGCCGGCAACAAGACCCACAGCGAGATCGTGGTCTATCCCGAAGCCCAGCACGGCTTCCACGCCGACTACCGCGCCAGCTACAACGCCGAGGCGGCCCAGGATGCCTGGAAGCGGCTGCTGGCCCACTTCAAGGCCAATGGGGTGGCTTAAAGCCTAAGCCTGCTTGAGTCGGCGGGCGCGCGGGGCCATACCGCGCGCCATGTCCGACTCCGCCGTCACCTCCAACCTCGCCCAAGACGCCAAGGCCTGGCCGTTCGAACAGGCGCGCGCCCTCCGCGCCCGGCTGGAGCGGCTTGGCCGCCTCGACGGCCGCACGGTATTGTTCGAGACCGGCTACGGCCCGTCCGGCCTGCCGCACATCGGCACGTTTGGCGAGGTGGCGCGCACCACCATGGTCCGCAACGCCTTCCGCGCCCTGACCGGCGATAAGATCCCGACCAAGCTCCTGGCTTTCAGCGACGACATGGACGGGCTGCGCAAGGTCCCGGACAATGTGCCCAACAAGGAGATGCTGGCCGAGGACCTGGGCAAGCCGCTGACCGTGGTGCGCGACCCGTTCGGCACCCACGACAGCTTCGGCGCCCACAACAACGCCCGGCTGCGCGCCTTCCTCGACGGCTTCGGCTTCGACTACGAATTCGCCTCCTCGACCGACTATTATAAGAGCGGCCGCTTCGACGAGACGCTGCTGATCATGCTGGAGCGGTTCGAGGCGGTGCAGGCGGTGATGCTGCCGAGCCTGGGCGAGGAAAGACGACGTAGTTATTCACCGTTCCTTCCCGTGAGCCCGACCACCAGCCGGGTGCTGCAGGTCCCGACCCTGGAGCGCAATGTTTCGAAGGGCACGATCGTCTTCGAAGACGAGGATGGGTCCAGGGTCGAGACCCTGGTCACCGGCGGCCGGGTCAAGATTCAGTGGAAACCCGACTGGGCCATGCGCTGGGCGGCCCTCTCCGTCGACTACGAGATGAGCGGCAAGGACCTGATCGACTCGGTCAAGCTGAGCAACCAGATCTGCAAGATCCTCGGCGGCACGCCGCCGGAGGGCTTCAACTACGAGCTGTTCCTCGACGAGAACAACCAGAAGATCTCCAAGTCCAAGGGCAACGGCCTCTCCATGGAGGACTGGCTGCGCTACGGCGCGCCGGAGAGCCTGAGCTTCTACATGTTCCAGAGCCCGCGATCCGCCAAGCGGCTGCACTTCGACGTCATCCCCAAGGCGGCGGACGAGTATCTGCAGCAGCTCGACGCCTATCCGCGCCAGGAAGGCGCGCAGCAGCTGAACAACCCGGTCTGGCATCTGCACGGCGGCCGCCCGCCGCAGCACGGCTCGCCGGTCAGCTTCTCGCTGCTGCTGAACCTGGTCAGCGCCGCCGACGCCTCGACCAAGGAAATCCTGTGGGGGTTCCTCAGCCGCTCCATCCCCGGCGCGACGCCGGAGAGCCAGCCGCTGCTCGACCACATGACGCAGTTCGCCATCAACTATTACGAGGACTTCGTTAGGCCCAACAAAGCCTTCCGCGCGCCCTCAGACCAGGAGCGCACGGCCATGCTGGACCTGCGCGCGCGTCTGGCCGCCCTGCCGAAGGACGCGGACGCCGAGGCGATCCAGAACGAGGTGTTCGAGGCCGGCAAGGCGGCGGCGTTCGAACCGCTGCGGGCCTGGTTCACGGCGCTCTATGAGGTGCTGCTGGGCCAGAGCACCGGCCCCCGGTTCGGCTCCTTCGCCCACATCTTCGGCCTGGAGCGGACCATCGCCTTGATCGACGAGAAGCTCGGGTGAAACAGCCCAGGCTGGGCTGCGGCGTGGTCGTCCTGCGGGATGGCAAGCTGCTGCTGATCCAGCGTCTCAAGGCGCCAGAGGCCGGAAGCTGGGGCCTGCCCGGCGGCAAGATCGACTGGATGGAGCCGGCGGAGCACGCCGCCGCCCGCGAGCTGCTGGAGGAGACCGGCCTGACCGCCGGCCCGCTATCGCTGCTATGCGCGGCCGACCACATCGATCCCGCCGAGGACGAGCACTGGCTGGCGCCGGTGTTCCTCAGCCTGGAGGCCGTGGGCGAGCCGGTATTGCTGGAGCCGTCCAAGCACGCCGCGTTGGGCTGGTTCAACCCGGCCGATCCGCCGGAGCGGCTGACACTCACGGCGCGGGCGGCGATCGCGGCGCTTTAAGCTCCCGTCACCCTCGGGCTCGACCCGAGGGCCCATAGACTCGATCGACCGTGAGTTTGCTGGATGGTTCTGCGCGTATGGGTCCTCGGATCAAGTCCGAGGATGACGACTATGGAGAATTCAAGTTGACGTTTACGTCAACGTCCACTAGCGTATAACGAGAATCCTGCCACTGTGGACCGCCATGAGCACGTTCAGCATCACCGCCCTGTGCCGTGAGTTCGACGTCACCGCGCGTGCGCTACGGTTCTACGAAGCTGAGGGCCTGCTCAGCCCCGAACGCCGCGGCCAAGCCCGGCTCTATTCGGCCAAGGACCGCTTCCGCCTCAGCCTGATCGTGCGGGGCAAACGGCTGGGCTTCTCGCTGGGCGAGATCGCCGATCTGATCGACCTCTACGATCCGCGCGACGGCGGCGCCGCCCAGCTCGACCGCTCCTTGGCCGCCGTGGCGATGCGCATGGATCAGCTGCAGCGCCAGCGGGCCGAGATCGACCTGGTGCTGGCCGAGCTTTCCGAGGTGCGCGCCGCCATGCGCCAACGCCGCGACGACCTGCCCGCCGGTCCGGGCCGCCTGCCGAAAGCCGACGACTACGACAAACTCTTAAGGGCCAGGGTCGACGGTGACGTCTCGGCCCACGCCCGCACGCAATAAGCCGACCTAGGGGAGAGAACGACATGGCCTACCGCCCGCCTCTGCGCGACTACGGCTTCCTGTTCCGAGAAGTGCTCAAGCTCGACGACTACGCCATGGTGCCGAGCATCGCCGACGCGCCGGTCGACCTGGTCGAACAGGTGATCGAGGCGGCAGGCGAATTCGCCGCCGGGGTTCTGGCGCCGCTGAACGGCGTCGGCGACAAGAACGGCTGCAAACTCGACGGCGACAAGGTCACCACCCCGCCGGGGTTCAAGGAGGCCTACAAACAGCTGGTCGAGGGCGGCTGGCCGGCCCTGTCGGTCGATCCGCAGTGGGGCGGACAGGGCCTGCCTTATGTGGTCAGCGTCGCCTTCATGGAGATGAGTTCCTCGGCCAACATGGCGTTCTCCATGTACCCGGGCCTGACCCGCGGCGCGCTCGCCGCGCTGGAGTTCGGCGGCTCGGACGAGTTGAAGAACCTCTACCTGCCGAAGATGGCCACCGGCGAATGGGCCGGGACCATGAACCTGACCGAGCCGCACTGCGGCACAGATCTGGGCATGCTGCGAACCAAGGCCGTCCCGCAGCCTGATGGGACCTACAAGATCAGCGGCCAGAAGATATGGATCAGCGGCGGCGAGCAGGACTTCACCGACAACATCCTGCACCTGGTGCTGGCCCGCATCGAGGGCGCCCCGGCCGGGGTGAAGGGCATCAGCCTGTTCGCCGTGCCGAAGTTCCTGCCCAACCCCGACGGAAGTCTCGGCGCGCGCAACACGGTCTCCTGCGTCGGCCTCGAAGAGAAGATGGGCATCCACGGCAACTCGACCTGCGTCATCCAGCATGAGGACTCCACCGGCTGGCTGATCGGAGCCGAGAACTCCGGCCTGAAGATCATGTTCGTGATGATGAACGAGGCCCGCCTCGGCGTCGCCGTGCAGGGGCTCTCCCAGGCCGAGGCCGCCAACCAGGCCGCCGCCGACTTCGCCCGTGACCGGCTGCAGGGCCGCTCGCTCACCGGCCCGAAGAATCCCGAGGGCCCGGCCGACCCGATCGTCGTCCACCCCGACGTGCGGCGGATGCTGATGAACAGTCGCGCCCTGATCGAGGGCGGCCGCGCCTTCATGCTGTGGACCGCCCTGCACGCCGACCTGGCGCACGGCCACCCGGACGAGACGGTGCGCACCAAGGCCGGCGACTACATGGGCCTGCTCACCCCGGTGCTGAAGGCCTACCTGACCGACAAGGGGTTCGCCACCGCCAACGACGCGCTGCAGGTGCACGGCGGCAGCGGCTTCACCGAGCATTTCCCGGCCAGCCAGTACGTGCGCGATAGCCGCATCACCATGATCTACGAGGGCACCAACGGCATCCAGGCGCTGGACCTGGTCGGCCGCAAGCTGGCGGCCAACGGCGGCCGGGCGGTGATGAGCTTCTTCGCCGAGATCGACGGCTTCGTCGGCGGCGAGGGCCGTGACCCGGCGCTCAAGCCTTTCGTCGACGGCCTGGCGGGCGCCAAGGCCAGTTTGCAGGAAGCGACCCTGTGGCTGATGCAGAACGGCATGGCCAATCCGGACAACGCCGGCGCGGCCTCCACCGACTACCTGCACCTGTTTGGCCTCACCAGCCTGGCCTACGTGTGGGCGCTGCAGGCGGAGGCGGCGCAGGCCAAGGTGGCGGCCGGCGACAACGATCCCTTCTACGCCAACAAGCTGATCACCGGCCGCTACTTCCTGGAGCGGATGCTGCCGGACGCGGCGTCGCACCTGGCCAAGCTGAAGGCCGGTTCGGCGCTGATGATGGAACTGCCGGCGGAGGCGTTCTAGTGCGCCTTCAGGCGAAGTGGGAACCGGTTCGTCGCCCGGAAGGCGCACCAAGCAAAGACTCTATGCTCCGATGGTCCTAGACGCGGTTGACCGTATTGCCCTTGATCACCGCCGCCCCGGCGGCATCCAGGTCGGTGCGCGTGGCGCTCAGCCGCAGCGGGCCGGCCAGGTTGGCGTTCACCGCATCCATGCCGGCGGCCAGGGCGCGCGGCGCCTTGGCGAACAGGTAGCGCAGGGACAGCCGCTCGTTGTCGGCGGCGTCCGGCTGGGTGCCGTGCAGGGTGCAGCTGTGCCACATGGCGGCGTAGCCGGCCGGGCCGGTCAGCATCTTCTGCGTCGTCTGCACGGTACCGCCCTTGCGGTCGCCATAGAGGAAACCGGCGTCGTTCCTGGTCAGGTCGTGCGGAAACAGGGTGGCGCCCAGGTGGTGGCTGTTCTCGAGCAGGAACAGCGGCGCGTCATGCGCGCCGACCGGGTGCAGGTAGATGTAGAGGGTGACGAAGTCGGCGTCGCGGTCCTTGAAGTCGATCAGGTCCTGGTGGAAGTCGATGCCGTAGAAATAGGTCACGTCGCGGAACTGCGGCTTCACATAGGCGCCCAGGTTGTTGACCGGGTTGTCGGTGATGCGGCGCTTGAGCCAGTCGGGCACGGCGCTGGCCGGCACGCCGCAGACGATCTTGCGGTTCAGGAGTTCGTAGCCGCCGCCGAGCACGGCGGTCAGGCCCTCGACCACGCCGGGGTCATGTTCGACAAACCCCAGGTAGTCGTCGAAGGCGTCCAGCAGGTTGCGGCCCGGCCGCGGGTTGACCCCGACGTAGAGCGGGTCGGCGTCGAACTCGGCCTCGGTCAGGAACAGGCTGGAATCGAAGTTGCGCGTCTGGCGGATCGCCGCCAGCAGGCCTTCCGCATCGTCCGCGTCCACCCCATCTGCGAACACGTGATAGCCGGCTCGGTCGAAGTCGGCGGTGACCGGGTGCATCGGTATGTCGGACCGCAGGTCGCGGGCGGCGCTCATGAGGGACCTCGTACGTGTCGGCCGATCACAGCATGTTCTTGGTTAACAAATAGAGATTCTTGAGCGCCCAAGCGGCGCAGGGACGGAGAAAGCCAATGGCTGAAGCCTACATCTACGACGCGGTGCGCACCCCGCGCGGCAAGGGCAAGAAGGATGGGTCCCTGCACGAGATCACCGCCCTGAGCCTTGCCAGCCAGAGCCTGGAGGCGATCCGCGACCGCAATGGGCTCGACACCAGCCTGGTCGACGACGTCATCCTCGGCTGCGTCACCCCGGTCGGCGAACTGGGGGCCGACATCGCCCGCACCGCCGTCCTGACCGCCGGCTACGCCCAGACCACGGCGGGGGTGCAGGTCAACCGCTTCTGCGCCTCGGGCCTGGAATCGGTGAACATGGCCGCGGCCAAGGTGATCTCCGGCGAGGCCGACTTCGCTATCGGCGGCGGCGTCGAGGTGATGAGCCGGGTGCCGATGGGCAGCGACGGGGGCGCCTGGCCGACCGACCCCAGCTCCGCCTTCAAGACCTATTTCGTACCCCAGGGAATCAGCGCCGACCTGATCGCCACCATCTACGGCTTCTCGCGCGCCGACGTGGACGCCTATGCGGTGGAGAGCCAGAAGCGCGCCGAGCGCTCGTGGAAGGAAGGCCGGTTCAAGAAATCGGTGGTGCCGGTCAAGGACCAGATGGGCGTGACCATCCTCGACCACGACGAGCACATGCGACCAGACACCACCCTGCAGAGCTTGGGGGCCTTGAACCCCTCCTTCGCTTCGATCGGGGCGATGGGCTTCGACGCGGTGGTGACGCAGCGCTATCCGCAGGTGGAGAGCGTCAACCACGTGCACCACGCCGGCAACTCGTCGGGCGTGGTCGACGGCGCCGCGGCGGTGCTGATCGGCAGCAAGGAAGCCGGCGAGAAGGCGGGCCTCAAGCCCCGCGCCCGCATCAAGGGCATGGCGGCGATCGGCAGCGAGCCGTCGATCATGCTCACGGGCCCCTCCTTCGTCACCGAGAAGCTGCTCAAGAAGCTCGGCATGAATGTCGGCGACATCGACCTCTACGAGCTGAACGAGGCCTTCGCCGCCGTGGTGCTGCGCTATCAGCAGGCGCTGGATATTTCGTCCGACAAGCTGAACGTCTGCGGCGGCGCCATCGCCATGGGCCATCCGCTCGGCGCCACCGGGGCGATGATCCTCGGCACCGTGCTGGACGAGCTGGAACGCACCGGCAAGCAGACGGCTCTGGCCACCCTGTGCATCGGCGGCGGCATGGGCGTCGCCACCGTCATCGAACGCGTCTGAGGGGAGCAAGCGTCATGAAAAACTTCAAGATCGAGACCGACGCCGACGGCATCGCCGTCGTCACCTTCGACGCTCCCGGCAAGTCGATGAACACCCTGACCGCCGCGGCGCTGGGCGAGATCGAATCCATCGTCGAACAGGTGAAATCCGACGCGGCCATCAAGGGCGTGGTCCTCGCCTCGGGCAAGGCATCCGGCTTCTGCGCCGGCGCCGACCTGGACGAGATGGCCGGGGCCTTCGCTTCCGGCGAGGATGAGGCTTCCCTGAAGGCCCTGTACGAGCGGGTCATCACCTTCAACCGCGTGTTCCGCGGGCTGGAAACCTGCGGCAAGCCGGTGGCCGCGGCCCTGGAAGGCCTGGCGCTCGGCGGCGGGTTCGAACTGGCCCTGGCCTGCCATTACCGCGTCGCCGCCGATAATCCCAAGCTGCAACTCGGCCTGCCGGAATCCAAGGTGGGCCTGATCCCCGGCGGCGGCGGCACCCAGCGCCTGCCGCGCCTGATCGGCGCCATGGCCGCCGCGCCCCTGCTTCTGGAAGGCAAGAGCCTGCGCGCGGCAGAGGCCCTGGGCATGAAGATCGTCAACGAGGTCGTCGCCCCCGGCGGCTGTATCGATGCCTGCAAGGCCTGGATCAAGGGCGGCGGCGAGGGCGTCGCGCCCTGGGACAAGAAGGAGTTCAAGATCCCCGGCGGCCCGGTCTATTCGGCCGGCGGCATCCAGGTGTTCATCATGGGCAATGCCATGGTGCGTAAAAGCACCTACGGCAACTATCCGGCCCAGCTCAACATCATGAAGGCGGTGTACGAGGGGCTGCAGGTTCCGATCGATGCCGCCCTGCGCATCGAGAGCCGCTACTTCGCCAACACCTGCCGCACGCCCCAGGCCAAGGCCATGGTCCGCACCCTGTTCCAGTCGATGCAGGCGCTGGGCAAGGGCTCGGCCCGGCCCGCCGGCGCCGCGCCGACCAATGTGCAAAAGGCGGCCGTGCTGGGCGCCGGGATGATGGGCGCCGGCATCGCACACGCCCAGGCCCTGGCGGGGATCGAGACCATCCTGATCGACCAGACCCAGGAGGCGGCCGACAAGGGCAGGTCGCACGTCGAGGATCTGGTCAAGAAGGCCGTCTCGCGCGGGCGGATGGACGCCGCCAAGGCCGAGAAGACCTTGGGCCTGGTCACGGCGACCACCGACTACGAGGCCTTCAAGGGCGCCGACCTGGTGATCGAGGCGGTGTTCGAGAACCGCGAGGTCAAGGCGGCGGTGACCAAGAAGGCCGAGCCGATGCTGGCCGACGGCGGTGTGTTCGGCTCCAACACCTCGACCCTGCCGATCACCGGCCTGGCGCAGGCCAGCGCCAGGCCGGAGAACTTCATCGGCATCCACTTCTTCTCGCCGGTCGACCGCATGATGCTGGTCGAGATCATCAAGGGCGAGAAGACCTCGGACCACGCCATCGCCGCGGCCATCGACTATGTGATGAAGATCAAGAAGACGCCGATCGTCGTGAACGACGCCAGAGGCTTCTACACCTCGCGCTGTTTCTCCACCTATGTCGCCGAGGGGCTGGAAATGCTGGCCGAGGGCATCGCCCCGGCGATCATCGACAATGTCGGCCGGGCCACCGGCATGCCGCGCGGCCCGCTGGAGATGGCCGACGATGTGGCGCTGGACCTGGTGCACAAGATCACCGTTCAGACGGCCAAGGATCTGGGCGACGCCTATAAGGCGCGGCCTACCGACGCGCTGATCGCCGAGATGGTCGAGAAACTCGGGCGTCTTGGACGCAAGAATTCCAAGGGCTTCTACGACTATCCCGAGAGCGGCGAGAAGACGCTTTGGCACGGCTTGAAGGACCTGGTCGCCCCCACGGTCGACGAGGCCGAGCCGCCGTTCGCCGATCACCTGCGCCAGCGGTTGCTGTACCGCCAGGCGGTGGAGGCGGCGCGCTGCTACGACGAGGGCGTGGTGACCGACCCGCGCGACGCCGACGTCGGCGCCATCCTTGGCTGGGGCTTCGCCCCCTGGTCCGGCGGGCCGATGAGCCTGATCGACGGGGTGGGGGTTGCCGCTTTCGTCGCCGCCTGTGACGCCCTGGCCAAGCAATACGGCGACCGGTTCGACCCACCCGCCGGCCTGCGGGCCATGGCCAAGAAGGGGGAAGGCTACTACGGACCGGCCCCTTCGAAGGCCGTCGCCGCTTAGCGGAGTCTTTGCCGGTTCTTAAACCCTTGCGGCCAATTGTTTCCGGCCTCGAGGAATCAAGACGTGCGCGCCAAGTTCGCGGAACACTACGCCGACCTGCTGACCGCCGCGGACCACCGCGCCGGCACGGCGCCGTTCCGCGCTCTGGTCGGCTACACCATCGCCTTCGTGTTCCATATGTCGATGGGCTGGACCTGGACCTATCTGTGGGCCAGCGCCTACGCCTTGGCCCAGCTGTTCGAACTCTGGGCCCTGCGCCCGTCGTCGCGCCCGCATTGGCTCAAGCCCACCCGCGCCAAGGCGGCGGCGATCATGGCCATCTTCCTGCTGCCGGCGGTGCTGTACGCGCCCCTGGCGATCCCGGTCTGGAACGAAAGCCGCTACGGCCCGGCCATGGCCGTGCTGCTGCTGGCCGGCGGCGGCCTGAACCTGCTGGTGATGGCCGGTCCCTCGGCGGGCGCGTTCCTGGGACCGTTCTCGATCTATGTCGTCGTCTGGGTGACGCTGATGCTGACCGAGGAGCGGCTCGGCGGCGGCCAGCGCGGCATGGCGGCGATCCTGGCCGGGGTGGTGGTCTGCAACTGCATCCTGGCCTGGCGCATCCAGGCGCGGGCGTTGAAGGCGGCCCAGGCCGCCATGCGCGAATCCGAACGCCGCCGGCTCGAGGTCGAGGCCGCGGTCGAGGCCAAGGGCGCGTTCGTGGCCATGATCAGCCACGACCTACGCACCCCCATCGGCGCCATCCTGACCGGCGCCGAGAAAATCGAACAGGGCGGCGAGGGCGCGCGGCGCTACGCCAAGATGGTGCGCGAAGCCGGCGTGATGATGCGCGACCTGCTCGGCGACCTGCTGGACATGGAGCGGATGGACGCCGGCGCCATGCCGGTGGAGAACATCAGCTTCGACCTGCGCCACACCCTGGCCGAGACCCTGCAGCTCTGGCGCGTCGACACCGCGCGCAACGGGTTGCAGCTGCGCTGCTTCGGCGGCCGCGACCTGCCGCGCCACGTCAGCGGCGATCCCACCCGCCTGCGCCAGGTGCTTAACAACCTGCTCAGCAACGCGGTGAAATTCACCCCGACCGGCTCGGTCACGGTGCGGATGTCCTTCGCCGACGAACGGCTGACCCTGGCGGTAGAGGACACCGGCCCGGGCCTGGGCGAGGGCGATCCTGAGCGCCTGTTCCGCCCCTTCGACCAGATGGAGCCGGGCGTGGCTCGCCGCCATGGCGGCTTTGGCCTCGGCCTGGCGATCAGCCGCAAGCTGGCCCGGCTGATGGGCGGCGACCTGATCGCTTCGAACATCCCCGCCTCCAACGGGATGTCCGGCGGGGCGCGGATGCTGTTCGAGGCGCCGATGCCGAAGGCGCAGGCCGCCACGCCGCGGCTGGGGCCGATGCGGGTGCTGGTGGTCGACGACCCCAACATCAACCGCGAGACGATCAAGATCCTGCTCGAGCCGCTCGGCGTCAAACCGACCCTGGCCGACAGCGGCGGCGCGGCCTTGGAGATCCTGGACGTCGAGCCGTTCGACTTGGTGCTGATGGACATCAACATGCCGGGCATCGACGGGCGCGAAGCCACCCGCCGCCTGCGCGAGAGCGGCGGCCTCAACAGCACCATCCCTGTGATCGCGGTCAGCGCCGCCGACTCGCCCCGCGAATGGCGCGCCTGCCTGGAAGCCGGGATGAACAGCCACGTGGCCAAGCCGATCCGGCCGCACCGCCTGTACGAGGCGATCAACGCCGCCATGCCGTCCGACGCCTCGGCCCGCGCCCGCGCCCGCGCCCGCGACGCGGCTTAGGGCTTATCGACCAGGGCGGCCAGCCGCCCGGACAGCGCCGCCTCGTCCTTCATCTCGCATTCCCAAAGGGTCTCGACGCGCCACCCGAGCGCCTGCAGGGCGTCGCCCGTGTCCGCGTCCCGCGCGCGGTTGCGGCCGACCTTGGCCAGCCAGTAGTCGCGGTTGGCTTTCGGGACACGCGCGCCGCGGGCGCAGTCGTGGCCGTGCCAGAAACAGCCGTGAATCCGGATCGCCAGCCTGCGGCCGGCCATGACGATGTCGGGCTTTCCAGGCAGGTCGGCGCGGTGCAGGCGATAGCGCACGCCAAGCCGGGTGAGCAGGCGGCGCGCGGTGCGTTCCGGCGTGGTGTTTGTGGCCTTGACCCGGCGCATCACCGCAGAGCGCTTCTCCGGGCTGTAGACGTCAGTCGCGCCGGGGTCTGAACCTTGGTCGACGGCCATCCTTTCCCTAACCTTTCCATCCCGCCGGCAAGGCGCGTGGCTCCGCCTGATCAGCCCATTCCATGTAAAAGATGCCGCCGGGCCGGGGTTCACCGATTGTCGTCACACTAGGGACCCGCTCGTCCGGGCGCGCCAGCCGAGGGCGTGAGCTTTACATCAGCGAGTCTTGCGGCGGCGCTTGGAGGGTCGGCGGAGGCGGGTTTTCGAGACGCGACGAGATAGATCACTATGCCCACCGCCAAACAGGCGGAAGCAACGTTGAACGCCGCGGCGATCTTCCTTAGGCCGTCCGCCACCCCGTGCTCCACAGTCTGCGTTCACCACCATTTCACCGGCGAGAACCGTCCACAAGCAGGGCCGTTAGCCGTTCAGGCCGTCGAACAGGGCCGTCGACAGGTAGCGCTCGGCGAAGCTGGGGATGATGGCGACGATCAGCTTGCCCTCGTACTCGGGGCGCAGGGCCAGGTCGAAGGCGGCGGTCAGGGCGGCGCCGGACGAGATGCCGACGGGAATCCCCTCCTCGGACGCCGCGCGGCGGGCCATGGCGAAGCTGTCGTCGTTGGAGACCTGGATCACCTCGTCGATCACATTGCGGTCGAGGATGCCGGGCACGAACCCGGCGCCGATGCCCTGGATCTTGTGCGGGCCGGGCTGGCCGCCCGACAGCACCGGCGAGGCCTCGGGCTCGACGGCGATCATCTTCAGCGAGGCTTTACGCGCCTTCAGCACCTGGCCGACCCCGGTGATGGTGCCGCCGGTGCCGACGCCGGAGACCACCGCGTCGACGCGGCCTTGTGTGTCGTTCCAGATCTCCTCAGCGGTGGAGACGCGGTGCACGGCGGGGTTGGCGCCGTTCTCGAACTGCTGCGGCATGACCGAGCCCGGAATCTCGGCCAGGATCTCCTGCGCCCGCGCCACCGCGCCGCGCATGCCCTTCTCGGCAGGGGTGAGCTCCAGGGTCGCGCCCAGGATCAGCAGCATCTTGCGCCGCTCGATCGACATCGAGTTGGGCATGACCAGGACCAGCTTGTAGCCCTTGGCCGCCGCCACGAAGGCCAGGGCGATGCCGGTGTTTCCGCTTGTCGGTTCGACGATGGTGGCGCCGGGCTTGAGCTGGCCCTTGGCCTCCATGGCCTCGATCATCGCCACGCCGATGCGGTCCTTGACGCTGCCGAGCGGGTTGAAGAACTCCAGCTTGGCCACCACCTCGCCCAGCGGCTTGATCTGGGCCGAGAGTCTGGGCAGGCGCACCAGCGGCGTGTCGCCGATCAGGTCGATCACCGAGTCGTAGATGCGCCCCCTGCCTGAGCGTTTCAGATTGGCGGCGTCATAGCTGTCGGCGGTCATGGGCGGCCTCATTGCAAGTCGGCCGGACTTTAAGGCCCAATCCTACTCCGCCGCCAGGGTTTGAATTCTGGCGCCGGGATCGAGCGATTCTATCAGCGGTTCGATCAGCTCGCGGGCCAGGTGGGCGGCCACCGGAGCGGCGACCCCGTCGCCGATCACCTTCAGGGCCGCGCTCTGGGCGGCGGGCAGGCGGTAATCCTCCGGCAGGCCCATCAGTCGGGCGCCCTCGCGGGCGGTGAGCAAACGGGTGCTGACCTTTCCCTCTCCGGCCACCAGCAGGGCTTGGCGCGAGGAGCCGCCGCGCGGAGTGCGCAGGCAGCCGGCCACCCCGTCGAACCGCACCTCGACCCGCTGCTCGCCGCCGCGCATGCGGCGGAACATGGTCCCGGCGCTGCGCGGCCCGTGGCGGCGGGATTCGGCGGCCGCGCGGTGAGCGGGCGCCATGAGAGAGAGCCAGCGCTGCGTGGCCGCCTCGTCGTGCCAGGCGACGGCGGCGTCGTCTTCCAGCAGAGCAATGAGGTCGGTGTTGCGTGGCGGCGGCGCGGCCAGGCGCCAGGACCGCCGCTGTTTGGCCAGGGCCTTGGGCAGGCGGTCCCGCGCATCCGACACGGCGCGGGTCTGGAACGGCGAGGCGCCGGTCAGGCCTTTTGGCGCCGGTCCGCGATGGGCGATGACGAACACCCGCGGCCGCGACTGCGGGATGAACAGGCGCGCGTCGATCTCCAGGGCGCCGAAGGCGTAGCCCTGATCGGCCAGGGCCCGGCACAGGGCGGTGAAGTCGGCGCCGCCGTTGGCGGTCAGCAGGCCGGTGACGTTCTCTATGACGATGACGCCCGGGGCGCGGCCTTCGGCGCTCAGGGCCTGCATCAGCGACCAGAAGCCGAAGAAGGCGCTCGACCGGCCGCCGGCCAGGCCGGCGCGGCTTCCGGCCAGGCTGAAGTCCTGGCAGGGGCTCGAGGCCCAGGCCAGGTCCGCCTGGCCGGGCAGGTCGGCGGCGGTGAGGGCGAAGACGTCGCCGGCTTTCAGGTGGTCCTCGCCGAAGTTGGCGGCGTAGGTCCGGGTCTTCACCGGGTCGAAGTCGTTGGCCAGCAGGCAGGTCCAGGCGTCGCCCAGCCCAAGCCGGGCCATGCCGCCGCCGGCGAAGAACTCATAGAAGGTGAAACCGGTCCGACTCACCCTGCCACTCTAGTCAGGCTAGGGTGCTCGGGCGATCCGAATCGGAGGGCCTCAATGAAGCCTATCGCCTTGGCTGTCCTGCTGGCCGCCCTGGGCCTTGCGGCCTGCGACCCGCACGCCGCCGACGCCACCGCCGGCGCCGGGGAGCCGGCCGACGCGCCCGCCGACGCCCCGGCGGCCGACTTCTCCGGCGACTTCACCCTGACCGGGACCGAGCCGTTCTGGTCGATGGTGATCACCGCCGACCGCCTGCTGTTCAGCCGCATCGACGAGGGCGACTTCACCGCCCCCAACAACGGACCGGTGGTCGAGGGCGACACCGCTGCGTGGGACGGCGGGCCGCTGAAGGTCACCCTGCGCCCGGAGCCGTGCTCGGACGGCATGTCCGACCGGGCCTACGCCTTCAGCGCCCATGTGGTTCTGGAGGGGACCGCCGAGCGGCGGGGCTGCGCCAATCGGGCGGAGCCGTAGAGCTCTACTAAGAAGAGTGCAGCACCAGGGTCTGCAGGCTGGAGCGCTGCTCCGGCTTGTGGCCCATGGAGGGGCCCGGAAGCGTCAGGCCGATCAGGACGGCGGCGACAACAGTCAGGGCGAGCAAGGCTTTGACGGGCATGGTCTTAGCGATCCGTGGGCGCACCGATGCGCCCACGGATCGCTAAGCCCCGCGTGCGGCGAAAGTTCCCTATTCTCCTTGAGGCGCCTGACGACGTTGCGGGTGCGAAGGACGCGTGCTATCAGGCGCGCGGCTTCGGCGGCGGGGGGAAAACGTGCCCCGTAGCGCCACGTGCTTTCCAAGCGCATTCAAGCCTTTATACCGTTGCGCGCGATGGCGCCGCCAGCGGTTCAACAGAGTGCAGCAGGCCTGCGGATCGGGTTACGAGGAACGTGGCGGACGAAACCAAAACCACTGACGCCGGACAGCGCTACGCCAAGGCCCTGTTCGAACTCGCCAGCGAGACCGGGGCCCTGCGCGCCGTGGAGTCCGACATCAAATCCCTTTCGACCGCCCTGAGCGGCAGCGCCGACCTCAAGCGCCTGCTGGCCTCGCCGGCCTTCAGCGCCGCCGATAAGGCCAAGGGGCTGAACGCCATCGCCGCCAAGGCCAGGTTCCATGCCACGACGGTGAAGTTCCTCGGCCTGATCGCGGCGAACGGCCGCGCCGCCGACCTGGCCGCCGCCATGACATCCTTCCAGGCCCTCGCCGCCAAGGCCCGGGGCGCCGTCTCGGCTGAGGTCACCAGCGCCGCGCCCCTGACCGCCGCCCAGGCCAAGGGGGTCGCCGCCGCCCTGCGCACCGCGCTCGGCAAGGATCCCGAAGTCACCACCCGCGTCGACCCCGCCCTGCTGGGCGGACTGAAGGTCCGCGTGGGCAGCCGCCTGTTCGACGCCTCGCTGAAAAGCAAGCTCGATTCCCTCAAATTCGCCCTGAAGAGAGCGTAGACCTATGGACATCCGCGCCGCCGAGATTTCGGCCATCCTCAAATCGCAGATCGCCAACTTCGGCGCCGAAGCCGACGTTTCCGACGTCGGACAGGTGTTGAGCGTCGGCGACGGCATCGCCCGCGTGTTCGGCCTCGATCAGGTCCAGGCCGGCGAAATGGTCGAGTTCCCGAAAGCCGGGGTGAAGGGCATGGCCCTCAACCTCGAGCGCGACAACGTCGGTATCGTGATCTTCGGCTCCGACGCCGCGATCAGCGAGGGCGACGAAGTCCGCCGCCTGGGCGAGATCGTTGACGTGCCGGTGGGCCGCGGCATGCTGGGCCGCGTCGTCAACCCGCTGGGCGAGCCGATCGACGGCAAGGGTCCGCTG
>CANJOB010000045.1 GCA_947475655.1 Caulobacterales bacterium | reverse complement strand
CGGAAGCCGGCGCGGCCCGCGTGCTTGCCCATGACCAGGCTGGAGGCGCCCTGCCCCACGTCCTCGGGCTGCATGATCTCGTAGGTGCCGCGGTCCTTCAGCATCCCGTCCTGGTGAATGCCGCTCTCGTGGGCGAAGGCGTTCTTGCCCACGATGGCCTTGTTGAACTGCACCGGAAAGCCCGTGATCGCCGAGACGTAGCGGCTGGCGCGGGTGATATGGGTGGCGTCGATCACGGTGTGGAACGGCAGGGCGTCGCGCCGCACTTTCAGGGCCATGACCACCTCTTCCAGCGCCGCGTTGCCGGCCCGCTCGCCCAGGCCGTTCATCGCGCACTCGATCTGCCGCGCGCCCGCCTCGACCCCTGCCAGGCTGTTGGCCACCGCCAGCCCCAGGTCGTTGTGGCAGTGGGTGGAGAAGATCACCTCGTCGGCCCCCGGCACGTTTTCCATCAGGTAGCGGAACAGCGAGCCATATTCGGTCGGGTAGGTGTAGCCGACGGTGTCGGGGACATTGATGGTCTGGGCGCCGGCCTTGATCGCCGCCTCGACACAGCGGGCCAGGAACTCGCGGTCGCTGCGGGTGGCGTCCTCGGCCGACCATTCGACGTCGCCGACCAGGTTGCGGGCGTGGGCCACCGAGCGGCTGACATGCTCCAGCACCTGCTCAGGCTCCATCTGCAGCTTGTGTTTCATATGCAGCGGGCTTGTGGAGATGAAGGTGTGGATGCGGCCCTGCTCGGCGGGCCGCACCGCCTCGCCGCAGCGCTCGATGTCGCCCAGGGCGGCGCGGGCCAGGCCGCAGACGGTGCTTTCGCGCACGATCTTGGCGATCTCGTGCACGGCATGGAAGTCGCCGTTGCTGGCGATGGGGAAGCCGGCCTCGATCACGTCGACGCCCATCTCCTCCAGAATCTTGGCCAGTTCGAGCTTTTCGTCGTGGCTCATCGAGGCGCCGGGCGATTGCTCGCCGTCACGCATGGTGGTGTCGAAGATGATGACGCGGTTCTTGTCGCTATTAGCGACGGCGGCGGCGGTCATGGAGGTGGTCTTTCGCGGAGGGTTTTTCAGGAAGGGTTTGACGTCCGACCCCCTGAGCGCGCCCTCCGCGCCTCGAAGCGCGGCTAGGCGGTCGCCCAGGGGCGGCTAAGCCCAAGCAGTCGAATCTGGCGCGCGGCGCGGTTCATGCGCCGGGATGTAGCCAATTCGCCGCCTTCACGCAAGACTTTTGCGCGTTTACGACCAATCCAGCCCTTCGACGGCAAGAACTTTCTTAGAAGCGGGTCGTGACAGAATGCGTTTGCGGTGATCGGCCACTTTCGGGAAATCGCTCTCCTGCGCCCAACCACGGTTTTTCAGCCAGGCCGACATGACCGCCAGGTACGGATCGGCGAAGGTATAGCGCTCCCCCATCACAAACGGCCGGCCGTCGGCCAGGCGCTCCTCGACCAGCACAAATTGCTGGCGGCTGCCGGACGGAGCCTTGGCCACCATGGCCTGGATCGCCGCCGGATCGTCGGCCCAGCGTTCGGCGCGCACGCCGTGCGCCATGGCCACGTGCACCGTGCTGGAAATGAAGGCGGTGAAGGCCTGGAACTGGGCGAAGGCGTAGGGGTCGTCGAGCTGGGCCAGCTCGGGCTTGCCGGCCGTGGCGGCGATGTAGGGCAGGATGGCCACGGTCTCGGTCAGCACGCCCTTGTCCGTCTCCAGCACCGGCACCCGGCTCTTGGGATTCAGCTTGATGAAGGCGGCGCTGCGCTGCTCGCCGTCCTTCAGACTGACGCTCACCGCCTCGTACGGGGCGCCGGATTCCTCCAGAGCGATATGCGAGGCTAATGAGCAGGCGCCGGGGGCATAGTGTAGCCGCAGCATGGTAAGTCCCTCTATTCGTTTGGCGGGCTGCTGTTTCGGGCTTCCCTCGCCTTCAACCAAAGACGGGCGCCCCAGCCGGCGGCGATCCATATAGCCGCTATAACGGCAAGCGTCAGCACATGCTTGCCCCCGCCGCCATTCATGGCCTGGATCGCGGCGTTGCCGGCGAAGGCGGTCAGGACGATCTTGGGGACAATGCCGATGCCGGTGCCCAGGGTGAAAGCCCACAAACGCATCCGCGTCACCCCCGCCGCCATGTTGACGACGATAAAGGGGGCCGAGGGCACCAGCCGCACGATCATGCTGGCGAAGAAGCCGTTGCGGCCGATCAGGTCGACGAAGCGGTTGACCCGCTGCCCGGCGAAGTCCTTCAGCACCCGCGCCCCGAAATAGCGCCCGAGCGCGAACCCGATCAGGGACGAGACCAGGGTGCCGATCCAGCTGTAGGCCATGCCGGTGACCGGTCCGAACGCCACCACCGCCCCGGCGATCAGCACGATTTGCGGGATGCCGACGAAGGCCAGGACGGCGAAGGCCAGCACCGCCACCGGCAGCGACCAAACCCCGTGGGCGGCGGTCATCCAGTGCTCGACCGTGGTCTCGCCGTCGAAGCCCAACACCTTGGCCCCGAACAGGAAGACGAGCCCAACCCCGCCAAACAGCACAAAGGACACCCCCGCTGTACGCCAGGCGCGGGAGTCCATGTTCATCAGAAAGTCGAGCAGGCGGCGCATCCGGACCCAGGCCTCGCCTATCAGCGCCAGGGGGTCAAGCGCAGCGTTGCGCCGCACCGCAGCCGAGCGTAAACCGGCCCGCCTTCCATCCCCCCAGCTCTACAAGAGTCGTCTCATGTCGCTCGAATCCGCCGCCCTCCGCCGCATCGCGGCATCGCCGACCATCGCCATCAGCGCCAAGGCGAGGGCGCTGAAGGCCGCGGGCCGCGACATCATCGGCCTGGCCGCCGGTGAGCCGGACTTCGACACCCCCGACAACATCAAGGAAGCGGCCATCAAGGCCATCCGCGATGGCAAGACCAAATACACCGACCCCGACGGCATGCCGGCCCTGAAGGAAGCCATCGCCGGCAAGTTCCTGCGCGAGAACGGCCTGACCTATACGGCCAGCCAGGTCCACGTGGCCCCCGGCGGCAAACCGGTGATCTACAACGCCCTGGTGGCGACCCTGAACCCCGGCGACGAGGTGGTGATCCCTGCCCCCTACTGGGTGTCCTATCCGGACATGGTGCTCCTGGCCGGCGGAACACCCGTGCCGGTCGCGACCACCGCCGAGAACGGCTTCAAGGTCCAGGCCGCCGACCTGGAGGCGGCGATCACGCCCAAGACCAAGTGGCTGATCCTCAACTCGCCGTCCAACCCCTCGGGCGCCGCTTATACCCGCGCCGACCTGACGGCCCTGGCCGAGGTGCTGCTGCGCCACCCGCAGGTGTGGATCCTGACCGACGACATGTACGAGCACCTGGTGTTCGACGACTTCGAGTTCACCACCATCGCCCAGGTCGAGCCGCGTCTGTACGACCGCACCCTGACCATGAACGGGGTCTCGAAGGCCTACGCCATGACCGGCTGGCGCATCGGCTACGCCGCCGGCCCCGAGGCCCTGATCAAGGCCATGGGCAAGATGATCAGCCAGACCACGTCGAACCCCTGCTCGATCTCGCAGTGGGCGGCGCTGGAGGCGCTGAACGGCACGCAGGACTTCATCAAGCCCAACGCCAAGCTGTTCCAGGGCCGCCGCGACCTGGTGGTTTCCATGCTGAACCAGGCCACCGGCTTGCATTGCCCCACGCCGGAAGGCGCCTTCTACGTCTATCCGTCCGCCCAGGGCACGCTTGGCAAGTCCACGCCGGGCGGCAAGGTCATCGCCAGCGACGAGGACTTCGCGGTCGAGCTGCTGGAGGCCGAGGGCGTCGCCGTGGTGCACGGGGCGGCGTTCGGGCTCTCGCCGTTCTTCCGCATCTCCTACGCCACCAGCAACGCCGAGTTGGAAGACGCCTGCACGCGCATCCAGCGGTTCTGCAACAGCCTGAAGTAGGCCCCGACTACGTCTGCCGCGTCCGCAGGTCGGGGTTTTTGTGGATCCCGCCGCCGGCGTCCTGCACGGCCTGCTTCACCTCGTCAGAGAAGTCGGCCGCGTCGAAAATCTGGCGCACCTCGACGATGTCGCCCTCGTTGGCGGGAATCCGGCGGGCCCACTCGATCGCTTCGGCCCGGTCCTTCACATCGATGACCCAATAGCCGCCGAGCACCTCCCTGGTCTCGGTGAACGGGCCGTCGGTGACCACCGGCGTCTTGTTCCTGAAGCTGACGCGCGCCCCGTTGCTGGGTGGATGCAAGCCCTCCAGCGCCACCAGCACCCCGGCTTCTCCCAGGCGAACATTGTAAGCGGTCATGGTCGCGATCGCCTCCGGGTCAGGCCGGAAATCGGCATCCGCGCCGCCCTGGTACACCTGCGGGATCATCAGCATCATGAAACGCATGGTCTCGTCCCTTCCGTTTGCGCCGGGATCGGCGGCATTGATCTGGCCAGAGGACGTATGGGCCGGGGCCAAGCCGACACCTCGCCCCGGCAAGTTTTATCACGCACAAAGAGAAAGGGGCGCCGGATCGCTCCGGCGCCCCTTCCCTTCACCGGGAAACGGTTAGTGTTTCTCGCGCCATTGCGCCTTGGCGTCGTCCTTGGTCACCGACAGGTGCACATGGTCGTCGTCGACATATTCGACCCAGGACAGCGGGATCATGTGGTGCTTGAGGCCCGAGCCGAGGTCGAGCATGGCCAGCTCGATCTCCCCGCCCTGGATGTGGTCGACGCGGCCGACGTGGCCGCCGTCGGAGCCTAGGACTTCCTGATGTTCGCGAATTTGGCTGAGGTCGACCGACATGGAAATTCTCCTTGGGAACGCGTCCGGGCCGGTTTGGGGGATGCGATGACCCGGCGCCGACAGAACGCCAATCAACGGCGGCGGTTGCGGAACATTGATCACTCACGCGGTTGAGCTAGGCTGGCCCCTCGCCTTTTGAGACGCGCATGCTGACCCTGTTCCACGCCCCGCGATCCCGCTCCTCGCGCATCCTGTTCCTGATGGAGGAGCTGGGTGAGCCCTACGAACTGGTGCGGGTCGACATCCGGCGAGCCGACGGCTCGGGCGCCGCCGACGACCGCGACCCCCATCCGGACAAGAAGGTCCCGGCCCTGATCCACGATGGGCTGCTGGTCACCGAGAGCGCCGCCATCTGCCTCTACCTGACCGACGCCTTCCCCGGCGCGGACCTTGGCCCGGCCGTGGGCGACCCGCTGCGCGGGGCTTATCTGACCTGGCTATCGTACTTTCCCGGCGTGATCGAGCCGCTGTTCACTGCCAAGGCCATGGGCTGGGAGACGTTCAACCCGCGCCAGGCGGCGTGGGGCGAGTTCGACGCCATGGTCCAGCGGATCATGACCGCCCTGAAGGCCGGGCCCTATGTGCTTGGCGAGCGGTTCTCGGCCGTGGACCCCCTGATGCTCAGCGCCTTGATGTTCGCCGACAAGATCCTGCCGCCCGACGGCGCCATCGACGCCTACCGCCAACGCATCATGGCCAGGCCCGCCTTCCAGCGCGCCATAGCCAAGGACGACAACGCCGGCGGCATGCAGGCGCCGGCATAGACACAAAAAAGAAACGCGAGCGGGGGAAGCTTACAAGTATGAGCGCGGAGATCATCAGCCTGTCCAAGGCCCGCAAGGCCCAGGAAAAGGCCAAGGCCGCCAAGGTCACGGCGCAGAACCGCTTCAAGTTCGGCCGCACCAAGGCGCAGAAGGCGGTGGAGAAGATGCAGGAAGAGACCAAGGTCCGCCGCCTCGACTTCGTCAAGCGCGACGGCGACACCGAGCCGGGCGAAAAATGAGGGCGAGCCTGCGCAAGCGCTCGCTCAACCTCGCCGGCCACGCCACCTCCCTCGCCCTGGAACCGGAATTCTGGACCGTGCTCGACGCCGCCGCGGCGCGCGACGGCATCAGCCTGGCCGTGCTGGTGGGGCGCATCGACGAGGCCCGCGGCGACCGGCCGTTGGCCAGCGCCTGTCGGGTGTTCGCCCTGGCGACAAAGCCTTAGGCCTAGCTCGCTCAAAGCGATAAGAAAGACTCCAGCGCCGCCCGACCGGCGGCGCGGAATTTCAGGGGCGCGTTCATGTCTGACGAAAGGGCCCCCAGCGACATCGAGCAGATTCTCGACACGCCGGACCTGGCGACGGCGCTGGAAAGCGACCTGTTCAAGCAGTTCCTCGACAAGCTCCCCATCGCCATCGCGGTGTCGGAACTGACCCCCTCAGAACGCATCGTCTACGCCAACGATGAATTCGAGCGCCTGACCGGCCAGTCCAGCAACGAGATCACCGGCGGGCGCTGGGATCGTCTGCCTGGTAAGGCCATCACCGAGGAAGACCCTCGGCCGCTAGGCGACATGGTGGCGGCCGAGCGCGACTACATCGGCGCCTTCTCCATTCCGCGCGGCGAAGGCGTCGCCCTGACCGTCGACGCCTGGTCGAACATCATCGAGGACGACGCCGGCTCGCCCGCCTTCCGCCTGGTGGCCATGGTCGAGACCTCCGGCCGCGACGGCTCGATCCTCGACCAGCTGCAGGAACGGGTGCGCGAGAAGGACACCCAGCTGCGCGAGCTGCAGCATCGGGTGAAGAACAATCTGCAGATGATCACCGCCCTGATCCGCGTCGAGGCCAAGGGCGTGGTCGACCGCAGCACCGGCGAAGGCTTCGACCGCCTGGCCGGCCGGGTCGAGGCCCTGGGCCTGCTGTACCGTTCGCTCAGCGAGGCGGGCACCGACGAATCCGTCGACCTGGGCATCTACCTGAGCGAGGTCGCCTCGGCGGTGATGCGGGCGCATGCGGTGGAGGGCATCCACTTCGATCTGCAGGTCGACACCTGGCCGGTGTCGATCGACGTCGCCATGCCGGCCGGGCTGGTGGTCAACGAGCTGCTGACCAATGCGCTCAAGCACGCCTTCGACGGACGCGACGGCGGGACCATCACCCTGCACTGCGTCACCCAGGATAAGGGCTGCCGCGTTCTGGTGGCCGACGACGGCGTCGGCCTGCCCGAAGGCGTGACCTGGCCCAAGGAAGGCAAGCTTTCGGCCCTGATCGTGCGGTCGCTGCTGCAGAACGCCAAGGCCCGCATCGACGTCGACACCGCGCCCGGCAAGGGCACGCGCGTCACCATCGTCTTCGACTGCGCCGACGCGTCGCCGGCGGGCTGACCTGCTGAAGATGGCGTCGGGGCTGTCGGCGCCGTACCAATCCCCTCCATGTTCTCGATCGACGACCTTCAGGCGGCGCACCGCCAGGTGCTGGCCGCATTCCCCGTCACGCCGCAGCGGCGCTGGCCGCTGCTGGAGCAGCGCACGGGCGCGCAAGTTTGGGTCAAGCACGAGAACCACGCCCCCACCGGCGCCTTCAAGGTGCGCGGCGGCTTGATCCACCTCGAGCGGCTGGCGCGCGAGGGCCTGGCGCCGGGCGGGCTCATCTCGGCCACGCGCGGCAACCATGGCCAGTCGCTGGCCTATGCCGGACTGCGCTTCGGCATTCCCGTCACCGTCGTCGTCCCGCGCGGCAACAGCGCCGAGAAGAACGCCGCCATGATCGGCTTTGGCGCCACGCTGATCGAGCACGGCGAGGATTTCGACGACGCCCGCGTCGAGGCCGCCCGGCTGGCCCGCGAGCAAGGCCTCTACTATGCCCCCTCCTTCCACACCGACCTGGTGCTCGGCGTCGCCACCTGGGCGCTGGAGCTGTTCACCGAAGCGCCGGACCTCGACGCCCTCTATGTGCCGATCGGCCTCGGCTCCAGCATCTGCGGCGCCATCCGCGTGCGCGACCTGCTCGGCCTGAAGACGAAGATCATCGGCGTGCAGAGCGCTGCCGTCCCCACCTATGCCCGATCCTTGGAGCTTGGCCGCCCGGTCGAGCTCAACAGCGCCGACACCCTCGCCGACGGCCTGGCCGTGCGCGTGCCCGACGCCGACGCCTTCGCCATCATCCAGGCCGGGGTCGAACGGGTAGTCACCGTCGACGACGCCCAGATCGCCGCCGCCATCCGCGCCTACTGGACGGATGCGCACAACCTGGCCGAAGGCGCCGGCGCCTCGCCTCTGGCCGCTCTGATCGCCGAGCGCGACGCCATGGCCGGCCGCCGGGTGGGCCTGGTTTTGAGCGGCGGCAACATCGACCTAGACCTGTTTCGGCGCTGGGTCCTGGCCTGAGCCGCGACGTGGCGCCGCTGGTGCTTGATCTCTGGAACAAACCGCGTACCTAAGGGCCATGTCCGCCGCCCTGCCCGTCTCCGGCCCGCCCTATCTGGAAGGCCTCAACCCCGAGCAGCGCGCCGCCGTCGAGGCCGTCGAGGGGCCGGTGCTGGTGCTGGCCGGGGCCGGCACGGGCAAGACGCGGGTGCTGACCACGCGGCTGGCGCACATCCTGTTCACCGGCAAGGCCAAGCCGTGGGAACTGCTGGCCGTCACCTTCACCAACAAGGCCGCGCGCGAGATGCGCGAGCGGATCACCCACCTGATCGGCCCGTCCGCCGAGGGGCTGCGGTGGC
This sequence comes from Caulobacterales bacterium, assembly GCA_947475655.1. GTDB lineage: Bacteria > Pseudomonadota > Alphaproteobacteria > Caulobacterales > Caulobacteraceae > Caulobacter. Next base: position 9,793 of record CANJOB010000045.1, on the reverse strand, counting down.
TCGGCACCTTCCACTCGGTGGCGAACCAGATTCTGCGCCGCCACGCCGAGCTGGTGGGGCTCAAAAGCAACTACACCATCCTCGACACCGACGATCAGGAGCGGCTGATCAAACAGGTGCTCGACGCCGCCGGGGTCGACGTCAAGCGCTGGACCCCGCGCGCCTTCGCCGGGATGATCGACCAGTGGAAGAACCGCGGCTGGACACCCGAAAAGCTGCCCGCCGGCGAGGGCGACCACTTCGCCCCCCTGCCCGACGACCGCGACCGGGGCCGCACGTTCTACGCCGCCTACCAGGCGCGCCTGCGCACGCTCAACGCCGTCGATTTCGGCGACCTGCTGCTGCACAACCTGACCATCTTCACCAGCGCGCCGGATATCCTGGAGGGCTATCAGGAACGCTTCCGCTACATGCTGGTGGACGAGTACCAGGACACCAACGTCGCCCAATATTTGTGGCTGCGGCTGCTGGCGCAGAAACGCTCCAACCTCTGCTGCGTCGGCGACGACGACCAGTCGATCTACGGCTGGCGTGGAGCCGAGGTCGACAACATCCTGCGTTTCGAGCGCGACTTCCCCGGCGCCAAGGTGGTCAAGCTGGAGCGCAACTACCGCTCGACCGCCAACATCCTGGGCGCCGCCAGCGGGCTGATCGCCGCCAACAAGGGGCGCCTGGGCAAGACCCTGTGGACCGAGGATGAGGCCGGCGACAAGGTCGAGGTGCGGGGCGTGTGGGACGGCGAAGCCGAGAGTCGCCTGATCGGTGAGGAGATCGAGCGCGCCCGCCGCCAGGGGCGCCGCTACAAGGACATCGCCATTCTGGTCCGCGCCAGCTTTCAGATGCGCGCCTTCGAAGAGCGCTTCGTCATGCTCCAGATTCCCTATGTGGTGATCGGCGGCCCGCGTTTCTTCGAACGGGCCGAGATCCGTGACGCCCACGCCTATCTGCGGCTGATCCTGTCGGAAGACGACGACCTGGCCTTCGAGCGCATCGTCAACGTGCCAAAACGCGGCATCGGCGAGACCAGCGTGCAGCGCATCCTCTACCTCGCCCGCATCAACGGCGTGTCGGCCAGCCTGGCGTCGCGGGGCCTGGTGGGCACCGACGAACTGCCGGCCCGCACCCGCACCTCCCTGGCCAATTTCATCCGCGACCTCGACCGCTGGCGCGGCCAGCTGGAGACCATCCCGCACGCGCGCCTGCTCGAGACCGTGCTGGAGGAGAGCGGCTACACCGACGCCCTACGCGCCGACCGCGGGCCCACCAGCCAGACGCGGCTGGAGAACCTAAAAGAGCTGGTCCAGTCGATGGCCGCCTTCGACACCCTCCAGGCCTATATGGAGCACGTGGCCCTGGTGATGGACCTCGACCGCGGCGGCGGCGATGACAGCGTCCAGATCATGACCCTGCACTCGGCCAAAGGGCTGGAGTTCCCGCTGGTGTTCCTGCCCGGCTGGGAGGAAGGCGTCTTCCCCAGCCAGCGCTCGATGGACGAGAAGGGCGAGAAGGGGCTGGAGGAGGAGCGGCGCCTCGCCTACGTCGGCATCACCCGCGCCCGCGAAGTCGCCCGCATCAGCTTCGCCGCCAACCGCCAGGTCTACGGCCGCTGGACCACCCAGCTGCCGAGCCGCTTCGTCGACGAACTGCCCGCGGCCCACACCGACCAGACGTCCGAGACCGGCTACTACGGCGGCGGCCCGGGCATGCAGGCGGTGGCCAGCCGGTGGGACGACCAGCCCAGCTTCAAGTCCGGCTTCGGCGCCGGCTATGCCTCGCCCGGCTGGCAACGTGCGCGGGAGCGCGGCTTCTCCGGCGCCAATTCTGGTTTGGGGGGCGGGCGCGGGGCGCCGATCGAGGGCGAGGGCCGGCTGGTGGCGGTGTCGGAACCCTCGGCCACCGGCAATTTCGCCAGGGGCGAGCGCGTGTTCCACATCAAGTTCGGCTACGGCAAGATCACCGCAATCGAGGGCAACAAGCTCACCGTCGCCTTCGAGAAGGCCGGCGAAAAGAAGGTCATCGACAGCTTCGTCGAGAGCGCCGCCAAAACTTCATAGTAGCGTTGTGAACCTGTAGGTCCGCGGTGCGCTTAGTGTCGTATGGACCCGCGCGTCGAACATGCCATCGAAGCAACTCGGCAAGGCCTGCAAAGGCACTGGGTCGCCCTCGCCGGCGTGGCGGTGGCGGCGCTGATGGGCGGCGGCGCCGGCCAGGCGCTTAGCCCCAGCAACCTGTTCCACGAGCGCCCCGGCACGCAGCTGATCTCCGGCCCGCCGTCCGAGCAGGCCGACTTGACGCTGCAGACCTGGCCCAGCGGCCGCATACCCGACTACGTCATCGGCACGGACATGATCTACAAGCCGCAGGAAGTCGCGCCCCTGCCCGCCACCGACGCCGCCTACGCCGAGCTGGAGCGCATCTCCATCCCCACCGCCGAGGAAGCCGCCCAGGCGGCCGAGGCGACGGCGCATGAGATCGCGGTCGAGTATGGTCAGGCGTTCAGCGCCGAACACGCCGCCAGCAACGAAGTGGTCGAGTCCTATCCGGCCCTGGCGCCGGGTTAGTCCCACAGCACCGTCATCCTCGGGCTTGACCTGAGGACCCATGAACACAAGCAGTCGTGGGTTCACACCAGCGGTTCGCGTCTATGGGTCGTCGGATCAAGTCCGACGATGACGAACCTATTTGAACCCGCTACAGCCCCCACCCATGAGCCAACCGCTGCAGATCGTCGCCAAGGGCCCGCGCGCCGCCGCCGAGGCCGCCGCCGCCGTTATCGACGAGGACCCCGCCCTGGAAGGCGCCACCTATTCGATCCTGGAAGAGGACGAGGACCGGGGCATCTGGCGCATCGACGCCTTCCCCACATCCGACGCGGAAGCGAAAGGCATCGAAGCCTCGCTGAAGAAAAGCGGCGGCCTGAAAGTGGTCGTCGAGACCCTGGCCGACGCCGATTGGCTGGCCATGGCCCTGTCGGGCCTGCCGCCGGTGCGTGCCGGGCGGTTCTTCGTCTACGGCGCCCACGACGGTGGGCGCGTGCCGGGCGGGGCCGTCGCCCTGCGCATCGAGGCGGGCGCCGCGTTCGGCACCGGCCACCACGGCACCACTGTCGGCTGCCTGCAGGCCTTCGACGCCCTGCTCAAGAAGCGACGCTTCAATCGGGTGCTCGACGTCGGCGCCGGTACCGGCCTGCTGGCCATCGCCGCCGCCCGCACCGGGTCCCCCATTGTGCGCGGCACCGACATCGACCGCCCTAGCGTGCGCATCGCCGGCGAGAACGCCAAGCTGAACCAGGCCAAGGCGGCCCGCTTCGTCTACGCCAACGGGCTTTCCAACCGCCGGGTGCGCGAGCAGGCGCCCTACGACCTCGTATTCGCCAACATCCTGGCCCGGCCGCTGGTCGGGCTGGCGCAGGACATCCACGGCGCCCTGGCGCCCGGCGGCATGGTCATCCTGTCGGGACTCCTACGCACCCAGCAGCGGACGGTGCTGGCGGCCTACGCCTCGCGCGGCTTTCGCCTGTGCCGGCGCATCCACCGCGACGCCTGGGCGACCCTGGTGCTGCGCCGCCCGTAAGTCGGCTCCCGAACCTATAAGCTCGGCCACACGTTTAAGTTTTTCAGATACTTAACCGTAAAGGCTTCCCTAACATGGCCAATCCAGACCGAGAGGCCGCCGCCAATTTCGCCGGATGGGTTGTCGCCGCCATGGTGGCGGTGGTCGCCATCTGCGCCGTGACCTTCATGATCACCACCCAGCCCAACCCCGCCCCAGCCATCGCCGCCGCCGAGAGCGAGACCCTGCGCGGCGCGACCGGCCCCTCCACCCTGGAGGTCGAGATCGCCCGCAGCCAGGCCGACCAGGCCGCCCGCATGGCGCAGCAGAGCGCCGCCACGGCCCAGGCCGCCGCGGCGGAAGCCGCCGCCAACGCCGCGGTGGCCGGCAACGCCCCCAGCGCCGACGCCGCCGGCCAGAACGCCGGGTCGGTCGAACCCATCGCGCCGCTGCTGGAGCCCGACGGGACCCTAGCCAATTCCGGCACGCTCGGCGCCCCATAGCGTTTCGGCGCGCCCGCGCTTAAATCTCAAGTTATGCGCCAAAGCTTCGACGAGACCGCCGACCGCTCCTACGGCCCGCTGCACCTGCCGCTGATCCGCAGCGCCATGGCGGCCCAGGGCCTCGACGGCTTCATCGTCCCGCACGAGGACGAGCACCAGAACGAATACCTGCCCGCCGCCAACGACCGCCTGGCCTGGGCCACCGGCTTCACCGGGTCGGCCGGCGCCGCCGTGGTGATGGCCAACGAGGCCTGTTTGTTCGTCGACGGCCGCTACGCCCTGCAGGCGCCTGACCAGATCGACTGCGGCCTGTTCGAGATCAAGGACCTGATGGAAGGCGGCGTGCCCGCCTGGCTGGAAGCGAAAGCCAAGCCCGGCCAGGTGCTCGGCTACGATCCGCGCCTGCACAGCCCAGACAGCCTGGCCCGACTGGAAGCCGCCGCCGTGAAGGCCGGCTGTATGCTCAAACCCGTCGCCGCCAACCCGCTCGACGACGCCTGGGGCGGAGATCGCCCGGCCCAGCCCGCCGCGCCCGTGGTCCCGCATCCGCTGCAATATGCGGGAGAGGCCAGCGCCGACAAACGCCACCGGGTGGGCGAGGCCATGAACGCCGACGCCGCGGTGCTCACCGCGCCCGCCTCCATCGCCTGGCTGTTCAATATCCGCGGCGGCGACGTGATCCGCTCGCCCCTGCCGCTGGGCCAGGCCATCCTGCGCAAGGACGGGACCGCCGACCTGTTCCTCGATCCGGCCAAGGTCACGCCGGGTCTCGCCGACTGGCTCGGCGAAGGCGTGACCCTGCGCCATCCGTCCGAACTGGAATCCGCCCTCTCGACCCTGACCAACCTGGTCGTCTCCATCGACCCGGCGCAGTCGTCGGCCTGGTATTTCAGCCAGCTCGACGCGGCGGGCGCGCGCGTCTACCGCATGCCTGATCCCACCGCCCTGCCCCGCGCCGCCAAGAACGCGGTCGAGGTCGAGGGCGCCCGCGCCGCCCATCGCCGCGATGGCGCGGCCCTCACCCAGTTTCTGCACTGGGTCGCGATCCAGAACGGCGGGCTGGACGAACTCACCGCCGTGGCGCGGCTGGAAGCGTTCCGCGAGGCGACCGGCGCCCTGAAGGACCTGTCGTTCGACACTATCGCCGGCGCCGGGCCCAACGGCGCCGTGGTCCACTACCGCCCCACCATCCGCACCAACCGCGCGGCGAAAGACGGCGACCTGCTGCTGGTCGACAGCGGCGGGCAGTATCTGGACGGCACCACGGACGTCACCCGCACCATCGCCGTCGGCGAGCCGTCAGCGGAGATGCGCGAGCGCTTCACCCTGGTGCTGAAAGGCAACCTCGCGCTCGCCCGCGTGCGCTTCCCCGCCGGCATCACCGGCTCGTCGCTCGACGCCCTGGCCCGCTCGGCCCTGTGGGCGCACGGCCTCGACTACGACCACGGCACCGGCCACGGCGTCGGCAGCTATCTGGGCGTGCACGAGGGGCCGCAAGGCATCTCCAAGCGCGCCGGCGGCGCGGCGCTGCTGCCCGGCATGATCGTCTCCAACGAGCCCGGCTACTACAAGACCGGCGCCTACGGCATCCGCATCGAGAACCTGCAGGTGGTCACCGAGGCCGCGCCGGTCTCCGGCGGCGAGCGCCCGATGCTCGGCTTCGAGACCCTGACCCTGGCCCCCATCGACCGCAAGTTGATCGACGTCGCCCTGCTCACCGACGAAGAACGCGCGCAGATGAACGCCTACCACGCCCGGGTGCTGCGCGAGATCGGCCCGCAGCTCGACGCGGACGCGGCGGCCTGGCTGGAAGAGGTCTGCGGGCCGCTGTAGGGCCGCTGGGTTTCTACAAAAGTTATTGTTCTTGTTTTGTTCTTGTGCTAAATAAGCAAATCACCTGACCGACCTCCCTTGAAATGGAGGACGGCCAATGTGGAAACGTGACTGGGATCCAAGAAACTTCTTTTCTCCGGAGTATCTGGCGAAAAATCCGCCAGCCGAGCTTTTGCCCAAGGTTTTGTCGAGGAAGGAAAGGAGCGCCTCGCTAATCTGAGACGCTCCTAGCACTCTTACATCAGCCGCGACTGAACCTTATCGATCCCCGCCTGGGAACACACCGCGTCCTTGTCGCCGCCCGGCGCGCCGCTGACGGCGATGGCGCCGATCATCGTGCCGCCGACCATGATCGGGATGGCTCCGCCGCGCGCGGCGCCGATGGCCGGGTCGGCCTTGATGGCCGCGTCCAGGGCCGCGTCGGTCTTCACCCGCTCGACGATGTCGAGGCTGGGCACCTTGTATTTCATGACGATGGCGATCTTGGTGCCGGCGATCATCTGGGTGCGGGCGGCGGCCTTCTCGCTCGACAGCATGGCCACGGTCACGCCGGCTGAATCCGTCACCAGGGCGGTGGTATTGTAGTTGGTGGAGGCGCAGTTAGCGATCGCCGCCATGGCCATCTCCACCGCCAGGTTCAGCGCCGGGCCGCGGGCGCGCGGCGGCGGCGGGGCGGGCGGGGCGGCGGCCGGAGCCTGGGCCAGCGCCGGAGCGGCGGTGAGCAGCACGGCGGCTGCGATTAGCGTCTTCTTGATCATGGTGCGCCTTCTCCCTGAAATGGCGCCGCCAGTTTGCGCCCGCGCGGGCGGCGGCGCAACGGGGTGTTACAAGGTTTCAGCTGGGCCATCGCGGCGGATCACCGCCGGAAGATGAATTCCGCCACGCCCTTGAACGCGCCCTTCTTGCGCTCGGCGGCGTCCACCTGCGCCTGATCATAGCGGAAGCCGAGCTCGCGCAAGGCGCCGACCATGCCCAGGTGCTCGGGGAGGTTCTGGTTGGTCTCGATCAGCAGGGATTTCACCCGGCTGTCCTCGATGGTCTTGCGCGCCCCGGCGATGACCTTGTGCTCCAGCCCGTCGACATCGATCTTGATATGCGCCGGCATCGGTATCGAGCCGTCCGCCACCAGGTCGTCGAGCCGCACGGCCATGCAGCCCTGGTGGAAGACGGCCCGCAAGGGCTGCAGGTTGAAGTCGATCTGATCGCCCACCGAATGGCACGAGCCGCCGACCCGCATGTCGGCCATGTGCAGGCGGGACAGGCCAGAGACGTCGGAGAGGCCCAGGCAGAAGGCCGTCGCCCGGTCGGACTGGCCGTTGAGCAGGATGTTGCGGTTCAGCAGGGCGTAGTTCTGCGCCTCCGGCTCGAAGGCATAGACCTGCGCGCCGCGGGTGACCGCCGCCCAGATCGTGTACATGCCGACGTTGGCGCCGCAGTCGACCATCACCTCGTCGCGCTCAAACCCCGCGATCCATTCCAGGGTGCAGGGCTCCTTGGTGAGGATCGAATCGACGCGCCAGCGGGTCAGGATCGATGGCGTGTGAAAGCGCATGGGCACGCCCTCATGGCTGACCTGGGCCCACGGCTGCAGCTTCTCGTACTGCTCGAGGGTCAGGCTCCTTTCGTCCGCTGGCTTAGGCTCGTCGGTCATGCCCTACCTCCGGTTCCGGTCCGTCGATCATAGGCCGCCCCCGACCAGGGTTATCCATTCGTCCTCGGTCAGCACCTGGATGCCCAGTTCCGCCGCGGTCTTCAGCTTGCTGCCCGCTCCCGGCCCGGCGACGACGATGTCGGTCTTCTTCGACACCGAGCCGGAGACCTTGGCCCCCAGCCGCTCGGCCTGCGCCTTGGCCTCGTCGCGGGTCAGGCGCTCCAGGGCGCCGGTGAAGACGATCGTCTTGCCGGCCACGGCGGTGTCGGTGGCCACCGCCTCCGCGTCCTGCACGTCCAGCTCGTCCAGCAGGCGACGCACGATCTGCTGGTTGTGCGCCTCCTTGAAATAGCGCCCGGCCGCGTCGACCACCGCGATGCCGATCTGGTCCAGGTCGTCCAGTTCGGCGATGGCCTCAGGGTCCCCGGCGGCCACCTGCTCCATCGCCTGCATGAACGCCGCCGCAGAGCCGTAGCCCCGCGCCAGGGTCATGGCCGTGGTCTCGCCGATGTGGCGGATGCCAAGCGCGAAGATGAAACGGTCCAGGGCGATCGGCCGCCGCGCCTCGATCGCGGCGAACAGGTTCTGCACCGACAGGGCGCCGAAGCCCTCGCGGTCCTTGAGCTTTTTCAGGGACGCCGTGTCGAAGGCGGCCAGTTTGAATATGTCGGCCGGTTCCTTGACGATGCCCTCGTCGAAGAACATCTGCAGCTGCTTCTCGCCCAAGCCCTCGATGTCGAAGGCACGGCGGCTGACGAAGTGCTTCAGGTGTTCGATGCGCTGGAACGGGCAGGCGAATTCGCCGGTGCAGCGGCGCACCACCGTCTCCGCCCCGCCCGCCGTGGTCTCGCGCGCCAGGGGGGTCCGCAGCGGGCACGGACAGGTGTGCGGGAATTGAAAAGGCGCCGGGCGGCCCTTGCGGTCTGGATCGACCACCTCCACCACCTGCGGGATCACATCGCCGGCCCGCTGCACCACCACGGTGTCGCCGACGCGGATGTCCTTGCGGGCGATCTCGTCGGCGTTGTGCAGGGTGGCGTTGGTCACCACCACCCCGCCGACCGTCACGGGATCGAGCCGCGCCACCGGCGTCACCGCCCCTGTGCGGCCGACCTGCAGGTCGATGGCCTCCAGCACGGTGCGCGCCTGCTCGGCCGGGAACTTGCGCGCCACGCCCCAGCGCGGGCTGCGCGAGACGAAGCCCAGCCGGTCCTGCCAGTCGAGCCTGTCGACCTTGTAGACCACCCCGTCGATGTCGAAGGTCAGTGTCGGCCGCAGCGCCTCCATGTCGCGGTAGGCGGACAGCAGGCCCTCGACCCCTTCGACCCGCTGCGTCTGCGGCGTGACCTGGAAGCCCCAGGCGCGAAGCTTGGCCAACGCTTCATGCTGGCTGGCGGCAAAGGCGGCGCTGGTGAGGCCCAAGGCGTAGGCGAAGAAGCGCAGCGGCCGGGTGGCGGAAATCGTCGGGTCTATCTGGCGCAGAGAGCCTGCGGCGGCGTTGCGCGGGTTGGCGTAGGTACGCTCTTCCTTCTCCGCCGCGGCGGCGTTCATGGCCGCGAAGTCGGGCTTGGAGAGATAGACCTCGCCGCGAATTTCGATGACATCGGGCCAGCCAGAACCGTTTAATCTGTGCGGTATTTCTTTTAAAGTCCGGAGGTTTGCTGTGATATCCTCCCCTACTCGACCGTCACCGCGCGTGGCGCCCTGGACCAGCACACCGCGCTCGTAGCGCAGGGAGGCAGAAAGGCCGTCGATCTTCGGCTCGGCGGTATAGGCGATCCTCGCCTCACCCAGTTTCAGGAACCGCCGCACCTTGGCGTCGAAGTCGGCCGCCTCCTCGTCGGAGAAGGCGTTCTCCAGGCTGAGCATCGGTGTGCCGTGCTGGACCGGCGAGAACTGCTCGGCCCGCGCCGCCCCCACCCTCTGGGTCGGGGAGTTGTCGCGGATCAGGTGCGGGAAGCGCGCCTCAATGTCGTCGTTGCGGCGGCGCAGGACATCGTACTCGGCATCCGTGATCACCGGCGCGGCGTCGCGGTAGGCGAGGTCGTGCGAGGCCAGTTCGTCGGCCAGCCGCATCAGCTCGTCCGAGGCCTCCGCCTCGGTCAGGTCGCCAACGGGGATCACGCGCCGATCAGCGCCCTGGCGGCGGCGCGGGCTTCCGGCGTCACCTGGGCGCCCGACAGCATGCGGGCGATCTCTTCCTCCCGCTCGGACGCCGACAGCTCGGCCACGGCGGTGCGCACCGCCGATCCGT
>CANJOB010000044.1 GCA_947475655.1 Caulobacterales bacterium | reverse complement strand
TCGCGCGCGTCGGAGCCGAAATAAACGTCTTTAGCGGCCATGGTGTTGGCTCTCTTTCAAAATGGAGGGGATGGAAAAATCGAGGGGGCGGCGGCCGCCTACTTCTCGATGACGCCCAGGACGTCGCTTTCCTTCATGATCAACAGGTCTTCGCCGTCGACCTTCACTTCGGTGCCGGACCACTTGCCGAACAGGATGCGGTCGCCGGCCTTGACGTCGAGCGGCTGGATCTTGCCGTTGTCGTCGCGGGCGCCGGGGCCGGTGCTGATGACTTCGCCTTCCTGCGGCTTTTCCTTGGCGGTGTCGGGGATGATGATCCCGCCCTTGGTTTTGGTTTCTTCCTCGACGCGCTTCACCAGCACGCGATCGCCAAGCGGGCGAAACTTCATGGGTCGTCTCCTCGGAGGGGTTGTTCCTTGCGCCGGCGACTAGGCGACACGACCGGTTTAGCAGTCGCAGGCCTAGAGTGCCAACGCGCCGTGGAGGTAGGTCCGCCACGGGGGGGAGTCAAGGCGCGGCGCCATGAAAATGCCTTTGGAAATCGTCGCCGGGGCCGCCCATACTGACGCCATGCTGCTTCGTTCGCCCTCTCTGCCAGTCGCGCACCCCCCGAGGGCCGGGCGTTGAGCGGGCTCGATTTCGCCGCCTGGTTGGCCCTGCTGGCCTGTATCGTTGGCGGGGTGCGCGGGGGGCTGATGCTGGCCCAGTCCGATGCGCCGCTGCTGGGGCCCTGGGGAGGCGACGCCGCGCCGGTGCGGACCCTGGGGGTCGCCGTGCTGGTCACCCACGCCGCCACCGCCGCCGTGCTGGGCTACGACGCCAACCTTGGCCATGGCATGGCCCTAGCGCTCGGCCTGGGCTGGATCGCCGCCGCCGCCGTGCGCTTCTGGGGCGCGCGCAAGCTGGGCCACCGGCCCCGCGGGGCGGTGGTCGAACTGCTGACCGGCGTCGTCCTGGCCCTGCCGGCCTGGGCGGCCATGGCGCGGCTCAGCCGGGGTTCGCTGGTCTAAATCTGGGGTCGGGGGGACTTAACAATGCCGATGGTTCTGGAGGCCCGCCCGCCGGAGGGCTCGCATGTGCGGCTCGACCTGCTGGGAGAGGGCAACCGCGAGGGCCTGCGCGCGGCGCTCGACTGCGATCCCGACACATGGGAAATCATGGCCGGCAACGGCTGCGGCGCGGGGTTTGAGGATTTCTGGGCCGGGATCATGACCGAGGCCGCCGACGGCCGGCGCATCGCCTACGCCATCGTCGATCGTGACGACGGCCGTGTGGTCGGGACCAGCAGCTTTCTGAACATCGACCGTGCCAACCATGGAGTCGAGATCGGCGCCACCTTCCTGCACCCGGACGTACGCTCGGGCCTGGTCAATCCGGAGGCCAAGCGCCTGATGCTGAGCCATGCCTTCGACAACGGAGCCATCCGGGTCGAATTCCGCGTTGACGTTCGTAACGCGCGCAGCCAGGCGGCGGTGCTGAAGCTTGGGGCGCAGAAGGAAGGCGTGCTGCGCTCCAACATGGTGACCTGGACCGGGCATGTGCGCGACACCGCTGTGTTCTCGATCACCGCCGACGACTGGCCGGCGGTGCGCGACCGCTTGGACTTCCGGCTGCGGGAAGACGACGTTTAGCGCCGGGCCTTGAAGAATCCGCGCAGCAGCTGCGCGCTTTCCTCGGCCAGCACCCCGCCCTCGACGGCCGGCCGCCAGTGGCAGGTCGGCTGCTCGAAAAACCTGCCGCCGTGGATCACCGCCCCGCCCTTGGGGTCGGACGCCCCGAACACCAGGCGGCCGATCCGCGCCAGGCTGATCGCCCCGGCGCACATGGCGCAGGGCTCCAGGGTCACCACCAGGGTCAGGTCGGTCAGGCGGTAGTTGCCGAGCTTTTCCGCCGCCAGCCGCATGGCGACGATCTCGGCGTGCGCCGTCGGGTCGTGCGCCCCGACCGGGCCGTTGCCGGCGCAAGCGACGATCTCGCCGGTGGCCGGATCGGCGATCACCGCGCCCACGGGAATCTCGCCCCGCGCGGCGGCGGCGCGGGCTTCTTCCAGGGCGAGCGCCATCAGGGCGGTCATGTCGAGTGGTTGAACGGTCACGCCTTTTGGTGTTTGGCTCGATTCTTACATTAGAGCCCGTCAGGCGGAACCGCTTACACTTCCGCCTGACGGGCTCTTGAGCGTCGGGAGACGCCCAATCCTTCTAACGGAGCAAGCCCATGGCTGCCTATGACCCATCGGCGAAGGACGCCCCGCAGGAAGCCGGGGCGGAGGGTTTCGCCGACGGCCCCGGCGAACGCGTCGCCAAGGCCCTGGCCCGCGCCGGCGCCGCCTCGCGCCGCGAAGTCGAGCGGATGATCGAACAGGGCCGCGTCACCCTGAACGGCAAGGTGCTGACCCACCCGGCGGTGAAGGTCGCCCCCAACGACATTCTCACCCTGGACGGCGAGGTGGTGGCCGGCGCCGAGCCCACCCGCCTGTTCCGCTACCACAAGCCACAAGGCCTGCTGACCACCCATACCGATCCCAAAGGGCGGCCGACCGTGTTCTCGGCCCTGCCGCCCGGCTTGCCGCGGCTGATCTCCATCGGCCGGCTCGACCTCAATTCCGAGGGCCTGCTGCTGCTGACCAACGACGGCGGCCTGGCCCGCAACCTGGAACTGCCGTCGGCCGGCCTGGTGCGCCGCTATCGCGCCCGGGCGTTTGGCCATGGCGTGACGCAGGACATGCTGGACCGGTTGAAGAACGGCATCACCGTCGAGGGCGTGCGCTACGGGGCGATCGACGCCACCCTGGACAAGGCCAAGGAGGGTCCCAAGGGCGCCAACCTGTGGATCACCGTGGCCCTAGCCGAGGGCAAGAACCGCGAGGTGCGCCGCGTGCTGGAGGCCATCGGCCTGAAGGTCAACCGGCTGATCCGCCTGTCCTACGGCCCGTTCGCGCTTGGCACCCTGGCGCCGGGCCATGTCGAGGAGGTCGGTCCGCGCGTGATCCGCGAACAGCTGGCGCAGCACATCGACCCGGAGGACATGCCGACCGGCGACCGCGCCGCCTACCGTGTTCCCGCCGCCCAGCTGACCAAGGTGACCGAGGACGGAACCCCGGTGGCCAAGCCGATCCAGCGCCGCATCAGCGGCTCGGTCAGCGGCACGGCGGTCAAGGACCGGCCGGAGACGCTGGAGCGCAAGGCCGGCTGGGCCAAGGCCAAGCCGAAAAAACCCTTCCGCGCCAACGCCAGGAAGAAGGCCAAGAAGGAAGGCGAGGAAAAGCGCCACGCCCCGACCATGGACCGCAAGTTCAAGGCCAAGGCGGCCAGGCGTGACGCCGAGAAAGCCGCCGCCCCGCCCAAGGAGGGCGCGCGCTCCGAGCGTCCGAAAAAGACCCCGGCCGCGACCGGCGCCCCGAAGGTCTACAAGCCTAAGGGCGGACCCAGGAAGGGCGGGCGCTAGATGCGGGTCATCGCCGGCCGCCATCGCGGGCGGGCCCTGACCGCCCCGCCGGGCATGGCCACCCGCCCCACAGCGGACCGGGTGCGCCAGGCCCTGTTCGACGTGGTCGCCCACGCCCCGTTCGCGCCGGACCTGAACGGCGCGCGGGTGATGGACCTGTTCGCCGGCTCGGGAGCCCTGGGGATCGAGGCCCTGTCGCGCGGGGCGGGCTTCTGCCTGTTCGTCGAGACCGACGAGACCGCGCGGGGCGCGATCCGCACCAACCTCGACGCCCTGGGCCTGATCGGGTCGGGCCGCGTGCACCGGCGCGACGCCACGGACCTTGGGCTCCGCCCGGCCAGCGACGGCGTCCCATTCGACCTGGCCTTCCTAGACCCGCCCTACGGCAAGGGCTTAGGCGAAGCGGCCCTGGCGGGCCTGCTGGCCGGCGGCTGGCTGGCCCCCGGCGCCCTGGCGGTGCTGGAGCGCGGCGAGGGCGAGCCTCCCTTGGAAGTCGATGGTTTTGAGTCCCTGGATACGCGGACCTGGGGCTCGGCGGCGGTGAGTTTCCTGCGGGTCGCCTAGGTCCGCAAAATTCTCGTCATCGTCGGACTTGATCCGACGACCCATGCACTCAGCAGGGCGAGCCTAGCCGGAACGGACCGTGTTCCTGGGTCCTCGGGTCAAGCGCGAGGATGACGGGTTAAGGGTCAAGTCCGCGCCCGGACCACCCGTCCGGCAAGCACCCGCAACCCGTCGTCGCGATCACGGAAATAGCGGGCGTTGAGTTCGGCGGGACCGAGGTCCTCGATCCGCACATAGCCCAGCTGGGCCAGGCCGGCGGCCAGGTCGGTGGGCTCGAAGGCGCTGACCCAGGGCTCGCCCTCGGCGGCCACCCGCGCGGCGCGGCGGTCGAAGGCGGCGCGGATCAGGCCGGTCAGGCTGGCCGGGGGCGGGCCGTAGTCGAACACCACCTCGACCCCGCCGCCCATCGAGGCCAGGGCCTCCAGGGTGTCCATCACCGTCTCGGATTCCAGATAGGGCGTCACCCCCAGCCAGGTGACGAACACCGGCTGGTCCGGGTCCAGGCCCGCGTCGCTAAGGGTCTCGACCAGCGGTTGCCGCTCGAAGTCCATCGGCACGAAGGTGAGACCGGGCGGATCGCCCTTGTCGGCCAGGCGCCGGCGCTTCCAGCCCTGGGTGTCGGGATGGTCGGCCTCGAACACCCGCAGGGTCGGATAGGGGTTGCGCCAAGCGAAGGTGTCGAGCCCGGCGCCCAGCAAGAGATATTGGGTCACGCCCCGCGCCACGGCGTCGGCCAGGGCGTCCTCGGCCAGTTCGGAGCGGGCGCAGATGAAGGCCCGCATCGGCCGCCGGCCCAGGAGTTCGGCGCGGGCGCCCCGCAACGGCCCCAGCACCGTCGCCGCGAGGGGGTCTTCGAACACCAGCGGCGCATCCGTCTCCTGGTGAATAGCGCGGTGCGCCGCCGCCGCCAGGGCGGTGCCGCTCGGTTCTCCAACCTTCATTTAGCGGCGCCCGAACAGCCGTTCGATATCGGCGAGCTTAAGTTCCACGTAGGTCGGGCGGCCGTGGTTGCATTGGCCCGAGTGCGGCGTCGCTTCCATCTGGCGCAGCAGGGCGTTCATCTCGGCGGCGGTCAGGCGCCGGCCGGCGCGGACGCTGCCGTGGCAGGCCATGGTGGAGCAGACTTGCTGCAGCCGCTCGGCCAGGGCCAGGGCGGCGCCGTTCTCGGCCAGGTCGTCGGCGATGTCCCGCACCAGCCCACTTATATCTGTATCTCCAAGGAGCGCCGGCGCCTCGCGCACCAGCACCGCCCCGGGCCCGAACGCCTCCAGCACCAGGCCAAGCTTGGCCAGCTCGTCGGCCTTGCCGGCGACCCGGTCGGCGTCCGACGGATCGAGCTCGACCACCTCGGGCAGCAGCAGGGCTTGGCGGGCGACGCCGCCCTCGTCCAACTGATGCTTCATCTGCTCATAGACCAGACGCTCATGCGCCGCGTGCTGGTCGACGATCACCACCCCGTCGCGGGTTTGGGCGACGATATAGGTCTCATGCACCTGGGCGCGGGCGGCGCCGAGGGGAAAGGATTCCAGGTCGACGACGGGCGCGGGTTCAGCGAAGCCCAGCGCGGGGTCGGTCTCATGCCGGGCGCTGGTCTCCGACAGGCCCGGCAGCACCTGGGCGAAGGCCGGGGCCAGGCCGCCGCCGCTGTAGCCGGTCCAGCCGCTCCATCCCGGCGCGTTGCGCGCGCCAGAAAAGTAGGATGGGGCTTGAGGAGGCTGGGCGCCGCCTTGCGGCCGGAACCGGTCGAGGGCGTCGATGGCGGCGGTGGTCGAGGCGCGGTGTCCGGCGCCGGCCAGGGCGTGACGCAGGCCGCCGACGATCAGGCCGCGCACCAGGGCCGGGTCGCGGAAACGCACCTCCGCCTTGGCCGGGTGGACGTTGACGTCGACATAGGTCGGGTCGAGTTCCAGGTAGAGGGCGGCGGCCGGGTGGCGATCGCGGGCCAGAAAGTCGGCATAGGCGCCGCGCAGCGCCCCCTGCAGCAGGCGGTCGCGCACAGGCCGGCCGTTGACGAAAAGGTGCTGGTGGGCGGCGTTGCCCCTGTTGTAGGTCGGCAGGCCGGCGTAGCCCGACAGGCGCACCCCGTCGCGCTCCTGGTCGATCTCTATGGCGTTGTCGTGGAAGTCGCGTCCCAGCACCGCCGACAGCCGCGCCAGCCTGCCTTGCGGGCCGATGTGCTCGGGCGCCAGGCGCAGCACCTTGCGGCCGTCGATGTCGAGCGAGAAGCCGACCGCCGGGTGGGCCATGGACTGGCGGCGCACCTCGTCGGCGATGGCCAGGGATTCCGACCGCTCCGACTTCATGAATTTCAGCCGCGCCGGGGTGGCATAAAACAGGTCGCGCACCTCGACCCGCGCTCCGCTCGAGGCGGAGAAGGGGGCCGGATGGGTGCGGGAAACATCCCCGCCCTCGACCTTGATGGACCAGGCGTCGGCGGCGCCGCGCGCGCGCGCGCTTAAGGTTAGGCGGGCCACCGAACCGATCGAGGGCAAGGCCTCGCCGCGGAAGCCCAAGGTGGAGATGCGCAGCAGGTCCAGCACACCGTCTTCGCCGACGGCCAGTTTGGATGTGGCATGGCGCTCGACCGCCAGGCCGAGCTCTTCAGGGGTCATGCCGGCCCCGTCGTCGGCGACCAGGATGCGGGTCAGGCCGCCGCCGTCGACCTCGATCTCGACGCGGGTGGCGCCGGCGTCGATGGCGTTCTCGACCAGCTCCTTGACGGCGCTGGCCGGGCGCTCGACCACCTCGCCGGCGGCGATGCGGTTGACGACCTCGGGAGGCAGGCGGCGGATGGTCATGGGATCAAGATAGTAGCGCGATTCCAAACGGCACCCACTGTCATCCCGGACAAGCGGCGCAGCCGCGCCGATCCGGGACCCAGGGGCCGGTGCACACAAGCAAACAAGACTGGATCCCGGCTCTCCGCTTCGCTGCGGCCGGGACGACGGCCGTTGGCTACAGCCCCGGCAGTTTCAGCCGCGTCGATTCGCGGTTGCGGCTGATGATCACCGGCTGGCTGCCGGTCAGGCTTTTCATCGCCGCGGCCTCGGCGGCTGGGTCGATCGGGGCCGGGGTGTTGGCGCCGGTGTTGGCGGCGGTGGCGGCGCCGGCGGGCTGGTCCTTGCGCCAGAACATGACGCGGTCGGCGAAGCTGTCGTCCTTGTGGGCGATGTCGCCGTTCTCGTCGTCGACAACGAAGCGGATCAGCGGGTCGGCCTGGGTGCCGCCGGCGCTGGCCACCAGCTGGTTCTCGCCGGGCGAGCGGTCGGCGGCCTGAACCTGGCCGACCAGCACGGCGCGGGCGGCGCTCTCGGGCTGCAGTTCCTGCGGGCGCGGCTCGCCGGGGGCCGGCGGGCGCAGCGAATAGTCGGGCGGCACCACTAGCGGAGCCTTGGTGACGATGCGGAATTCGTCCGGGGTGACCTTATTGAGACCCAGGGCCTTGTTCATGCCCTGACAGCCGGACAGGCCCACCGCCGCGACGGCGGCCAGGATGATCGCGGGCTTAACACTCATGACTCGTCGCTCCAGCGGGCCGCCCCGGCCTTCAAGGCTGATCAGATACCGCTTTGCAGGCCCTACGCCAAGGGTCACGCGCTTGGCCGCGACAACCGGTCGTTCCGCACGCTGTCGAGCAACAGCAGGATCACGCCGATGGTGATGGCGCTGTCGGCGACGTTGAACACCCAGGGGAAGAACATCCGCGACAGGTCGATGAAGTCGGCCACGGCCCCGAACTTGACCCGGTCGATCAGGTTGCCGATGGCCCCGCCGATCACCAGTCCGAGGGCGGTGAGGACCAGGGGGCGGTGCTGGCGCCGGGCCCAGACGATCAGCAGGATCGCCACCAGGGCCGAGAACCCGCCCAGGACCCAGCGCATCACGCCCTGATCAGCGGTGAACAGGCCGAAACTGACGCCCCGGTTCCAGACCATGGTGAAATGCAGCGGCCCGGCTAGTTCGATGCTGCCGACGGCGGGCAGGTGCATGGCCTCGATCACGTAGCGCTTGGAGCCCTGGTCGGCCATGAGCACGCCGACGGCGATCATATAGGCGGTGGCGGGGCCAAGCTTGGGCTTGGCTTCCGGCGGGGCGGCCGGAACGGGGGCGTCCTCGCTCATGCGGCGCGCTCCGAGTCGATCTGCGCCACCACGGCGGCGTCGCGGGCCGACAGGTCCGGATAGCGCGGATCGGAGCCGACGTCCGGCACGCGCCGCCAGGAGCGGGCGCATTTGGGCAGGCTCAGCGGCTCGACCGTCACCGCCGTCTCCTCGGCCCCGTGCAGAGTGACCGTGGCCTGGCTGGTGCGGAACACCTCGGCGGCGTCGAGGCCGTCGAAGGCGTCGGCGTCCTTGGTCTGCACGGAGACGGCGGCGTCGAGGGCCGAGCCGATCTTCTTGTCGCGGCGCATCTCTTCCAGGGCCAGGGTCACGGCGCCGGTGACGGCCTCGATCCGCGCCCAACGGGCGGCCTCGGCGTCGTTGCGCCAGGCGGCGGGGGTTTCCGGGATCACCCTGAGCGCGTTGGAGCCTGCTTCGGGGAAGCGGCTGGTCCAGGCTTCCTCGGTGGTGAACGGCATGATCGGCGACAGCCAGGCGGTCAGGCGCTCGAACGCCAGGTCCATCACCGTGCGGCAGGCGCGGCGCTTGTCGTAGGACGGGCTGTCGCAATAGAGGCTGTCGCGGCGGATATCGAAATACAGCGCCGACAGCTCGCCGGCGGCGAACTCGGACACGCTGCGCCACACCCCACGGAAATCGTAGGCCGCGTAGGCGGCGCGCACCTGGGCGTCGAGCTCCCAAAGCCGATGCAGGATGTAGCGCTCCAGCGGCGGCATCTTCTCCAGCGGCAGGCGTTCGGATTCGTCGAACCCGGCCAGGCCGCCCAGCAGGTAGCGCAGGGTGTTGCGCAGCTTGCGGTAGCCGTCGACGGTGGTCTGCAGGATGGTCTTGCCGATGCGCTGGTCCTCGGCGTAGTCGACCATGCCGACCCACAGGCGCAGGATCTCCGCCCCGCTCTCCTTGATCACCACCTGCGGCTCGGTGGTGTTGCCCTTCGACTTGCTCATCTTCTCGCCGGATTCGTCCAGCGTGAAGCCGTGGGTCAGGACCGCGTGGTAGGGCGCGCGGCCACGGGTGCCGCTGCTCTCCAGCAGGGACGACTGGAACCAGCCGCGATGCTGGTCGGAGCCTTCCAGATAGAGGTCGGCCGGCCAGTGGCTGTCCCGAACCCCTTCCAGGGTGAAGGCGTGGGTCGAGCCGCTGTCGAACCAGACGTCGAGGATGTCCTCGATCTTGTCGTACTTGGCCGGATCGTGGCTTCCGAGGAAGTCGGCCGCCGGGCGGACGAACCAGGCGTCAGCGCCGCCCTCGGCGATGGCCGCCAGGATGCGGGCGTTGACGGCCTCGTCGCGCAGCGGCTCGCCGGTTTGCTTGTCGACGAACATGGCCAGCGGCGCGCCCCAGGCCCGCTGGCGGCTGATCAGCCAGTCGGGCCGTGTCTCGACCATGGCGCCGATGCGGTTGCGGCCCTGGTCGGGGTGGAAGGCGGTCATGGCGATTGAGGCCAGCGCGCGCTGGCGTAGGGAGTGCCCGTCGCTGAGCGGCTGGTCCATGCGGATGAACCACTGCGGCGTGTTGCGGAAGATCACCGGCGCCTTGGAACGCCAGCTGTGCGGGTAGCTGTGCTCGACCCGGCCGCGCGCCAGCAAGGTCGAGGCGGCGATGAGCGCGTCCATCACCGCCTTGTTGGCCGGACCGAACTTGCCGATCTTGTCCTTCTTGCCCTCGGTCTCGATCACCTTGAGGCCGCCGAACAGGGCGACGTCGGGATAGTAGGCGCCGTCGGGATCGACGGTGTCGGGGATGGCGGTGTCGATACCCATCGCGGCGATGGCCTGGCCGCTCTTGAGCCAGATCAGGTAGTCGTCGGCGCCGTGGCCGGGGGCGGTGTGGACAAAGCCGGTGCCGGCTTCCTCGGTGACGTGGTCGCCGGCCAGCATCGGCACGCTGAAGCCGTAGGCTGCGTCCTGCGACGACAGCGGGTGGCTCATCACCATGCCGGCGGGATCGACGCTCTCGACCTTGCGGGCCTTGAGCACCTTGGCGGCGGCGAAGACGTCGGCGCTGAGTTTCTCGGCCAGGATCAGCCTGTCGCCGGCCTGGGCCCAGGGCGCGAACTCGCCGGTTAGATCGACCTCTTCAACTTCATAGAGGGCGTAGGCGATTTTCGGGTTGAAGCTCACCGCCCGGTTGGCGGGGATGGTCCAGGGCGTGGTGGTCCAGATCACCACGGAGGCGTCGGAGCCCTTCACCGCGAACTTCACCCAGATGGTCGGGCTGGTGTGCGGGGCGTATTCGACCTCGGCGTCGGCCAGGGCGGTGCGCTCGACCGGGCTCCACATCACCGGCTTGGAGCCGCGATAAAGCTGGCCGGTCATCAGAAACTTGTGGAACTCGCCGACGATGGCGGCTTCCGAGCTGTAGTCCATGGTGGCGTAGCGGCGTTCCCAGTCGCCCAGCACGCCCAGACGCTTGAAGTCGGTCTTCTGCACGGCCATCCAGTGGGCGGCGTACTCCCGGCAGCGCGAGCGGAATTCGCTCGGCGGCACCTGGTCCTTGGGCCGCCCGGCAGCGCGGAACTCCTCCTCGATCTTCCACTCGATCGGCAGGCCGTGGCAGTCCCAGCCCGGCCGGTAGTCGACGTCCTTGCCGAGCAGGAACTGGGAACGGACCACGAAGTCCTTCAAGAGTTTGTTCAGGGCGTGGCCGATGTGGATCGCGCCGTTGGCGTAGGGCGGGCCGTCGTGCAGCACGAACAAGGGCGCGCCGCGCGCGTGGCGGTCGGCGCGAAGCGCAGCGTAAAGGTCATCCTGCTCCCAGCGGGCCAGGATCTCCGGTTCCTTCTGCGGTAGGCCCGCGCGCATGGGGAAGGCGGTGTCGGGCAGGAAGACGGTGTCGCGATAGTCGCGCGCGTCCGTGGGAGGGGTGGCGTCGTCGGCCATGAGGCTTAAATCTCTACGGGGAAAAGGACGGGGTTAAGGCAAGTCCCGGCGCGCGTTCGGTGGAGCCCGGCAGCGTCACGCCGGGCGGATAATTCGCGCCGTTTTCCCGATGAAAGTCATGGCAGGGGCTGTAGCAGAGCATTCTTTTCCCGTCACCCTCGGGGTTGTCCCGTGGGTCCATCGCAGACGGGAGCTCGATCGTCGCCTATCCGGTCGCTGAACCATAGGTCCGCGGGACACGCGCGGCCCGGCGCAGCCAACCCCGAGGGCGCCGGCGATTTGGCCGGATGGGCGCTACTTGGGCGGGGCGCTCTTGCGCGACTGGCTGGTCACTGTGCGGTCCGACATGTGGCAGCTCCAGTCGCCGAAGGTGGTCTTGTAGCAATAGCCAGTGGCGTTGGGGTGCTCGTAGACGCCGCAGTCGGTGTTCGGCGCTCTATCGTAGGCGGCCAGCTTGTCCGCGCACTGGTACGAAACGTAGCTGCCGCGGATCGGATAGAGCGGAACCCGGACATTGATCTCACGAAACGCGCCCAGGTTCGGCGTGTAGGGCACGCCGCCGCCGACCTGCCGGACGTTCACGTTCTCGACCAGATAGAGGGTGCTGCCGGTCACGTATTCAGCGTTGCAGATGAAGTAGCGCGCCGCCTCGGCGGCCTTGATCGCGCCGCGGGCGGGCGCGGTCTGGTCGGGGCAGGTGCGCGGTGCGCGCGATCCGAACCGCTCCTGCACGGTTTGGGACAGTGCGGGCGGACCGGCCCCGGCGGCGGCGATCGCAATGCCAAGCAGAACGGCCCTGGCGGTCTTGGCGGACTTCAGCATCGTCTTTCCCTTATCCAGCAAGGGATCGACGCTATTCGCTGCAGCGGCGGCCACAACCCGCCTAAATAGGCGAGCGGCTCTTAAGCGCCGAGAATCCGCCGCGCCTCAATGCAGTCCAGAGCCATCTGTTCGACCAAGGCCGGGATGCCGTCAAACTTCACCTCCGGGCGCAGATAGGCCAGCAGGTGGGTCTCGATCACCTCGCCGTAGATGTCCTCGTCGAAGTCGAACAGGTGGGTCTCCAGCCGCGCCTCGACCTCGCCCACGGTGGGGTTCTTGCCGATGTTCGACACCCCCGGCAGCAGGCGTCCATCGGCCATGCGGGTGCGGGTGGCGTAGATGCCGAGCCGCGGCGCGACATAGTCCTCCAGGGCCACATTGGCGGTGGGGAAGCCCAGCTGGCGGCCGAGCTGACGGCCGCGGCGGACGATGCCTTGAATAGCGAACGGGCGGCCCAGGATCGCCGCAGCCTGCGCCGGCTCCCCGGCGCGCAGGGCGTCGCGCACGGCGCTGGAGGAGATCTTGACCCCCGCTTCCATGGTCATGGCCGGGGTGACCGAGACCCCGAAGCCGAATTCCTCGCCATAGGCGCGCATGGTGTCGGGCGAGCCGCTGCGCCCTGCGCCGAACGAGATGTCGAAGCCGACCGCCACGTGACGGATGCCGAGGCCTTCGTGCAGCACATCCTTGGCGAACTGCCGGTCGGTCATCGACGCCATGTCGAAATCAAACGGCAGCAGGTGCAGCCGCTCGACGCCGAGGCCTTCCAGGATGCGCGCCTGTTGCGACCCGGTGGTCAGGCGGAACGGCGGGTCGGCGGGTCGGAACACCCGGCGCGGGTGCGGCTCGAAGGTGATGACTGCCAGGGGCGCGCCAAGTTTGCGCGCGGCGTCCGCGGCGGCGGCGATCACGGCCTGGTGGCCCAGGTGGACCCCGTCGAAATTGCCCAGGGCCGCCGCCGCGCCGCGGTCGGACGCCGGCAGGTCGCGCCACTGGTTGATGATGCGCAGGCTCATGCGGACCGTCTCGGGACCATCACCACCGCCACGCCGCGCACCATGGCCTTGCGGCCGACATGGCAGGTGGTGGAAAGCGTCGCCTCGGCCTTCTTGTCGTCCAGGGCGGTGATCTCGACGCGGATCAGAACCTCGTCGCCGATCCGCACGGCGCGCAGGAAGTCTACGGTCTGCGAGATGTAGATCGCGCCCGGGCCGGGCAGGTCGCTCGCCACCAGGGCGGAGATATAGCCGCCCAGCAGCATGCCGTGGGCGATACGGCCCTTGAATGGGGTCGTGGCCGCGTAGGCCTCGTCGAAATGGATCGGGTTGAGGTCGCCGACCGCGTGGCCGAAGGCCTCGATGTCGGCCGCGCCGACGGTGCGCGCCGCCTGCGCCGCCTGCCCGACCTCCAGCTCCTCGAAACAGGCCATGCGGGCTTGTTACCAGACCAGGGTGGGAATGGCGCTGGCGGCGCTGACGCCCTGGCTCGCCAGCCAGGCGGAAACACCCGCCGGGTCGAGCTTGCCTTCTCCGTTCAGCACATGCTCGCCATGCAGGCCGCCCGCCACGAACAGAACGTCCAGCCCCTGGCCGTTCGCGCCGGCCAGGTCGGTCGGGGCGCCGTCGCCGATACAGAGCACGCGCCTGGGGTTGAGATCGGCGCCGGCCAGGCTCGAAGCCTCAGCGAGGGCCAGGTCATAGATCGGCGCATGTGGCTTGCCGGCCATGGTCACCGGACCGCCGCCCAGTTCCTCGTACAGATCGGCCAGGCCCCCGGCGCACCAGATCAGCTGGCCGCCGAAATGCACGCGCCGGTCCGGGTTGGCGCAGACCATCGGCAGTTTGCGCGCGGCCGCCGCGCTGAGGCGCTCGCGGTAGTCCTCCGGCGTCTCGGTCAGATCGTTCTCCAGGCCGGTGCAGGAGATCACCGCGGCCTCGTCGGGCCCGGCGAAGGTCAGGCCCAGTCCTTCGTAGATCGGCTCGTCCTTTTTCGCCCCCAGCTTCCACACCGGGCCGGGCGCCAGCCGCGTCAGCATGGCCCGGGTGGCGTCGCCGCTGGTGACGGTCGCGCTCCAGGCGTCGCGCGGAACGCCCAGCCGGTCGAGCTGGGCCGCGACGGAGGCGGAGGGCCGCGGCGCGTTGGTGATCAGCACCACCGGCCCATGATGCTTGCGGAATTGCGCCAGGGCGGCACAGGCGGCGGGAAAATGCTCGCGTCCGTTGTGGATCACGCCCCAGACGTCGCACAGCAGCACGTCGTAGCGGCCGGCGAGGGCCGACAGGCCGGAAACGATCTCAGGCGTGGGAGGCGCGGTCATGGGGCGGGCGGGGTAGACCCCCGCGCGAGCCCCGTCAATGTCAGCGGCTGGCGCGGCGGCGCATCGAGGCGCGGAAGAAGTCGGCCGGCGGGTCGGACTCGGCCAGGACCGCGTCGCGGATGGCGCGGGGCTCGCCGAACAGGTGGCCCTGGCCGTAGCCGATGTTCAGCTCCAGCACGTCGACGATCTGGCGCTCGGCCTCGACCTTCTCGGCGATGATCTCGATGCCGTAGCGGCGGGTAAGCGCCGCGAAATCGGCGGCCTGCAGGTCGGGCAGGGAGCGCAGGATCACACCGCCCTCCGACTCGGTCAGCTGCTCCAGCAGCAGTTCGGCGCCGATCTTGATGTATTTGATGTCGGCGCGGGCCAGGTCCTGGAAGTCGAGGTCGAGGTCGAACACCTTGTCGAGGCTGAACTGGAAGCCGAGGTCCGCCAGCCGCGCCATGTGGCGGGCCTCCACCGGGCCGCGCTGATCGAAGGCGGCCTGGCCCATCTCGAAGATCAGCGCCCCGGCCAGGTCCTTGTTGGCCTGCAGGAATTCGAGGAACTGCGGGAAGAACACCTCGTCCGACAGGGACGCCAGGGAGATGTTGCAGAAGATGCCGACCTTGCGGTCCTGCTTGGCCAGGCGGCGCACGATCTGCACGCAGCGGAACAGCAGCAGGTTATCGATGGCGGCGACCAGGCCTTCCGGCTCGGCCACGGCCAGGTATTCGGCCGGCATCATCACCCGGCCGGTCTCGTCGCGCAGGCGCGAGAAACTCTCGTAGAACACGGTGCGGCGCTGCGGCAGGCTGACCACCGGCTGCAGGTAGAGGTCGACCCGGTTGTCGGAAAGGGCGTCGCGCACCGTGTCGAGCAACACCTGGGCGTTGCTGGAGCGGCGCTCGCCGAAGCGGTCGCCACGGCGGGCGGCGGCCATCTCGGTGGAAAGCTGGCCTTCCAGCTTGGCGCTGAGCGAGGCGACCACGTCCTCCAGCTCGTGCATCTCGGTCGACAGGGCCTCGGACCGCGCCACGGCCTCCTCGGCCACGGTCTGGGCGATCTCGTTCAGGCGGCTGTCCATGCGCTCGATCTGGTCGATGAGCAGGCCGTGAGCCTCGCGCAGGTTGGCGATCTCGCCGCGGATTCCGGCCGATTCCAGCGCCCGTTCGATCAGCCCGTGGAAGGCGAAGGCCAGGCCAAGCCCGCCGACCAGGGCGGCCACGCCCGCGCCCCAGCCGCCGCCGTTGCGCCAGAGGCTCAAGGCGACGATCAAGGATAGACAGAGATAGGCGCCCGAAAGCAGCGCCAGGGTCAGCCGTCTCATTCGCCCCTTAGGTCCGATTCGCGATTCGGAAGTATCCGATGCTTCGCCGTTCGACGCGAATGGATAAAGGTGCGGAAGTTAACCGCTCGTTAAGATTTGGCGCCGGGGTTCGGAGTACGGCGGAGCAGCCCCTTAGCGGGTCGGGACCGGGGTCTCGCCACGGTAGTCGTAGAAGCCGCGCCCGACCTTGCGGCCGAGCCAGCCGGCCTCGACGTACTTCACCAGCAGCGGGCAGGGCCGGTATTTGGAATCGGCCAGGCCGTCATGCAGCACGTTCATGATCGACAGCAGGGTGTCGAGGCCGATGAAGTCGCCCAGCTCCAGCGGGCCCATCGGATGGTTGGCTCCCAGCTTCATGGCGGTGTCGATGGCCTCAACCGTGCCGACGCCCTCATACAGGGTGTAGACCGCCTCGTTGATCATCGGCGCCAGCAGGCGGTTGACGATGAAGGCGGGGAAATCCTCGGAATTGGCGGTGGTCTTGCCCAGCGACCGGGCGAAGGTGACGGCGGCCTCGTAGGTCGGGGCGTCAGTGGCGATGCCGCGGATGATCTCCACCAGGCGCATGATCGGCACCGGGTTCATGAAGTGCAGGCCGATGAACTTTTCCGGCCGGCCGGTGACCGAGGCCAGGCGGGTGATCGAGATCGACGAGGTATTGGAGGCCAGGATGGTGTCGGGGCCGGCGTGCTGGGCCAAGTCGCGGAAGATCGCCTTCTTGATCTCCTCGTTCTCGGTCGCCGCCTCGATGGCCAGGTCCTGCGCCGCCACCTCGGCCAGGGTCCCGGCCTTGATCCGCGACAGGGCCGCGTCGGCGTCGGCCTGGGTGATGGATTCTTTCGACACCAGACGGGCGAGGCCCTTCTTGATGCCGGCTATGCCCTTGTCGATGCCTTCGGGGGAAACGTCGTAGAGGCGCACATCGTAGCCGGACTGGGCCGCCACCTGGGCTATGCCCGAGCCCATCTGGCCCGCGCCGACGATACCGACCGACTTGATCTCCGACATGGGTTCCTCGAGCACTGGCGGCCCCTGGGGGGTCTTTCAGGGGCGACGTTCTAACATGCCGCGCGGGCGGCGCGACAAGAGTCTTGCTGCGCCGCACACAAGCCTATGTCGGCTCGCCGCCCTATTTCAGCGCGTTCAGGGCCGTCATCAGTTCCGGCACGGCGGTCTTGTAGTCGGCCACCAGGCCGTAGTCGGCGATGGCGAAGATCGGCGCGTCGGGATCTTTGTTGATGGCGGCGATGACCTTGGAGTCCTTCATCCCGGCCAGGTGCTGGATTGCGCCACTGATGCCGATGGCCAGGTAGAGGTCTGGGGCCACCACCTTGCCGGTCTGGCCCACCTGGTAGTCGTTGGGGGCGTAGCCGGCGTCGACCGCCGCACGGCTGGCGCCCACGGCCGCCCCGAGTTTGTCAGCCAGGGGCTCGATCACGGCGTGGAATTCCTCGGCTGAGCCCAGCGCCCGGCCGCCGGAGACGACGATCTTGGCTCCCGCCAGTTCGGGCCGGTCGGACTTGACCATCTCGTCAGAGACGAACTTGGTCCCCGCCGCGCCGGCGCCGGCGTCGATGCTCTCGATCTTGGCCGAACCGCCCGTCACCGCGTCGGCGAAGGCGCTGGCGCGCACGGTCAGCACCTTCTTAGGATCGGACGACTGCACCGTCTCCAGGGCGTTGCCGGCGTAGATCGGGTGGGTGAAGGTGTCGGCGGAGATGACCGCGACCACGTCGCTGACCTGGGCCACGTCTAATCTCGCGGCGATGCGCGGGGCGATGTTCTTGCCCTGGGCGGTCGCCGGGACCAGCAGGGCGTCGTAGTTGGCCATGAGGGGCACGACCAGGGCCTGATAGGCCTCGGCTATGCCTTGGCCCAGGGCGTCGCTCTTGGCGGTCAGCACCTTGCGCACGCCCGACAGCTTGGCGGCCTCGGCCGCCGGGCCTTCGACGTCCTTGCCGGCGACCAGGATATCGACGTCGCCGCCGATCTTGGCTGCGGCCGTCAGCGTTTTGCCGGTGGCTTCGCGCAAGTGCCCGTCGCCGTGGTCGGCGATGATCAGAACAGCCATTACAGCACCCCCGCGGCTTTGAACTTGGCCGCCAGTTCGGCGGCGTCGGCGACCTTGACCCCGCCTTCACGCTTGGGCGGCTCGGTGACTTTGACGACCTTCAGGCGCGGCGCCATGTCGACGCCCAGGTCCGCCGCCTGTTTGATGTCGAGCGGCTTCTTCTTGGCCTTCATGATGTTGGGCAAGGATGCGTAGCGCGGCTCGTTCAGCCGCAGGTCGACGGTGATCACCGCCGGCAGGGTGACTTCCAGCGTCTGCAGGCCGCCGTCGACCTCGCGCGTCACCTTGGCGGTCTTGCCGCTGATCTCGATCCGGCTCGCGAAGGTCGCCTGCGGCCAGTCCAGCAGAGCGGCCAGCATCTGCCCGGCGGCGTTGTTGTCGCCGTCGATGGCCTGCTTGCCCATGATTACTACGTCGGGCTTTTCCTCGGCCACCACGGCGGCCAGCAGTTTGGCCACCGCCAGGGGCTGCGGGTCGGCGTCGGTCTGGATCAACAGGCCCCGGTCGGCGCCGATGGCCATGGCGGTGCGAAGCGTGTCCTGGGCCTGGATCGGGCCGATGGAGACGGCGACCGTCTCACTGACCACGCCCTTCTCCTGCAGACGCACCGCCTCCTCCACCGCGATCTCGCAGAAGGGGTTCATCGACATCTTAACATTGGCCAGGTCGACACCGCTCTGGTCGCCCTTCACCCGCGCTTTGACGTTGAAATCGATCACCCGCTTGACCGGGATAAGCACCTTCATGGCGGCGGCTCCATTCTAATGATCGCTGGTGTCCGGAATGACGCTATGCGCCGTGCTTAGCAAGATCGCCGCGGGCCCGCCCTTGCGTTTTTGTCGGTGGACGCTGAAGCCTTCCCGGTTCTGATGGATCATCTGAACCGCATCAGAAGGCTCCATCTATAGATTAGAGCCCCACCGGGCGGCG
>CANJOB010000043.1 GCA_947475655.1 Caulobacterales bacterium | reverse complement strand
GGGCCAGCACCGGGGCCACGGTGGCGATCACCAGCAGGCGGGTGCGCGCCTTGCGCGACTTGGGCAGCCAGCTCATCGCGAGCCCTCCACGGCGGCGTCGAGCGCCCGCAGAATTTCCGGCTGCGTGGCGTAGCGGGCCCGAGCGGTCTTTAACGCCGCGTCGCGTTTGGCGGCATCCCCGGTGACGCCGTAAGCGCGCACCAGCCGCACCCAGCCCTCGGGATCGTCTGGGTTGGCGGCCAGGCGCTGGGCGAGGCCCTCGACCATGGCTCGGATCTGTTCGGGGCCGACCGCGCCTTGGGCGGCGGCGACCTGGGCGGCGGTGGGGCCGGACGGCGCGGCCCGACCCTCGGCGGCGGCGATGTCGCCGGCCAGGGCCACGGCGCGGGGATCACCGGCCGGCAGTTCGGCGAGAATGGCGCGCCAAAGCGCGAAAGCGGCGGGTTTGTCACCGGCCGCCAGGGCGGCGCGGCCGAGGTAGTAGCGGGCCGGCAGGTTGCCGGGGTCGCGCTTCAGCGCCTCGCGGAACGCGGCCTGGGCGTCGGCGCCGACCACGCCGTCGCTTTCGGTGGCGAAGGCCTCGCCCAATGTCGCCCACAGGTCGGCGCGGCCGGGCGCCAAGGTGATGGCGCGACGAAGGGCGGTCTGGGCCTCGACGGCCTCGCCGGCGGCGATCTGCGCCAGGCCCAGCGCCCGCAGCGGCTCGGGATCGCCCGGACGTTCGCGGGCGATGATTTCCAGCACCGCCGCCATCTGCGCCGGGCCGAGAGTGCGCGGGTCGGCTGCTCGCCAGGCCGCGGCGCGGGCGAGGAACGGCTGGTCGCTGTATCCAGGCGCACCGACGAGAAAATAGGCGCCAAGGGCCAGCAGGGGCGCGGCCGCCGCTATTCCCAGCGCCAGGCGGCGGTCGCCCGGGCGGGGCGGGGCGGTCGGAGGCGGAGCCTGGTCGGCGGCGGCGAGCAGGCGGCGGGCGGCCTCGGCGCGCAGGGTGGCGTGTTCGCCCTCGGCCAGCATGCCGCGCTCAGCCAGGGCCTCGACCTCGGCCAGTTCGCGCTTGTGAAGGGTAAGCGAAGTATCTTGAGTGACCGGGGCGCGCCCGCCGGAAGCCGCGGCGCGCAGGATCGCGGCCGACGCGGCGGCGGCCATCAGGGCGGCTATGACCCAGAAGGTGATCATGCGTGGCTGGTAGAGCGTTCCAGCACAAAGGGGAAGCGGGTTTTAGGCGCCTGCGGCGCCGCGACAGGCTCTTGGCGCCTAGGCCGCGGCGGCGATGCGGCGGCGCAGGATCTGGGCCGCCTTGTCATCCTGCGAAAGCGCGACCAGCCGGGCGGCCGCCTCCAGCAGGGCGCGGGCGCGGTCGGTATGTTCGGCCTCCGGATCGCGCAGGTGCGCCAGCAGGTCGTCGGTGTAGTGGTCGAGCCGCTCGTTGACCTTCTCCAGCGCCTTGGCGCGGGCGGCGCCGAAGCCGCCATGGACGGAGGCCGAGCGGACCGCGTCGGCGAAGGTGAGGCCCCCGGCGGCGCGGGCGGCGGTGGCCGGGTCGGGATCGTGGTCGAGGCTGGGCGTCCCGCGCGCCTTGGCCCCGCCAAAACGCGGCTTATCCAGCGGCAAGGCCTGGCCGACCAGCTTGTCCAGGCCAGCCAGGCGGGCCTCGACCAGCTTGGCCAGGGTTTGTTTGTGGTTGGCGACGGCCCGGCCCCAGGGGCCTTCCTTTGCCAGTGTCACCGCCTCCTCGAATTCGACGATGCCGGCTATGGCGGCGTCGACCGAGCGGCCTGCCGCCAGGCCGGACGCTTCGCCCTGCCCGTCCTCGCCGCCGACCGGGTCGAACCGGCGCACCTGTTCTACCAGGGCCTCGATCGTGCCGACCACGCGGTCGCCGAAACGGGAGAGTTCGGACGAGGCCAGGTAGCGCTCGCCGGGACGGTCCATCACCGCGCTGATCACGCGCAGGATCAGCCACGGCCGTTCCAGCTGGGCGGCCAGCATCTCGAAGAAGCGCGGGCCGGAATCGTCGGAGATGGCGCAGGCGTCGCGGTATGCCAGACGGGCGGCGGCGGCGCGCTCCCCGGTCATGTTGTTGGTCCAGGCCTCGACCTTTTCCGACACGCCGCGCACCAGCGGCGCCAGGTCGAGGCAGTCCGCCAGGCCGTCGGCGTCGTCAGGAGCGATGGCGGAAAAGGCTTCATGGCGTTCGCGCAGGGCGACGGCGGCGCGGGCGCAGAGCTCGTCGAAGATCGGCGGCGGGCCTTCCTCGCGGTTCCAGTTGGCGCGGGCGATCGCCGACTTGACCATGTCGGGCTCAATCGCGCGCAGGCCTCGCCAGAGCCGGCCCAGGACGTGCGACGGAAAGGTCAGGGCGTCTGGCTCACGCACAGCGCACAGCGGCACGATCGGCTCGAATACGATGTTGCGCAGGTATCGGTCGCCGGCCTCGTGCTCGACCAGGGCGCGCACGCCGCTCATCAGTCCGTCGCCGGCGCCGTCGGACGCCAGGGCCAGTTCGAGGCTGCGGATCGCCGAATCCGGCGCCGCTTCGATCACGGACTGGACGATTTCGCGTTTTCGGGCGGTCAGGACGGCCAATCGTCTCTCCCTTAGTGTCACAAGGATCGCGAAACGAGGTTAAAATTTCCATAAGGCCTTGATGGGCCTCAGCTTTCCGCTCTAGGTAGAGTCAGGTTCACGACCAATCCGCCCAGTTGAGCGTCGGCCAGTTCCACCGTGCCGCCGTAGGCCTTGGCCAAGTCGTCGACGATCGAGAGGCCAAGACCCGACCCCGGCGCGCTCTCGTCCAGCCTCGCCCCCCGCCGCAGCACCTCGCCGCGCCGCTCCGGCGGCAGGCCGGGTCCGTCGTCCTCGACGGTCAGCAGCAGGTGGGTCTCGTCGATGGCGGCGGCGCGCACCCGCACCTTGCCCTTGGCCCATTTGCAGGCGTTTTCCATCACATTGCCGGCCAGTTCGAGCAGGTCCTGCTTCTCGCCCTGGAACGCCAGTTCCTCCGGCGCCTCCCAGTCGATGGCGACGCCTTTCTCGCGGAAAATCTTCTCCAAAGTGCGGGCCAGCTCGTCCAGAACCGGGGCGATCGGCGTGCGCTCGCGATTGGTCTGGGCCCGGGCGGCGGCGCGGGCGCGGCGCAGGTGATGGTCGACCTGGTCACGCATGATCTCGGCTTGGTTCTGGACCACTTGCGGCAGGCGCTTGGCCGCGTCGCGGTTCGAGGCGGCCTGGCCGGCCTCGGTCAGCATCACCGACAGAGGGGTTTTAAGCGCATGGGCCAGGTTGCCCACGTGAGTGCGCTGACGCTCGACCACTTCCTGGTTGTGCGCCACCAGGGCGTTCAGCTCGTCAGCCAGGGCCTCGAGTTCACTGGGATAGGTGCGCACCAGCCGGTCGGCCGAGCCGCGGCGCACCGCAGCGATCTCGCGACGCAGGGCGAACAGCGGCCACAGCCCCACCCGCACCTGGATCAGCACCGCCAGCACCAGCCCGACCCCAAGCAACCCCAGGGCGGCGCTGATGGTGGCGGCGAAGCGGCGCTGATCGCGGTCGAGGTCGGAGCGGTCCTCCGCCGCCATGAACACCACCGGCGCGGTGCGGCCCGGCAGGGTGGCGACCATGGCCGCTTGGCGCAGCGACATGCTGACCGGCCCCTCGCCCGCGTCGTAGAACACGGGTCGGCCCGGCTGGGCGGTCAGGGTGGCGAGGCCCCCGTCCGGCAGGCGCAGCGGCGGGGCGTCGCCGAGCGACATCGAGCGGTCGGTTTCCGACAGGGTTCCTTCCGGTGTCGGCAGGGCGATCGACCAGTAGCGCCCGGAAAAGCCGCGGGTGGTCTTCACATCGCCGATCACCGGCACGCTGACCTGGCCGTCGGCGGCCACGGCTGCGGTGGAAAGCAGGTTGTCGAGCTGTTCGGCCAGGCCACGGTCGAAGCGGATCTGCGCCGCGTTGGCGAAGAAGGCGGTCAGGGCGAAGCCCGTCACCAGCAGCACCGCCAGGCTCCAGCCGGCCGCGAGCAGGACCAGCCGCCGGACCAGCGACGGCCGGCGCACGGACTTCTCCTGAGTCTGGCGCGTCAGGCGCCCTCGCCGGCGGGCGCGGTCAGGCGGTAGCCCAGGCCACGCACGGTCTCGATGCGCTCGGCGCCGATCTTCTTGCGCAGCCGGCCGATGAACACCTCGACGGTGTTGGAATCGCGGTCGAAGTCCTGGTCGTACAGGTGCTCGACCAGTTCGGTGCGGCTGATCACCCGGCCCTGGTGCAGCATCAGGTAGTGCAACAGCCGGTATTCGAGCGAGGTCAGGCGCAGAGGCTCGCCGTCCAGGCTTGCCCGCGCCGCGCGCGGATCGAGCCGCAGGTTCCCCAGCGCCAGGGTGGCCGAGGCGTGGCCGGCCGAGCGGCGCACCAGGGCCCGCAGGCGCGCCAGCAGTTCCTCGGTGTGGAAGGGCTTGGTCAGGTAGTCGTCGGCGCCGGCGTCGAACCCGGCCACCTTCTCGCTCCAGGCCCCGCGCGCGGTGAGAATCAGCACCGGGGTGGCGATGCCGTCCTTGCGCCAGCGCTCCAGCACCGAGACGCCGTCGACCTTGGGCAGGCCCAGATCGAGCACGATGGCGTCATAGGGCTCGGTATCGCCGAGGAACTGGGCCTCCTCGCCATCCGGGGCGTGATCGACCGCATAGCCGGCGTCGCCAAGGGCGAGCTTGAGCTGGCGCGAGATATCAGGATCGTCTTCGACTACCAGGATACGCATGGGGTCCTATCCGTCAGCACGCAGGATCTGGCCCGTAGCGGCATCGACCACGAAGTCGATGCGCCGGCCATCGGGGGTAATCCACACGATCCGGTAGTTGGCGCCCATGGGCGAGGCGTCGAGCAGGCGGCCCGGGGTGCGGCGGGCGACGATAGCCACCGCCTGCTCCATGGAGATCACCTGGCCGCGGCCGTAGCCGCCGCCACCGCCCTGTTCGTAGCCGCCGCCGCCGCCACCGCGCACACGGCCTTGCGCGCTCGCCGCCATGGGTTCGGCGGCGACCACGAGGGCCAGCAGGAAAGCGACAATCCGGATCATGGCCCCCTGTCTAGCCACCGCCGACTGAATGCCGACTGAACGAAGCACTTATGCCGCCGTAAGTCTGAAACTCAAAGGCCCGGAGCCTGT
The DNA here is from genome assembly GCA_947475655.1 of Caulobacterales bacterium. Classification (GTDB taxonomy): domain Bacteria; phylum Pseudomonadota; class Alphaproteobacteria; order Caulobacterales; family Caulobacteraceae; genus Caulobacter. The sequence goes on along the minus strand of CANJOB010000043.1, from coordinate 13,361 downwards.
CAGGCGAAAGTGTATGCGGTTTCGCCGTCCGGCCGGCCCCAAAGCCTGAACCTAGCGCCGTTTGGGCGAGTAGGGCCGCTGCTTGCGCCAGGTTTCGGCGAATTTGGTCAGTTCCGGGTCAGGCGCGTCCGGCAGGGTGACGACGATCTTCGCCAGCAGGTCGCCGCGCTTGCCCGGGGCGTGGGCCAGGCCCCGGGCTTTCAGCCGCAGGGTGGCCCCGCTGTTGGAGCCGGGCGGCACGCTCAGGGTCACCGGCCCGTCCGGCGTCTTGGCCTCGACCTTGCCGCCCAGCACCGCGTCGGGGACCGAGACCGGCAAGTCCATAACAAGGTGCATGCCCTCTCGCCGGAAAACCGGGTGGGGACGGATGGAAAGCTCGATCAGGGCGTCGCCCGCCGGCCCGTGGGTGCCGTCGCGGCCCGCCCGCCCGGGGCCGCCCAGGCCCTTGAGCCGCAGCACCTGGCCGTCGGCGGCGCCCGCCGGGATGTTGATGTCGAGCTGGCGGCCGTCGGAGAAGCTGACCCGGCGCTTGGCGCCCAGGATGGCGTCCTCCAGGTCGATATCGAACCGGGCGCGCAGATCCTGGCCTTTCTGCGGCCCGCCAAAGCCACGCCCGCCGCCACGGCCGCCAAATACGTCGCCGAAGATGTCGGACAGGTCGATGTCCGGCCCCATGGTCGGGCCGCCGCCGCGGAAAGGGCCGCCGCCAAAACCGCCGCCAGCGTGGAAGCCCGGATGGGTCTCGCGCCCGTCGGCATCCAGCTCGCCGCGGTCGAACTTGGCGCGCTTCTCCGGATCGCCGATCAGGTCGAAGGCGGCGGTGACGCGCTTGAACTTCTCTTCCGACGCCTTGTCGCCCGGATTGGCGTCCGGGTGATACTGCTTGGCCAGCTTGCGGTAGGCCTTGCGCAGGTCGTCCGCCGTGGCGGAGCGGGCGACGCCGAGTTCCTGATAGGGGTCGTTAGCCAAGGGAGTGTCGCGAAAGCCTCATCTGAAGCTCCTTCCAATGGGGCCGAAGAAGGCGGCTTGCAAGGTCATGGATAGGGCTCGTCGCCTTGGTCGCGCAGCAGGTCGTCGCCCGGAAAGTCCAGTGCGTCCTCCTCCTCGACCAGGCTGTTCTCGCTCACGGTTTGGCCGCGCACGGAAATGCCCGCCTTGTGGGTGCTGTCGGGATCGCCGGTGACCAGCGGGTGCCAGGCCGGCAGGTCCTTGCCCTCGTGCAGCCGGCGATAGGCGCAAGAGCCGGGCATCCACTGCAGACTCTCGATGTTCCAGGGCGTCAGCTTGATGCAGTCGGGCACATGGTCGTGGCGGTTCTCATAGTTCGAACAGCGGCAGGCGCCGTCGTCGAACAGCTTGCAGGCCACTCGCGTGGGGATGATCTCGCCGGTGTCTTCATCCTCGAAGCGAATGAGGCAGCAAAGGCCGCAGCCATCGCATAGACTTTCCCATTCGCCGGCAGACATTTGCGCCAGGGTCTTGGTACGCCAGAAAGGCTTTTGCGCCACCATGCCGGGGGCTTAACTCAAATCCGCCGTTCATGCCCGGGTAATTCGTGTCCGACTGGAAGCTAGACCCTTACCGTTTCCCGGATTCGCAGCCCACGGGCGCGGAGCGGCCCCCGCCTGGACCGCCGCCTGGGCCTCCGCCGGGACCTCCTCCAGGCCCGCCGACCGAGCCGCCAGACCTGCCGTTCCGGGCCGATCTGCCGCCGCCGCGCCGCCGCTCGCCGAAGCACCGCACCCTGCTCGCCTTCGTGGCCCTGGTGCTGGGCCTGCTGGTCGGCGCGGGCGCCGCCGGGGCCGGCTATGTCTGGTGGGCCTACCTGCGCGACACCCCGCCGCTGCCGGCGCGCGAGACCCTGTTCGCCGCCGGCCGGGCGCCGGGTATTCAGTTCCTCGACCGAAGCGGCCAGCAGATCGCGGCCCGGGGCCCGCGCTACGGCCAGCGCGTGCGCCTGGCCCAGCTTCCGCCCTACGTGCCGCAGGCCTTCCTGGCCGCGGAGGACCGGCGCTTCTACCGCCACGGCCCGGTCGACCTGCGCGCCATCGCCCGCGCCTTCGTCGTCAACTACCGGGCCGGCCGCGTGGTGCAGGGCGGCTCGACCCTGTCGCAGCAGCTATCCAAGGGCCTGTTCCTCACCCCCGACCAGACCATGAAGCGCAAGCTGCAGGAGGCGCTGCTGGCCTGGCGGCTGGAGAAGGCGCTGAGCAAGGACGAGGTGCTGGAGCTCTACCTCAACCGCATCTTCTTCGGCGCCAACACCTATGGCATCGACGGCGCCGCCCGCACCTATTTCGGCAAGACCGCCGGCCAGCTGAAACTGTCGGAAGCCGCCCTGCTGGCCGCCTTGCCCAAGGCGCCCTCGCGCCTGGCCCTGACCCGCGGCATGGACGGGGCCCTGATCCGCTCGCGCCTGATCCTGGCGCAGATGCGCCGCGAGGGCTGGATCACCGCCGAACAGGAACAGCAGGCTCTGACCGAGGTCCCGGTGCTGAGCCCGCAGGCCGTGCGCGGCGAGGGCGACTATGGCTGGGTGCTCGACTACGCCACCCTGGAGGCGGTGCGCATCGCCGGCCCCAACGCGCCGGATCTGGTGGTGCGGCTGTCGATCGACCCGACCATGCAGGCCGCCGCCACCGGGGCGGTGAAGGCGGTGCTGGCGGGCGACGGCCGCCGCGCCGGTGCCTCGCAGGCCGCCGTGGTGCTGCTGGCGCCTGACGGCTCGATCCGGGCCATGGTCGGCGGGGTCGACTACGAGGCCAGCAACTTCAACCGCGCGGTGCAGGCGCGCCGCCAGCCCGGCTCGACCTTCAAGCCGCTGATCTACGCCGCCGCCCTCGACAAGGGCGTGGTCCCCACCGACACGATCGTCGATGGTCCGGTGCGTTTCGGGACCTGGTCGCCGCAGAACTATGGCGGCGGCTATCGCGGACCGGTGACAGTGGAAGTGGCGCTGATCAACTCGATAAACACCGTGGCGGTGAAACTGGCCCAGCAGGCGGGCGGCGCAGCGATCGGCACGCTCGCGCGGCGGTTCGGAATAACCACCCTGCCCGACCGGCCCGACCTTTCGGTGGCGCTGGGCGCCTATGAGGTCAGTCTGCTGGAGCTGACGGGAGCCTTCCAGGTGTTTCAGCTCGGCGGCAAGCGGGTGAAGCCCGGCGTGATCGAATCCATCGACACCGTGTTTGGCGACAACCTCTATTCGCGGCCATCGCCCATGGCAGTGCCGGTTTATGACCTGAGCCGCGCCAGCATGATGGTGCGGATGATGGAGAAGGTGGTGCAACTGGGCACCGCGCGACGCGCCGCGTTCGGCCGGCCCGCCGCCGGCAAGACCGGCACCAGCCAGAACTGGCGCGACGCCTGGTTCGTCGGCTTCACTCCCGACTACGTCGCCGGGGTCTGGGTCGGCAACGACAACGACAGGCCGATGAACCGCGTGGTCGGCGGCGACCTGCCGGCGCTGATCTGGCGCCGCCTGATGGTCGAGGCGCACAAGGGCCTGGCGGTGCGCGACTTCCCCTGGCTGCTGCCGGAGGTCACCGCCCAGGACCAGCCCGACCCGCGCAACGGCTTCTACGAGACTCTGAGCGCCGAATTCTCCCGCGCCCGCGCCGAGGCCGCCGAACAGGCGGATGACGACGCGCCGCCGCTGCGCCCCGGCGTTCCGGCCGATGGTCTGCCTTACTGAACGGAGTGGGTTGGTCCCGGCGGTGATGCCGGATAGAAGGGCGCCCCGATGGCGCCCCGACCTCCCCTTCTCTCCCTGAAAGACGTGCGCCTCGCCGACGGCGCGGTGTCGCTGTTCGAGGGCGTCGAACTGGCCCTGGAGCCGGGCGCGAAGGCGTGTCTCGTCGGCCGCAACGGCGCCGGCAAGAGCACGCTCTTGAAGATCCTGGCCGGGCTGATCCCGTCCGACAGCGGCGAGCGCGCCGTGCCGCCGGGCATCCGCATCGCTCTGGTTGACCAGGAGCCGAAGATCACCGGCGAGACCCTGAGCGCCTACGCCGAAACCGGCGGCGCCGAACACTACGAGGCTGAAGCCGCGCTGGAGGTGTTCGGCCTCGACCCCTTCCGCTCCACTGTCGGTCTCTCCGGCGGCGAGGCGCGGCGCGCCGCCTTGGCGCGGGCCCTGGCCAGCCAGCCGGATGTGCTGCTGCTGGACGAGCCGACCAACCACCTCGACATCCTGGCCATCGAGACTTTGGAGCAGCGGTTGAAGACCGCGCGCTTCGCCCTGCTGACCGTCAGCCACGACCGCGCCTTCCTCGAAGCGGTGACCAACAAGTGCTTCTGGCTCGACAACCGCAAGGTCCGCCGGCTCGACAAGGGTTTTTCCGAATTCGACGCCTGGGCCGACCAGGTCGAGGCCGCCGAGGCCGACGAGATCCGACGCCTCAACAAGGTGCTGGAGCGCGAGAACGCCTGGCTGGCGCGCGGGGTGCAGGGCCGCCGCGCCCGCAACGAAGGCCGCCGCCGCCGGCTGCTCGAACTGCGCGGCGAGAAGGCGGCGTGGCAGGCCGACCAGCGCGGGGCGGTCAGCATGGGGCTGGAGAGCGGCGGTTCGCAGTCCAAGCGCATCATCGAGGCCAAGGGTCTGAGCAAGGCCTACAACGGCCGCACCCTGATCTCGAATTTCTCGACCCGCATTCAGCGCGGCGACCGCGTCGCCATCGTCGGCCGCAACGGCGCGGGCAAGACCACCCTGGTCAAGCTGCTGCTGGGCGAGATCGCCGCCGACGCCGGGACAGTGAAACTCGCCGACGAACTGAAGGTGGTCTACGTCGACCAGGCCCGTGCCCAGCTCGACCCGACCAAGACCCTGTGGGACGCGCTGACCCCCCTCGGCGGCGACCAGGTGATGGTGCGCGGCATGCCGAAACACGTGGCGGGCTACGCCAAGGATTTCCTGTTCACCGAGGCCCAGCTGCGCCAGCCGGTCGCCAGCCTGTCGGGCGGCGAGCGCAACCGCCTGCTTTTGGCCAAGGCCCTGGCCCAGCCGGCCGACCTGCTGGTGCTGGACGAGCCGACCAACGACCTCGACGCCGACACGCTGGATAGGCTGGAGGATGTGCTGGCCGACTACGACGGGGTGCTACTGCTGGTCAGCCACGACCGCGACTTCATCGACCGTCTGGCCACCTCGACCATCGCCCTCGACGGGCGCGGTCACATCCTCGAGACGCCCGGCGGCTGGAAGGACTTCCTCGAACAAAATCCCGGCTTCCTGGAGCCGCAGGATGCGTCGGCTTCGCGCCGCAAGATGGCCTCGACCACCGCGCCCGCAGCGCCGGCGAAGACTGCCAAGCTCAGCTACAAGGATCAGCGCCGGCTCGAGGAGCTGGAGACGCTGGTCGAGACGCTTCCGGTCACGATCGCCGGGTTCGAGAAGGACCTGGCCGACCCCGCCCTCTACAGCCGCGATCCCAAACGGTTCGACGCCCTGATGACGAGCCTCACCGCGGCTCAGAAGCAGCTTTCGCAGGCGGAGGAAGAGTGGTTTTCGCTCGAAGAGAAACGCGTCTCGCTCCTCGGTGGATAAGTCGCAAGGGCTTTAGGCTCCTGCTTTTGCACGCATCGATCCGCCGCTCCCGCACCGCTTATCCACCGTTTTCTGCACCGGCGTGAAAACCGCGCCCGTTGCCAGAAACCGGGACCTGAGACACCCTCAACTCATCGGAAGGAACAAGCGGTCGGGCCGCTCCGGGGCAACTCGGAACACTTTGATCGCAGCAACCCGAAGATGGACTTTCCCAAGGGCGAAAGCCGGCGGGACTGACCGGAAGCGGGACAGGCTCTGACTACGGCCGCTAGGGGGTGACCCTTAAAGGTTCTCTGGTCCAGCCGACCTTGCGATACCGGCCCTTCACCGGGCTCGGGATGGAGGGCGGAGCTGCCGGGCGACCGGACGCTGCGTCCTCTTTTCCGTTTTGGCGGCCTCCATCCCGCTTCCGCTCCCTCCGCCGCCGCGCTAGCTTCGCCGTGCTTGGGGGACGCCGCATGACGACAAGACGCAATCTGCTGGCCCTGGCTGTTCTGGCCGCGCTGAGCGCGTGCAAGCCGGCGCCCGAGCAACCGGCATCCAGCGGCAATCAGGTTTCCGCCCTGATCCCCGTGCGCTTCGCCACCGATTGGCGCGCCCAGGCCGAACAGGGCGGATTCTACCAGGCCATGGCCACCGGCGAATACGCGCGGCGCGGCTTGAATGTGACGATCCACCAGGGCGGCCCCGCCTCGAACGTGCCGCAGCTTCTGGCCACCGGCGCGGTGGATTTAGGGATGGGCTCCAACAGCTTCGTGGTCATGAACCTGGCGGCGGCGAAGGCGCCGGTGAAGGCGGTCGCCGCTTTCATGCAGAAGGACCCACAAGTGCTGATGGCGCACCCCGGCGCGGGGGTCGACAAGCTGGCCGACCTGAAGGGTCACCCCATCCTTCTGGCCGATGCGTCGCTAACCGCGTTCTGGGTCTGGCTGAAGGCGAAGTACGGTTTCACCGACAGCCAGGTGCGCAAATACACCTTCAACTCGGCCCCGTTCCTTGCCGACAAGCGCGCCGCCCAGCAGGGCTATGTCACCAGCGAGCCCCACACGATCCAGAAGGAGAGCGGGGTGACGCCGAAGGTGTTCCTGCTCGCCGACGAGGGCTACCCCAGCTACGCCGCCATGGTGCTGGCGCCGGACTCCTATGCCGCCGCGCGGCCGGAAGTGGTGCGGGCCTTCATCGAGGCCAGCCAGGCGGGGTGGATCTCCTACCTGCACGGCGACGCCACGCCGGGCGACACCCTGATCAAGGCCGCCAATCCGGAGATGCCGCAGGACGTGCTGGACCAGGCGCGCGAGAAACTCCGCAGCTACGCTATCGTCGGCGAGGGCGCGCAGGTTGGGCAGATGACCGATGCGCGCTGGAAGGCGTTCTTCGACGCCGCCGCCGGCCAGGGCGTCTATCCCAAGACCCTCGACTACAAGGCCGCCTACCGCCTGGATTTCCTGCCCGGGGCCGCCGCGCCCGCGCCATGATCGCCGCTCTCCAAGGCGTCACGGCCGACTACGGCAAACGGGCGCTGGGGCCCTTCGACCTGGCCTTGAACAGCGGCGAGACCGTCGCCCTGGTCGGGCCGTCCGGCTGCGGCAAGTCGACGGCGCTGCGACTGCTGGCGGGGTTGGAAGCGCCGTCGGGCGGCGGCGTGGTCCGCAAGGTGGATCGCGGCGAGACCGCCCTGGTGTTCCAGAGCCCGACCCTGGCCCCCTGGCTGTCGGCGCTCGACAATGTCGCCCTGCCGCTGCGGCTGTCCGGACAGCCTGCGGCGCTGGCGCGCGAGGCCGCCGCCACCGCGCTGGATCGCGTCGGGCTTTCGGGCGCCCTGCATAAATCCCCGGCGCAGCTGTCGGGCGGTATGGCCATGCGCGCGTCGCTCGCCCGCGCCCTGGTGACCAACCCTCGCCTGCTGCTGCTGGATGAGCCCTTCGCCGCCCTCGACGAGATCACCCGCCGCCAGCTGGCCGACGACATGCTCGGGATCGCCGCCGAACTGAAACCCGCCGTGCTGTTCGTGACCCACAATGTCGAGGAAGCCGTCTACATGGCCTCGCGCGTGGTGGTGATGACGCCGGGGCCGGGGCGTGTGGCGGGGGAGCTGGCCATCGAAGGTCCGCTGCCGCGCCCGGCGGGTTTCCGCACCACCGCCGCGTTCCGAAAATCCGCCGAACAGGTGAGTGAGATGCTGGCGACCGGGATGGCGGCGGCATGAAGCGCCACCTGCCCCCCACCCTCCTGATCGCCGCCCTGCTGATCGGCTGGGAGGCGGCCTGCCGCCTGCTGCATGTCGCGCCATACATCCTGCCCCCGCCGTCCGCCGTGGCAGTCAGCCTGGCGACCGACGCCCCAATCCTGCTCGCCGCCGCCTGGAACACGCTTTCGATGGCGCTGTGGGCGCTGCTGCTGGCCAGCCTCGCCGGTTGCGGCCTGGCCCTGGCCTCGGCGCTGAGCCCGGCGTTGGACCGGGCAGTGCGGCCGCTGGCTGTGGCGGCCCAGGTGACGCCGGTGGTGGCCGTGGCGCCGCTGTTCGTGATCTGGGCCGGCCTGGACCACCCCGAGCGGGCCATCGTCGCCCTGGCGGCGATCGTCGCCTTCTTTCCGATCTTCTCCGGCGCCACGGCGGGGCTGAAATCGGCCGATCCCGGCCTGGAACGTGTGTTCGACCTCTATGGCGCCTCGCGTTGGGAACGGTTGACGCGTCTGCGGCTGCCGGCGTCGACGCCGTTCCTGCTCGAAGGCCATCGCGTCGCCGCCGGCCTGGCGGTAATCGGCGCGGTGGTGGCCGAGTTCGTCGCCGGCTCCGGCGCGGCCCAGGGCCTGGCCTGGCGCATACTGGAGGCGGGCAACCGCCTGCAGACCGACCGCATGTTCGCCGCCCTGGCGGTGCTGGCCGCCTTGGGGTTGCTGCTGCACGGCGCTGTCCACGCCGCCGAGCGGCGGCTGCTGGCCTGGTGGGCGGGGACGGGACCGGCCCGTTAGGCGTGAATTAAGGCGCTTCCGCTATGGCAATGGGTCATGCGCGCCGCTCTTTGCCTCGTTTTTGCCCTCGCCGCCGCCTCGACGGCTATGGCCGAGGACCGCTACGGCCCCGCGCCGACGGGCAATCGCGGCTACGGCGTCCTGCCCGAATGGACCGGCCCGCGCGTGACCTGGACCGGCAAGGTCGCGCCCACCGCCATCGCGCCCGTCTCCGCCAGCCCCTATCGGCGGCAGGCCATCGTCAACGGCGCCCTGCGCACCACCAGCGCCATGACCGACGCGCCGATGGCCAATCCCTACGCCGTTCCGCCGCCCGCGCCCGCAGTTCCGGCTCCTGCCGCCGTCGCCGTGGCGCCACCGCCTCCGCCGCCCGCCCCCGTGGCCCCCGCGGCCGAGAACGCGCCCTGGCGTCGCCTGACCGGCGGCTACAACCAGGGCTCCACCAGCCAGCTCGCGCCGCCGGCCCAACCGACGACGCCCGTCGGCGCGGCTCAGCCGCTGGCCGCCGCCGCCCCGGCTTCCGCCACCGCGTCCGCCGGGTCCGACCCCGAATACCGCACCGACGTTTCGGCCAAATCGACGCCGGCCTCCGAGGGCGAACAGGCCCGCTACTATTCCCTGCACCGCGCCTACGGCGAGACGCCGGACAAGGTGCCGATCCCGGAGAAGAGTCAGGTGTTCCTGGCCGGCGCCCCGCTGGGCGGCGACCTCGACGATCAGGAAAACGAGATCGACGACACCGGCAAGACGGCCGCCGCCAAGAAGGCCCGCGTCGCCGCCGACTGGGGCGCCTCCGCCAACGACGCGCCCGCCGCGACGCGCGTCCAGATCATGCGGCCGTAAGCGCATGTCCAGCAAACTGCATGACCTGATCGCCCTGGCGCAGGAGCCGTCGAGCGAACGCCGCCGCGAACTGCTGCGCGGGGTGACCGACCTGTTCTTCGCCCACGACACCCACGGGCCGGCGGAAATGGGTCTGTTCGACGACGTGATGACCAACCTGGCCGACGAGATGGAAGTGGCGGTGCGCGCCGAACTGGCCGGGCGGCTGGCCGGCGCCTCGGTGCTGCCCTCGACCCTGGCGCGGCGGCTGGCCAGCGACGAAATTCAGATCGCGGCGCCGATCCTCTCATCGCGCGCCATGTCGGAACAGGACCTGATCAGCGTCGCCGGCGCGGCGGGCCAGGACCACCTGCGCGCCATCTCGCAGCGGCCCAGCGTTTCCCCGGCGGTGGCCGACGCCATCGTCGCCCGCGGCGACGACGACACGCTGAATGTGCTGTTGCGCAACGAAGGCGCACAGCTGTCGCGCCAGGCGCATGAGGCGGCGATCGACCGCGCCACGCTCAACGCCGACCTGCACGAGGCAGTGGTGCAGCGCTCGTCCCTGCCGGCCGACCTGCTGAACGAGATGTATTTCGTCGTCGAGTCGCGCCTGCGCGATTCCATCATGGCCAGGAACAGCGCCCTCGACCCCGCCGCCCTGGAAGCGGCCCTGTCGGCCGGGCGCAACCGCCTGGCCGAGCGCGACGGCATACTGCCGGAGGACTACGCGACCTGCGAGCTGATGGTCACCAAGATGCGCAAGGAGCGCAAGATCACGCCGGAGATCCTGGCCGGCTGGCTGCGCGAACGCCAACACACGCCCTTCACCATCGCCCTGTCGCAGCTGTCGGAGATCGACTTCCACACCGCGCGCAAGATTCTTGAGAAGCACGACCTCGACGCCCTGGCGATCGTCTGCCGGGCGGCCAATTTCGACGCGCGCCTGTTCCTGACCTTCGCGGTGCTGATCCAGGACAAGGACATCAACGCCATCGGCAAGGCGCGCGAATACGGCGGGCTCTACGCCGCCGTGACTTTGGAATCCGCCATGCGGACCATCCGCTTCTGGCGCATGCGCCGCCAGACCGGCGACGGCGTGGCGGCGGCCTAAGACACCAAGATTTAGTTCGGCGCTTCCGCGTTCCTCACCCGCTCGAGCGCGGTGAGGGCCATATCGCTCAGCGACCGCAGACCCTGTTCGGCGAAGACGTCGAAGGCGGCCGAAAGCGCCACGGCGGCGGCGGCGCGCTGGCCGTTGTCGCGGCCGGTGATTTCGGCGCGGGTCTCGTACAGGCGGGCCAGGTTGGTCTGGCAAACGGCCCAGGCCACCGGGTCCTGCGTGGCGGATTTCGACGACAGCTCGCCGCGATAGGCGGCCTCGGCGGCGTCGAGCACGGCGATGTCGCCGGTCAGTTCGGCGCAGCGGGCCAGGGCGGCGGCGCGCTGGCTGGAGACCGCCGCGCGCAGGGCAAGCGCCGGCTGGCTCTTGAGCACCCCGTCTGCGCGGTCATAGCAGCTGACCGCCTGGTCGAAGGCGCGGCCGTTGGCGGCGGCCTCGCCCATCATCGACAGCGCCAGTCCGAGCATGGCCTGGGCGCGGGCCCAGTCGAGCGGGCTGTGGTCGCGGCCGACGGATTCGATGGCGTCGGCCAGGGCGTCGACCCCGTCGGCGATCAGGCCCATATCGGCCTCCAGTTCGCCCAGCAGGGTCAGGGCCGACCCGCGCAGCGCCTGGGCGCGGGCCCACAGCAGCGGCTCGTAGGAAGAGTCGAGGCGTTGCAGCGCGATCTTCAGTTCGGCCACGGCCTCGACCGCAAGCGCGCGGTCCTTCAGGCGGCCGGCGCAGCCGATCAGGATGTCGGCACGGACGATGCGTTGTTCGGCGGCGGCGAGACGGGCCTGGGCGGCGCGGCGGCCGGCGGCCTCCAGGGCGGCGAGCGGCGCCTCGAAGGCTGCGGAGGCGACCAGGGCCGCGGCGGCGTCGCCGTCGGCCAGCACGCGGCGGCCGTCCAGGCCCGCCAGCATGGCCTGGGCCAGGGCGGCGCCGACGCCGGTCTGCACCGAGGCGGCTTTCAGGGTCATGGCGGCGGCGGCGTTGAGGCCGTCGTCGCCGAACAGTTCGGCGCCTAGCATGGCGGCGGCGGCCTGTTCGCAGCGGGCGCGGGCGGCCAGCGCCGTGCGGCCGTCGCTCTCGAAGCCGTCCAGAGCGGCCTGGGCATGGGCAGCGGCCTTGCGCAGGGCGACGGCGTCGCCGGACCGGCGGGCCAGTTCGCGCCAGACAACGGCGGCGGAAAGGCGCGCGGCGGGGACATCCTTGGCGCTGATGCGCCCGGCGGCGATGTCGGCCGCCTTGGCCTCAGCCTGCAACAGGCCAAGGTCCAAAAGCTCCAGCAGGGCGCCGTCGCCGCGGGTCAGGCCGTCGCTTGGGAACTTCAGCGCATTGTCGCCGGAAAGGCGGCGGCGCAGGTCTCGTCCGAACTCGAACATCAGGCGGCTCCGATCCCATCCGTCCCAAGGCGGGACGGCAAACGGCGATCTATCGCCTACGGAGCAAAGCCGGAGCCGCGGAAATTAACAAGTCGTTAAGGTGAATGAAGACGCAATTAACCATAAATAATCAGCGAGATAACCAAAATCCCTCTTATATCGTCCAGCCTAGAGGGCCCCGACATCCAGCACGACGAAGCCCAGGCGGCGGAACAGCGCCTGGGTGACCGGCGCCAGCAGGACCGCCAGCCGGCGCAGCGCCCGATGGCGCAGCCGGTAGCGGACATAGGCTAGCTCGTCGTGCCGCGCGACCAGGCCGTGGCGGCGGAAGGCCGCGTGAATCTCGCGGCAGGAGCGATAGACGGTGAAGCGGTCGAGCCAGTCGAGCTTGGCGCGGGCGTAGTCGCCGACCGACTCGTCGGCCTTGAAGAAGCCCATGCCGAGCCGCCGGCATAGGCAGGTGTAGAGGAAGCGCAGCCGGCCCCTGGGCAGCTTGTGCGCCAGGGGAATGCCGATGTGGCCCTCGCGCAGGGCCTCGATCGTGGGGAAGGCGTGCAGCAAGCGGCCCCCCGGCTTAAGCACCCGCACCATCTCGGCGAGGACTGCGTCCAGGTCCTCCACATGCTCGAGCACCTGGTTGGAGACGATCAGGTCGAAGCTGGCGGCGGGGAACGGGATACGACCTTCCGGCATGGGCAGGACAAGCGAACCAAGGCGCCCGGCGGCGCCGGCTTTCGCATGGCCGTCGCCGGCCTCGTAGAAACTATCCACCCCGACGATGTCCGCGCCGGCGTCGTGGGCCGCCTGGACGACAAGGCCGGCGCCGCAGCCGTAGTCTAGCACCCGGCCACCCGCGCCCAGAGCCAGGATGCGGTCGACCATGAAGCGGTAGTTGACGTCGGTCAGGGCGTCCATCGGTCCTGCCAGGAGCTCGGAGAACCCTATCCCCGTTCCTTGGCGCGGTGGAAGCCGAGCTTGGGGAAGCGCTCGCCGACGTAGCCGATCTCCCAGGCCGACTTGGCCAGGAACACGGGGCTGGCGTCGATGTCCTGGGCCATGGCGCTCTTATGCTTGTTGGAGAAGTCCTCGAGGTCGGCGTTCGACCCGGTCAGCCAGCGCGCCTCGGCGTAGGGGGCGGCCTCGAACTGGCATTCGAGCTGGTATTCGTTGGCTAGGCGGTCGGCCATCACCTCGAACTGCAACTGGCCGACGGCGCCGACGATGAAGTCGGACCCGAGCACCGGCCGGAACAGCTGGGTGACGCCCTCTTCCGCCAGACCCTCCAGCGCCTTCTTCAGGTGCTTGGCCTTGAGCGGGTCCTTGACCCGCACACGGCGCAGGATTTCGGGCGCGAAGTTGGGCAGGCCCGAATAGCGCACCGCGCCGCTTTCACTGAGAGAGTCGCCGACGCGCAGCACACCGTGGTTGGGGATGCCGATCACGTCGCCGGCGAAGGCTTCCTCGGCCAGTTCGCGGTCGGAGGCGAAGAACAGGATCGGGGCGTTGACCGAGAGCTGCTTGCCGGTGT
>CANJOB010000042.1 GCA_947475655.1 Caulobacterales bacterium | reverse complement strand
GGACTATTCGTTCGTCAACCGGAACGTCGACGGCCCCGCGCCGATCGAATCGGTAAGCCCTTGCAACCCCAAGGAGGTGCTCGCCGCGGCCGACGCCGTCGGCATGGCCCGCGTGAACGGCTTCTTCCCCTCGCCACTGACGGTCAAGAACATCACAACCCTGTCGTTCAAGGCCAAGGGCTCATTCGCTGACGGGACGCGGCTGGAGCCGGTGGAGAGCCTCGACTTCCAGGGCCATTACGGCCTTCCGGCCGCCCGCCTTATGGTCCAGCGGGCCGGTCGCCCCTCGAGCATCCGGGTCTTCAACGACAAGGTCTCCTGGACCGAGACCACCGAGGGCGAGGGGCTGAAGCCCGCCCGCACGAGCGACCGCGAGCTGCTGATCATGCTCAAGCTCACGCCATTCGGCGCCGTCTGGACGGCGCTGGAGGCTGAAGGCCATCTGGTTGTCTCAAACGTCGGCGGCCGCACCGTGCTCACCGGCGCGTCGCCTTACGACGGCATCGAGGTGGCCACCACCCTGGACGAAAAGAACTTCCCCGTCGCGGTCACGGTCAAGGACGGGCGCAATACATATGGCGCCACCTTCGCCGACTATCACGGCACGCCCGACCAGATGAAGATCGAGTGGGAGCCGTTCTACCACGTCGTCTTCCCCGGCAAGATCACCTGGACCAAGAACGGCAGGCCGTGGGGGGACTTCGAAATCGTGGGCTTCTTCTCCAATCCCTACGTTCTTTTCCCGCCGCCGAAGGCTTCTAATTAGCCGCCCGGACGCCATCTACAATTTACCGGGACAGAATTCCCCAAGACTCCCGGTCACGAAGGAAACGCGATGAAAAAGTCAGCCTGGATATCGATGACGGCCGTTGCGGCCGTCCTGTTCGCCGCCCCCGCGATCGCGCACCACAACGCCAATGCCCAATACGACAACTCCAAGGAGTTCGAGGTCACGGGTACCCTGGTGGAACTGCGCGACATCGCCCGCACGCACAGTGGAAAGCCACGGTTGTGAATCCCCAGACCAAGGCCCAGACCAACTTCCAGTTCGAGGCCCTGGGCAACAACGCGCTTCGCCGCGTGGGCATTCAGGTCAAGCAGGACATCAAGGTCGGCCGCCAGTACGGCTTCGTCTACAGCCCGGCGCGCGACGGCTCCAACACCGGCTTCCTCAGCGCCATCGTCATCAACGGCAAGAAATTCCAGATCGTTAAGCTCTAGCGCGTCCGCGCGCGCTTCTGCCTGATCCGCTTTTAAAAAGGATTCGATGTGAACAGATCTCCTGGGTTTCGCCTCTCGATAGCCTTGGCGGCCTCGACGATCCTGGGGGCTGGCGCGGCCTACGCTCAGGCGGACTACAAGCCGCCGTCGAAGCGGATCGCGCCGGGCGACAATCTGGCGCTGGTCACCAAGTCGGACCTGCCGACGCCGCGACGCGCCGACGGCAAGCCTGACCTGACCGGCGCCTGGCCGGGACTGCCGCGCTCGCGCATGCCGCCGGCAGAGCAGCGCCATCCGGGGACGACCGAGTCCGATCAGATGGTCGCCCAGCGCGGAGCGGGCTGGAACAAGCCCCACTACAAGCCGGAATACTGGTCCAAAGTGCGCGATCTGGATTTCAGCATCATCGACACTGACCCGGCCTATAATTGCGCCTTCACCGGCGTGCCACGCCAGGGACCGCCCAACCGTATCGTCCAACTGGACAAGGAAGTGATCCTTTTCTACGGCGACAACTATCGCGTCGTTCCCGTCGACGGCCGCCAGCGCAACCCAGCCGACATGGACCAGGCGACCTACAACGGCATCCCGCTCGGCCGCTGGGAAGGCGACACCCTGGTTGTGGAGTCGGTCGGGTTCAACGACATCTCCTGGCTGCAGTTCCAGGGCTACTTCCACACCGACCAGATGAAGATCACCGAGCGGTTCTGGCGTCAGGGCAACTTGCTTTACTACAACTGGACCGTGGATGACCCGGACGTGCTGGTGGAGCCGTTCACCTACGACACCATGGTCAAGGTGCTCTACACCGGCCCGCCGCAGGCCAACGGTGAACCGCCCTATTGCGAACCGACCGGCTATCCCAAGGATAATCCCTACAGCAGGGGGTAGGCGATCGCGCGGGGCTCCCCGCCCCGCGTCGGTCCCTTCCGTATTGCCAACCAAACGTCTGTTCGGTATTAAAAGCACGCGATGCGGCTTGTCGACGACTCCGGATTGCTTCCCGATCAGGAGTATTTCGGATGGGCTTCCAACCGCCATTGCAAAGTCTGCGCTTCTGGCTGGATGAGGTGATCGCCGCCGACGGGCTGCGCACCCATTGCCCGGCCTACGACTCCGACATCTTGTCCGCCGTCCTGGAAGGCGCGGGCAGCCTGGCAGCGGGGGCGTTCGCCGACCTGAACATGCGTGGCGACGTCGAGCCGGCCCGGCTCGAGAACGGTGTGGTGCGCACCACCCCCGGCTTCGCGGCGGCCTACAAGCAGCTGGCCGGCGACGGCTGGGTCGGTCTGAACGCGACGGAGGCCTACGGCGGTCAGGGCTTGCCCGAGGCCATCGGTGCGGCGGCCTTCGAACTGTTCACCGCGGCCAACCTCTCGCTGAGCCTGTGCCCGATGTTGACCCAGGGGGCGATCCGCGCCCTCGACGTCCACGGCGCTCAGGCTCTCAAGGACAGGTACCTGGCCAAGCTGATCGCCGGCGAATGGACCGGCACCATGAACCTGACGGAGCCCCAGGCCGGTTCCGACCTTGCTCTGGTCCGCTCCAAGGCCGAGGCCGCCGAGGACGGCCTTTGGCGCATCACCGGCGATAAGATCTTCATCACCTGGGGCGACCATGACGTCGCCGACAACATCGTCCACCTGGTGCTGGCCCGCCTGCCTGGGGCGCCGGAGGGGGTGAAGGGCATTTCGTTGTTTGTCGTTCCCAAACGCCTGGTCGGCGCCGACGGCGTTCTGGGCGAACACAACCGCATCACGACGACGAAGGTTGAGCATAAGCTGGGTATCCACGGCTCGCCCACCTGCGCCCTGAGCTTCGAGGGATCGCTGGGCGAACTGGTCGGCGAACCGCACCAGGGCGTCGCCTGCATGTTCACCATGATGAACGCCGCACGCCTGCATGTGGGGTTGCAGGGGGTGGGCCTGGCCGAACGCGCCTACCAGGCCGCGGTCGCCTACACCCTTGAGCGCCGTCAGGGCCGCTCGGTGTTCACGGGCGAGGCTCCGGCGCCGATCGCCGACCATCCGGAGACGCGCCGGTCGCTGCTGCTGATGAAGGCGAAGATCGAAGCCTCGCGCGCCATATGTCTGCTCGCCGCCGCCTGCGCCGACGTCGCCCACGCCACGGAAGGCGACACCGCGCGCGACGCCAGCCTGCGGGAAGATCTGCTGATCCCCATGGCCAAGGGGTGGTCCAGCGAAGTCGCGGTCGAGGTCGCGTCCATGGCGCTTCAACTGCATGGCGGCATGGGCTTCATGGAAGAGACCGGCGCGGCGCAGTACTATCGCGACGCCCGCATCCTGCCGATCTACGAGGGCACCACGACAATCCAGGCCAACGACCTGATCGGCCGCAAGTTGCGGCCGGACGCTCTATCCGCGGTCGCAAAGCTGGTCGCCGATATGAGGGCCACGGTCGCCTCGATGTCGACCGAGAACGACCTGTCCACGTCGGGCGCCATCCTGGACGAAGCCGTGATGGCATTCGAGAGCGCCGCGGACTGGTTCGCTCAGAAGCGCAGCGACGCCGACGCCCAGGCCGGGGCTGTCGGTTTCCTCAAACTGTCCAGCGAAGTCGTCGGGGGTTGGATGTTGGCGCGCGCGGCCTTGGCCGATGGGCGCAGGCGGATGCTGTTCAGCTTCTACGCCGATCAGGTGCTGGGCCAAGTTCCGGCGGCGGCGCGGGCCGTCATGGCCGGCGCCGGCGTCCTGATCGCCTTCGATCCCCGAACGGCGCTCGACGCGGCCTAGGCCCTCTAACGGGGCAGGGCGGCGCGTTTAATGCGCTTGGCCATGGACCAGCGGTGCACCTCGGACGGTCCGTCGTAGATGCGGAAAGCGCGTAGGTCGCGGAAGATCTGCTGCACCTGGGTGTCGGCGGTGACGCCCATGCCGCCCAGCACCTGCACGCAGCGGTCGGCGATTCGGAAATAGGCTTCGGAACAGACCACCTTGGCCAGGGACGATTCCGCCGTGCCGCGCTCGCCGCGATCAAGCACCCAGGCGGCGTGGTCAATCACCAGCATCGACTGGTGAAGGTCCATCTCGTTGTCCGCCAACATGAAACCGACGCCTTCGTGGTCGATGAGCAGCTTGCCGAATGCCTGGCGCTTGCAGGCGTAGGCGACGGCGATGTCGTGCGCCCGGCGCGCGGCGCCCCACCAGCGCATGCAGTGGGTGAGGCGCGCCGGCGCCAGCCGGACCTGTGCATAGTCGAAACCCTTGCCGAACTCGCCGAGAATCTGGTCGGCCGGTACGCGAACCGCGTCCAGGGTAATGACCGAGTGGCCGCCCGGCATGGTGCGGTCGATGGTGTCCAGCACCCGTTCCACGCCGATGCCCTCATGCGGCAAGTCGACCAGGAAGATGGTCGCCGTCTCGCCGGTGCGGGCCATGATGATGCCGACGCCCGCGCCGAGCGCCCCGGTGATCAGCCATTTGCGGCCGTTGATGACCCAGTGGTTGCCGTCCTGCACGGCGGTGGTCTTCAGCATGGCGGGATCGGAGCCCGAGCCATCGTCCGGCTCGGTCATGAAGAAGGCCGAGCGCTTCTCGCCCGTGGTCATGGGTTTGAGAAAACGGGCCTTCTGCTCGGCCGAGGCGACCTTGTGCAGCATGTGCATGTTGCCCTCGTCGGGCGCTGCGATGTTCATGGCCAGCGGGCCGAGCATCGAATAGCCGGCCGCGCGGAACACGGTGGCCTGTTCGGCGTGGCTCAGGCCGTAGCCGCCCCATTCCCTGGGCAGGTGCGGGGCGAGCAGGCCGGCGGCCTTGGCCTTGTCCTGCAGCTCAACTCGCAGGTCGTCGTTGGGGCCGTGGTGATCGATCCGCGGGTCGGTTTCATAAGGGATGACGACGTCGCGGATGAAGGCCTCGGTTAGGGACGCCAGATCCGTCTCGCGCGATGTCCTGGAAAAATCGGTCACGTCATAACCTCGTTCTGGATTTGAGCGCCGGCCTTGACGGCGAAAGTCCAGGCGGCGCGTCCTGCGTCAGCGGCGCGGTCGCCGTAGTCGGAGGCCTGGCTGCTGGCCGCGGTGCCGTCCCGCACCCGCCCCGCGATGCCTTGGAAGATCGCGGCGAGGCGGAAAAGATTGTAGGCGAAGAACCAGTTCAGGCCGGGCAGGGCGGCGCGCCCGGTCAAGCGGCAATACTCGGCAGCGACTTCCTCCACGGAGGGAATGCCCAGCGACGCCGCGTCTAGATGGCCGAAGGCGGCGCGCCCCGCCCCGGCGCCCTCCGGCGCCACCCAGTTGGTCAGGAAATAGGTGATGTCGGCGAGCGGATTGCCGAGCGTCGACAGTTCCCAGTCCAGCACCGCCAGGATGCGCGGCTGGTCGGGATGCAGGATCATGTTGTCGAGGCGGAAGTCGCCGTGGACGATGGAAGTCTGGTCATCCTGCGGCAGGGTGCGCGGCAGCCATTCGATCAGGGCGTCCATCTCCGGAATCGAGACGGTTTCGGAGGCCTTGTACTGCTTGGTCCAGCGGTCCACCTGGCGGGCGAAGTAGTTGCCGGGCCGGCCGTAGTCGCCAAGGCCGATGGCGGCGTAGTCGAGGCTGTGCAACTGCGCCATGGTCGCCACCTGCGCCATGTAGATCTCGCGCCTCTGGGCGGGGGTGAGGCCAGGCAAGGCGCCGTCCCACAGGATGCGGCCGTCGACCTTGCCCATGATGTAGAACATCGAGCCGATGACGGCGTCGTCGGTGCAAAGCGCATAAGGCCTCGCCACCGGGAAGCCGGCGCCGTGCAGGGCGCTGATCACCTTGAACTCGCGGTCGACCGCGTGGGCCGAGGGAAGTAGCACGCCCGGCGGCTTGCGGCGCAACACATAGACCGCGCCGGGCGTGGCCAGCTGGTAGGTCGGGTTGGATTGCCCGCCCTTGAACTGATTGATCGTCAGCGGACCTTCGAAACCCTCGACATGTCGCGCCATCCAGGCCGACAGCCGCGCCTCGTCGAGAGCGAAACGGGCCTCGACCGCCTTGACGCCGGCGAAGGCGTCGGAGTCCGGCTCGCTCATCCGACCTGCCCGTCGTCGATATTGAACACCGAGCCGGTGATGGCGCGAGAGGCGTCCGAACAGAGGTACAGCACCATGGCGTCGAGATCGCTCTCGTGCATCAGGCGCTTGCGCGGGAAGCTCTGGACCTGTCGCTTGCCGCCTTCGCTCTGGAACCACTCGGCGTTGATCTCGGTCTCGATATAGCCGGGGCAGATCATGTTGACGTTGACGCCCTTGGTCACCCACTCGCGGGCGAGCGCCCGGCCCATCATCTGCACGCCGGCCTTGGAGGCGCAGTAGGCCACTAGCCCCGACAGCGGAACCTGGGCGGCGATGGAGGCGATCAGCACCACGCGGCCGCGGCCGGTGTCGCGCGAACCACCGGCGATCATGCGCTTGCCGGCTTCGCGTGCGGTCAGAAACGCGCCGCGCAGGTTGACGGCGACGGTTGCGTCGAACGCTTCAATGGGCAGGTCGACGACAGGGCCGGCGCGCGAGATGCCGGCGTTGGCGATGACGGTGTCGATGGGGCCAAGGTTGGCTTCTGCGGCGTCGAACGCGGCCTTCACGGAGGCCTCGTCCAGCACGTCCATGGCAACGGCGGCGGCGGTCCCGCCGGCGGCGGTGATCTCCTGCACCAGCGCCTCAAGGCGGTCGGTGCGGCGGGCGGCGAGGGCGACGCGGGCGCCGGCGGTGACGCAGGCCTTGGCGAAGCGTTTGCCCAGGCCCGAAGAGGCCCCAATGATCAGGACCGTGCGGCCGGTCAGCGAAATCTCGTAGCCCACGGTTCAATCCTTCCCTGGGAAGCAAACGGTGGAAGGGAGGTTGTCGGCCAAGTTCGAGGCCTGGCCAAGCGCGGTTGTAAAACAAGAAACCGCCCCGCTCGGCATGCGAGCGGGGCGGCGAAGTCAGGCAGGCGATCAGTACTGGAAGCGGACGCCCATCTTGAAGTAGCGGCCGACGCCGTCGTACGGGTTGAACCCGCCTGAGCCGCCGGTGCCAAGCCCGCTCAGAACGGCCCACGAGCCGCCTGGAGGGTCCTTGTCGAAAAGGTTGTCGATGATGCCGTAGACATCGAGCTTGTGGTTGTCGTCCTGCAGCACGGTGTAGCGCAGGGCCAGGCTGTAGTAGGCGATCGACGGGAAGATGTTGTCGTTGATGCTGTTGGCGTTGACCGGGTTGTAGTTGGGGTCGTTCGGGCCGACGCGGGTGATCAGATAGGTCATCTTCGAGTTCAGGCGAGCCTGAAGGTTGGCGGAGAAACGGTTCAGGTCGTAGTTGAGGTTGACCGTGCCGCGCCACTCGGGGATGGCCCCCGCCAGGTCGCCCAGGCTGACGCCTGCGACGTCGAAGGTTTCCAGATCGTCCAGCCAGGTGCCAAGCGCGTTAGCCGAGAACCGGCCGGGGACGCCGAACATGCCTTCCTGAGCGCGGTACGCCAGTTCGATATCCACGCCGTTGGTCTTCTGCTTGTTGAGGTTCAGCAGCGGCGAGTCCACGCGGGCGAAGCCGATCGCGGAGTTATCGAAGGTGATGTACTGCGCATATTCCTGATTGTTCTGGATGTAGTAGCGGTTCAGCACGTCCACCGCGCTCACCGCCGCGATCACGCCGTCGATCTTGATGTCGTAGTAGTCGATCGAGGCGCGGAAGCCGTTCAGGAAGCTCCAGGTCGGCTGGAAGATGACGCCGGCCGTCAGGGTGTCGGCCTTTTCCGGATCCAGGTTCGGGTTGCTCAGGGAGGCCGAGTTCAGCTGAGCTGAGACGCCGGTCTTCGGGTTGGTGCGCAGGCCGAAGCTGTCGTTACCCTTCACGAACAGTTCCGGCACGTTCGGCGCGCGGATGTCGCGCGAACGGGTGACGCGCAGGCGCAGGAAGTCGGTGGGGTCCCAGGTGCCGCCGATCTTCCAGGTGGTGACGCCGCCGGAGGTGGAATAGTCGGTGCGGCGCACCGCGGCGTTCAGGTCCAGGCTCCTGGCGAAGGCGACGTCGCGCAGGATCGGCGCCCCGACTTCGATGTAGCCTTCCTTGACGGAAATCTCACCGGAGCCGCTGCGCGGATTCACCGCGAAATAGGCCTGGGCGATCGACAGGGCCTCAATGGTCGAGGGAACGGTGACCCGCACCGTGTCCTTACGCCATTCTCCGCCGACCGCCAGGGCGACGGGGCCGGCAGGCAGCATGAAGGGCTCGCCGCTGAAGTTCACCGACGCCGAGTCGCGATCGTAGTCGGTGTGCTGCGACACGCGCTGATTGACGTAGTCATAGGCGGCCTTGGACATCGAGGTCGGGCCGAACGGGTTGAACGGCACGCAGCCGGGCTGCTGGGCGGCGCGCTGAGCGACGGTCAGCTGGGCGAAGTTCGGGTTGCTCGCCGCCGCGCCGCAGACGACGTTGCCGCCCGCGTCGCGCACGGCGTAGAGCGAGGCGTAATAGTTCGGCAGGAGCGACAGGCCGCCGATATCGTAGGTGAAGGCCGCGCTGCCGTTGATGTAGGATGCGTCCCACTTCCAGCCGGCGACTTCGCCACGCGCGCCGACCGAGAACTCGGTGAAGTCGTTCTTGTTGCGCGGATCCACCGGACCGAAGTCGGTGTTGAGGCGGTTCATCCGCAGCTGGGTAATGCCTTGCGCGTCCATCTGCGCGGCTGTGGCGGCCGGGATGTAGGGGTTGTCGCGGTTGACGAACAGGGTGTTGCTGTTGCGGGTGAAGTAGGTGCCGCGCGATTCCACCTGGAAGCGGCCGTAGCTGTACTGGCCCCACAGGGTGGTGTTGGGCGTGACGTCATAGCTGGCGCGGGTCAGGAAGGTCTTGCGTTCGCCACCGACCTTCATCAGCGAGGTCGAGCCGGTGTTGTAGCCGTAGTTCTGGCCGCCGCCTCCGGCGGGGCCGACCATCAAGGTCGAGCCGACGAGGCCGCTGTTCTGAAGAATGCTCGGCGTTCCGCCCGGGCCGAAGGTGGTGTTGTTGAGCGGGCAGGCCGCGCCGGCGAGGACCGTGGCGCCGCGCGTACACGAGGTGACCAGACTGCCTGGCGACAGATAGTACTGAGCATTGTCGGCGATGACGAAGGCCGGGACGCCGGCGGGGCGGGCCGACAGCGGCACCAGGCCCGGCTGCTTGCGGCCCCAGTCGCGGCTGCTCATGAAGCCCGACGGGTCATTCTTCGACAGGTCGCCGCCGATGATGATGTGGCCCTTACCGTCAGCGAAGGAACGGCCATAGCCGATGCTGCCCGATGTCTCCTTGGTGTCGCCTTCGCCAGAGACCCCGTACTGCAGGTTGCCGCGGAAGCCTTCGAGGCGGTCGCGCAGGATGAAGTTGACAACGCCGGCCACGGCGTCCGAGCCGTAGGCGGCCGAGGCGCCGCCGGTCACCACTTCGGTGCGGTCGACCAGCGAGGTCGGCAGCATGTTGGTGTCGAAGGTGCCGTTGACGTTGTTGGGCACGTGGCGGCGGCCGTCCACCAGCACCAGGGTGCGGGTCGGGCCCAGGCCGCGAAGATCGAGCAGCGATTGGCCGACCGAGAAGGTGCCGCTGACGCCCTGGGTCTGGCCCGACGGACGGAAGGACGGGATTTCCTGCACCACGTCGGCCACAGCGGTGGCGCCGCGCGCCTCAAGCTGGGCCGAACCCATCACCGAAACGGGGGTGGGGGCGGTGAAGCCGGTGGCCAGGCGCGAGCCGGTGACCACAACTTCCTGAACTTCGCCGGCCGGAGCCGCAGCGGTCTGGGCCATGGCGGACGAGCCGCCGAACAAGGCCGCTACAGAAGCCGTCGCCAGCAGGCTGGCCGAGAATGAACGTGAAAACACTTGGGCGTTCCCCTTCTTTCCTAATGAAATCGCCGGCCCACCACGGGTGGGCTTGCGGTCGCCGGAGTGACCCCGGCAGTATGTTGTTATTGATAGCAACCTTACGGTTGTTTGGTTTGTGGCGCTAGCCCCGCCGCGGGGAAACCGGCGCCCTGTGGCGCCGCCGCCTCGCCTAGACCTCTTCCTCGTTCTTATAGGTCTCGCTGAGCAGGTAGACGCTGAGCAGGGAGACGGCGCACATCCCGGCCATGTAGATCGAGATCGGCACCGCCGAGCCGTACTTCGCCAGCAGGGCGGTGGCGATGATGGGGGCGAAGCCGCCGCCCAGGATCGCGCCCAGCTGGTAGCCCAGCGACGCCCCCGAATAACGCACCTTGGCGCTGAACAGCTCGGCGAAGAACGCCCCCTGGGGGCCGTACATGAGGCTGAGCAGCACAAGGCCGATGGCGATGGCGGCGGTGACCATCAGCGGCGTGCCGGCCGCCACCATTGGGAAGAAGGCGAAAGAGAAGATACCCAGCAGGATCGCGCCAGCCATGTAGATGCCGCGCCGGCCGATGCGGTCGGATATGGCCGCCGAGATCAGCAGGGCCGGGACCATGAACAGGCTGCCGACCAGCACCGCCAGCAGCACTTCCTTCTGCGCCAGGCCGACGGTGCGGACACCGTAGGCGATGACGAAGGTGATCAGGATGTAGAAGTTGCCGTTGATGGCGATCATCGCCCCGGTGGTGAGCAGGATCTGGCGCGGGTGTGAGCGGAACACCTCGAACACCGGCGAGCGCTTCTTCAGGGCGGCGGCCTCGGCGCGGATGACGTCGACAGAGACGCCGCGCCGGGCGGCCTGTTCGGCCAGCTCGGCCTCGTTCTTGGCGTGTTTGATGGCCTCAAGCTGCTTGAAGACCGGCGTTTCTTCCAACTTCAGCTGAACATAGAGGCCCACCCCGACCAGCACGACGCTGAGCAGGAACGGCACCCGCCAGCCCCAGGCCTGGAAAGCGTCCGGCGCGATGCGCGCGGTCATCAGCAGGAACACCAGATTGGCCAGGACCACCCCGACCGGCACGCCCACCTGGGCGAAGCTGCCGTAGAAGCCGCGCTTGTTGATGGGCGCGCTTTCAGTCGCCAGCAGGATAGCGCCGCCCCATTGGCCGCCGACGGCCAGGCCCTGGGCGAAACGCAACAGGATCAGCGCCACCGGCGCGGCGGCGCCCACTTGCTGGTAGGTGGGCAAGCAGCCGATCAGGGTGGTGGCCACCCCCATCATCAGCAGGGCGGCGACCAGCGCCTTCTTGCGCCCGACCTTGTCGCCGAAGTGCCCGAACACCAGCCCGCCCAGCGGCCGGGCCAAGAAGCCCACGGCGAAGGTGCTGAAGGCGGCCAGCTGGGCGACCAGCGGCGGCAGGTCGTGAGAGAAGAAAAGCGTGGGGAAGACCAGGGCGGCGGCGGTGCCGTAGATGAAGAAGTCGTACCATTCGATGCTGGACCCCGCGAGCGCGGTCACCGCGATCTTCAGGACGTCCTTCTCTTCAGGACCGTTCACGGACGTCTTCATTGTGGCGACCCTAATGTTTGTTTGGCTGCAAGCTAGCAGACGCCGTTTGAACCACAAGGGCCGCCCACTCGGGCAGCAAACCAGAGCGTATGGGTTGAAATCATGGCGGTTTTGCCTCAAAGCCCTTTGGGCGCCTATCCTCACGGTTCGGCCTAACGCAACAGGATGTTGAATGGCAAAGGCTACGCTCCGCCGGTCCAAAGGGGTTGAAACGACCTTTCTCCCCGCGGCTGTCGAACGCGTCAGCGAACGGCGGCAGGAGGTGCTGGAGGCGGCCGCCAACGTATTCCGCCGCAAGGGATTCCGCGATTCCAGCATGCGTGAGATCGCCGAGGTCGCGGGTATCCGGGGCGGCTCGATGTATCATCACTTCACCTCCAAGGAGGCGCTGTTCCTGGAGATTCACGGCGTTGCCCTGACCAGCGCCGCTATACAGGTCGAAGCGGCCATCGCGGGCCTTACCGACCCCTGGGCGCGGCTCGAAGCGGCCTGCGCCCGCCACCTGGAGCTTCAGGTCGATCCCGCCTCCCTGACTCTGCCGCTGATGAACGATCTGCCCCACACCGACTCGGACCTGCACGCCAAGCTCGTGGTGCAGCGCGATGAGTTCGAGCTGGTCTACCGTCGCCTGGTGGAGGAACTACCTTTACCCGAAAGCTTCGATCGCAAGATTTATCGGATCACCCTGCTGACTCTGATGAACAATGTGCCGTCCTGGTACCGTCCGGGCCTGGCCACGCCGGCCGAAATCGCCCACCAGATCGTCCATATCTACCGCCACCCTACCGCCGACTGAGCAGGTTAGGGAGGCTTTCGCCGCTGCGACGTCTTGCAAAAGCGCCGAACCTAACCATTGTTAGGTGCGAATAGCGCCCGCGCGGCGCGGCTTTCTGAAAGTTGAAGTCATGCAGGCTTTGGAAGACGTTTTCATCGTCGCCGGCGCGCGCACTGCCATTGGCGCGTTCGGCGGCAGCCTCAAGGATGTGGCCCCGATCACCCTGGGTTCCGCGGCGATCCGGGAGGTTATGAGCCGCGCCGGCGTTACCGGCGAGGAGGTGCAGCACGTCGTCATGGGTCAGGTGATCCCGACCGAGTCGCGCGACCCCTACCTTGCCCGCGTATCCGCCATCCAGGCGGGGATCACCGACAAGGCGCCGGCCATGACCGTCAACCGCCTGTGCGGCTCGGGCCTGCAGTCGATCATTTCCTCGGCGCAACTGGTGAAGCTGGGCGAATGCGACATCGCCGTCGCCGGCGGGGCCGAGAGCATGAGCCGCGCGCCCTATTTCCTGCCCGACATCCGCTGGGGCAAGAAGATGGGAGATTCCGCTGCCGTCGACATGCTGAACGGCGGGCTTAACGACCCGTTCGGCCACGGCCATATGGGCGTCACCGCCGAGAACATCGCCAAGCGGCTGGACATCGACCGGGCGGCGCAGGACGCGTTCGCCGTGGAGAGCCACCGCCGCGCAGCCCACGCCATCAGCGAGGGCCGCTTCAAGTCGCAGATCGTTCCGTTCGAACTGCAGACCCGCAAGGGCCAGCAGATGTTCGACACCGACGAGCACGTGCGCCCTGGCACGACGGCGGAAGACCTGGCCAAGCTGCGTCCGGTTTTCCAGAAGGACGGCACGGTGACCGCCGGCAACGCATCGGGCATGAACGACGCCGCCGCCGCCGTGGTGCTGATGTCGAAAAGCGCCGTTGAACGTCGAAGCGCAAAGGTCGCCGCGCGTATCGTCTCCTGGGCCTATGCCGGTGTCGCGCCGGAAGTCATGGGGCTGGGTCCCGTCGAGGCCGTTCCGCTGGCGCTGGGGCGCGCGGGTCTGACCGCCGACCAGATGGATGTGATCGAGAGCAACGAAGCCTTCGCCGCACAAGCCTGCGCGGTGATCGGCTCGCTCAAGCTCGACCCGGCCAAGGTCAACCCGAACGGCGGCGCCATCGCGCTTGGCCATCCGCTCGGCGCCAGCGGCACGATCGTGGCGATCAAGGCGATGTACGAGTTGGAACGGATCGGCGGACGCTACGGCCTGATCACCCTGTGCATCGGCGGCGGCCAAGGCATCGCCATGGTGATCGAACGGGTCGCCTGAGCCATCAGGCGCGGCCGGCTAAATCGCCGTTGACCCGCCGTCGACCGCGATCACCTGGCCGGTGATGTGCCCACCGGCGGCGGAGGCCAGCAACAGGGCCGCGCCCTTGAGGTCGTCCGGCCCGCCGAGTTTGCCGAGCGGGATGCCGTCGAGTAGTCGCGCCTCATGGGCCTCGATCGTGCCGCGTGTCATCTTCGAGGGGAAGTAGCCCGGCGCCAAGGCGTTGATGGTGATCCCGCGCGGACCCCATTCGGCGGCCAGAGCGCGCGTCATGTTGATCAGCCCGCCTTTTGAGCTGTTGTAGGCCACCGTTCCCAGCATGCTGGGATGGTGGGCCTTGATCCCCTCTATCGAGGCGATGTTGATGATGCGTCCGCGGCCGCGCGGCAGCATGGAAGCCTTCGCGGCGGCTTGGGTCAGGCGGAACACGCCGCCCATGTTCAGATTGACGATCTTGTCCCAGGCTTCCGGCGGATGATCCTCGGCCGGGGCGCCCCAGGTGGCGCCGGCGTTGTTGATCAGCACATCGATCTGGCCGCGCGCCGCCATGACGCGTTCGACCAGGGCGGCGGGGGCCTCGGCCGTGCCCAGGTCGGCGGAAAACCCGTCGGCGCTGACGCCCAGCGAGGCCAGGTGCGCGACAGCGGCGTCCAGTTCGTCCTGTTTGCGCGCCACCAGCACCAAATGGGCGCCGAACTCGCCCAGCGCCTCGGCCATCTGCAGGCCCAAGCCGCGCGATCCGCCGGTGACGACCGCGACCTGCCCGGTCAGGTCGAATAGCTCATGCAGCCGCGCCATCAGCGGCAGTCTGGGAAACGGTAGTCTTTGAACTGGTCGCGCAGCGCCTTTTTGTCGATCTTGCCGGTGGCGCCGAGCGGGATATCGTCGACGAACACCACGTCGTTAGGCAGCCACCACTTGGCGACCTTGTCCTGCATATGGGCAAGAAAATCTTCCCGCGTGGCGCTCTCGCCCGGCCGCAGCTTGACGATCATCAGCGGGCGCTCGTCCCACGTTGGGTGGGCGACTCCGATCACGGCCACGATCTCCGCCGCCGCGTGGCCGACGCCGTGGTTCTCCAACTCGACCGAGCTAATCCATTCGCCGCCGGACTTGATCACGTCCTTGGCGCGGTCGGTGATCTGCACCATGCCGTTGTGGTCGATGGTGGCGATATCGCCGGTGTCGAAGAAGCCGCGCTCGTCCACCACCTTGCCGGCCTGCCTGTAGTATCCCTCGACGACGGAGGGGCCGCGCACCAGCAGATGGCCGAAGGTGACGCCATCGTGCGGCAGCGGTTGGCCCTCATCGTCTTCCAGGGTGATGTCGACGCCGTAGAGCGGCCGGCCTTGCTTGGCGCGGATCGGCAGCTGGTCCTCGAAACTGGCGTCTTTCAGCTCCAGTGGCATGCTGCAGAAGACGCCCGTGGGGGACATCTCGGTCATACCCCAGGCGTGCATCACCTCGACGCCGAATTCGTCATGGAAGGCGCGTATCAGGGCGGGCGGGCAGGCCGCGCCGCCGATCACCACACGTTTGAGGCTGGTCAGCGGCGACTTGGTCGCGCGCAGGTGCTGCAGCAGCCCTTGCCACACGGTGGGCACGGCGGCGGAGAAGGTGACGCCCTCGGTCTCCAGCAGTTCGTGGATCGAGGCGCCGTCCATCTTGGCGCCCGGCATCACCAGCTTGGCGCCCACCGCAGGGGCGCTGAAGGCGATGCCCCAGGCGTTGGCGTGGTACATCGGCACCACCGGCAATACAGTATCGGATTGGGTCAGGCCAAATCCGTCCGCCTGCAGGGTCATGTAGGTGTGCAGCACATTGGAGCGGTGCGAATAGAGCACGCCCTTGGGATCGCCCGTGGTGCCGGAGGTATAGCATAGCCCGGCGGCGGTGTTCTCGTCGAAGGCGCCCCATTGGGCGTCAGGCGCGTGTTGCGCGATCAGGGTTTCATACGCGATCATGCCCGGATGATCGCCGGCCCGGTCCTCGTCGGCGAGGATGACGAAGCGCTCCACCGACGGCAGCTTGTCCTTATGCTGCATCAGGAAGGGCGCGAACGTAGCGTCGGCGATCACCACGCGATCCTGTGCGTGGTTGATGATGTAGCAGATCTGGTCGGCGAACAGGCGTGGGTTGACCGTATGGCACACCGCCCCGATCCCCATCACGCCGTACCAGACCTCCAGATGGCGTCCGGTGTTCCAGGCGAGGGTGGCGACGCGGTCGCCCGGCTTGATCCCCATGGCCAGCAGGGCGGCGGAGAATTTTTTCGCCCGAGTGTGGATGTCGGCATAGGTGGAGCGGACGATCGGGCCTTCGAGCGAGCGGGTGACCACCTCGCGCGACGCGCTCCAGGTTTTCGCTCGGTCCAGGATCTTGTCGACCGTCAGCGGCCAAGACTGCATCAAGCCGTGCATTGTCTAATCTCCTCACCGGCCTGCGTTTTTCCAAACAAATGGGGCGATGGCAAGCAAAACCGAACGGGCGTTAGGGGTTCCTTGCCAGCCTGATTTTTATCGACTAAGCGGGAAAAGCGCCGGCCTTAGGGCGAGGGGCGCAACAAGACATTCGGGGGACGAAACCATGAAGCCCAGGCTTGGACGCGTTTCGTCTTTCGCGATGGCTGGTCTGGCCGCGATCAGTCTGCTGACCGCGGCGGCGGCCGTCGCGCAGGTCCCGACCCCGAAGGCCTCCGCGGGCAAGCCGGTGGTCAAGGCGCCGGTGGCGCGTGTGCTTTCCTCCGACCCCCGACGGGTGACCGGTGGCGACGCCCTGATAGAGATCGTTTCGCCCGCGCTCGGCGTCACGGTCACGGTCGGCGGGCGCAACCTGACCGGCCGGTTCGCCCGCGACCCGGCCAGCGGCAACCTGCGCGGGGTGGTGGACGGCCTGCGCGACGGCGCCAATGCCATCACGGTCACGGCGGGCGGCGCCCGCGCCAATCTGGCCGTGACAAACCATCCGCTGATGGGCCCGCTATTCTCAGGTCCGCACCAGACACCGTTCGTGTGCGAGACCCACGCCTTCCGGCTGCCCGACGGTTCGACCCTGGGCCGCGCGACCGACGCCAACTGCAGCGCGCCGACCAACGTGCAGTACGTATACAAATCCACCGCCGACGGGACGTTGAAGCCCTTCAACCCGACCGGCGCGCGCCCCGCCGATCTGGCCAAGGCCAAGATCAAGGGCGGCGCCGAGGTGGACTATATCGTCCGCCTGGAGACCGGCGTCATCAACCGCGCCATCTATCAGATCGCCATGATCAACCCGCCCGGCGGACCGCTGCCTACGCCGGTGGCGCGCGCGCCCGGCTGGAACGGAGTGCTGCTCTACACTTTTGGCGGCGGCTGCGGCGTCGCTTTCCGCCAGGGCCGGGGCACCGGTGCGGTAATCAACAACGGTGAGATCGGCAACGACGGCCTCGACCAGGGCTATGCGCTGGCCTCCGCCACGCTGAACGTGCAAGGGGCCAACTGCAACGACGTCACCTCGGCCGAGACGGCGACGATGGTGAAGGAACACTTCATCGAGGCATTTGGTCCGCCCCGGCACACCATCGGCGTCGGCGGCTCTGGCGGCGCGATTCAGCAGTACCTGCTGGCGCAAAACTATCCCGGCATTCTCGACGGCCTGATGCCCGAGCGCAGCTTTCCTGACACCATCTCGCTGGCGGGGGCGTGGAACGACTGCCCGCTGCTGGACAACTACCTGAAGAACACCAATCTGACCGACGCGCAGAAGGCGGCGATCTCCGGTTTCGCCAACTATGGCTCCTGCAAGGCCTGGTTCAACTACACCCCGCGTATGATCTCGCCGCTCGGCGCCGGCTGCGACGCGACCGCCTTCATCACCAACACCGAAGCCGTTACGGGCATCTCCGGCACGCGCTCGGAGCAGGCCGGCCCGTTGTACGATCCGGTCAAGAGCCCCAAAGGCGCGCGCTGCAGCTATTTCGACAACGCCGTGAACATCTATGGCCGGCACGCGGACGGTTCGGCGCGGATGCCGCTGGACAACGTCGGAGTGCAGTACGGGCTGGCGGCGTTCAACAGCGGCGCGATCAGCTTCGACCAGTTCGCCGATCTGAACCAGAAGGTCGGCGGCTATGACCGCGAAGGCCGCTTTGTCGCCGCGCGGATGGTTGGTGATCTCAGCGCCCTGCGCGCCGCCTATCAGACCGGCCGCGTGAACATCGGACGTAACCTGGCCAACGTGCCGATCATTGACGTGCGTTCCTACCTGGACCGCGCCGATCCCTCCGATGTGCATACTGCCTTCACCACCCAGGTGATGCGCGCCCGCATGGTCGCCACCAACGGCAACGCGGACAATCAGATCTCATGGACCACGCCCACAACCGGTTCGCTGCGCGCCGACATGCAGAACGCCAAGTCGCCGCTGCGCGAGGCCATGCGCATGGCGCTTTCGTCGATGGACTCCTGGCTTGACGCCATCGACCGCGACCGGTCCGCCGCGCCGCGCGCCGCCAAGGTGTTGCGTCACAAGCCCGCTGGCTTGGCCGACGCCTGCTTCACCGACAGTATGGAAAAGATCAGCGTCAACGCGACCTATCAGGGCTCAAGCCGCTGCAACCAGCTGTTCCCCAACCACGGCGATCCGCGCATCGCCGCCGGGGCGCCGCTGCGCAGCGACACGATCAAATGCGCGCTGCAGCCGGTGTCGGCCAAGCTCTACAAACAATCTATTGGTTCGGCGCAGATCCAGCGGCTGCGGGACATCTTCCCCCAGGGCGTCTGCGATTATAGCCGCCCTGGCGTCGCGCAGACCCCACCGGTACGCAGTTGGGTCACCTTCCCGCTCCAGGTCGCGTCGCGCTAGAGGCGCGAATATCGTCGAGGAAGGCGTCGCCTAGCGCCCGGTCGACCCCGATGTCGTCGACCCGACCGGCTACGGCTTCCCGCCTGGCGCGGCGTCCGATGCACTACGCCGGTGCTGTCATCTGTGGATGGCCCCTGCGCTGCAAGTGTGAAGTTGGGTTGGTGTTTCGATCTGTCGGGGTGCGGTCATCTGTCCGGCCTGTTTGCGCGGCGCTGATGGCCGCTGGCCCTGATGGAGTCCGCTGATCAGGTCCCTCTC
>CANJOB010000041.1 GCA_947475655.1 Caulobacterales bacterium | reverse complement strand
CCGACGGTGCGGATGCCGAACACGGCGTTGTTGAGGCCCGCGCTGGAGCGGAACACCGGGATGTCCTTGGTCAGGTCGAACACGGTGGTGGCGGCGCGCGATTCCATCTGAGCGGCGCCCAGGACGGTGACGGGCGTCGGGGCCTGGAAACCGGCGTTGGTCAGGCGCGAACCGGTGACGATGACCGCTTCGACGGCGCCTTCGACGGGGGCCGCTGCCTGGGCGTTCGCCATCTGGGGCATGGCCAGGGCCAGCACGCTCAGCGCGACCGAACCCGACAGCGCCGCGGCGCGTGCAGAGGTAATTTTGGAAAGCATCGGTATTCCCTCAAATATTTTTTAGTTGGCGGCGCAACTGCACCTCTCGTCTCCCAGTGTCAACCGCGTGCACGCGGACAGGGCGATACGGCGACTTTTTTCCGACAAGTGCGGCAAGAGAGACGCGCTATCGTCGCTTTTTCCTGACGGCGGGCGCAGAAAAGGGGGAGAAATGATGGGATCGGCTCGCGGCGCGGCGCCTGATTCACGGCGCTACCCTTTTTTCACCGCCACGCTACATTCCCGGCATGAAGGTTAACGGGACTCGCGCGCGCCATGATTTGAGGATCAGGGCGCGGCTGCGCGCGCTCTATCATGGTTCCTCGCGCACCGCGGTCAGGTTCCGTCTCGCCGTATTAGTCATCGATGTTCTGATCATTGGCTTTTTTATTGCCGCGCCTCTGTTGCGGGACGTCGGCCGCGCCTACTTCATCATCGATTATGTGATCGCCGCCTTGCTGGCGATCGATCTCACCGCGCGAGCCCTGGCCATTCAAGTATTAAGGACTGGTCGAAGCGGCCGATCGTATGGGTTGATCTGTTCATATTGACCACCCTGCTGTTTCCCACCTTGGCGCTGAACTTCGGCTTTCTACGCGTGCTGCGCCTGTCGACTCTGATCCACTCGGATTTCTTCTGGCGCACCATCGGCCACCGCTACGATGACACGCGGGTGGAGGAGATCACCAAGGCGGTGGCGGCGCTGGTGACGTTCGTCTTCGTGGCGACGGGCTTCGTCTACACAAGCTTCATGGGCCGATATGACGACATCACCGGCTATATCGACGCGCTCTATTTCACCGTCACCAGCCTGACGACGACCGGCTACGGCGACATCCTGCTGCCCGGCAACTGGGGGCGGATCGTCTCGATCGTCATCATGCTGGTTGGGGTGACCCTGTTCGTGCGGCTGGGCCAGACCCTGTTCTCGCCGCGCAAGGTGCATTTCCCATGTCCCGCCTGCGGGCTGCAAAAGCACGACCCGGACGCGGTTCATTGCAAGGCCTGCGGGGCCCTGATCTGCATACCGGACAACGGTCGCTAGGAGTTTCCGGGCTCCGGCGGCTCTTTTCGGCGCCACGATCCTGACGCGGAGGCGTTTTACAGGGATAACAGGTCGTAGGGATCAGCCGCTTGTCTATGCGCGCGCAACCACAGCGATGGCACAGGCCCCTCCGCCGGGGCGGCGCGACGCGCGCCACCGGCCTGATGTTCGGCGTCGTCAGCCACTTGGCGATCCTCGGCGTCCTGGCCACGGTGGGCATAGCGCCGCCGCCCATCGTGCCCGAGCCTGAGCCCATGACGGTGGTGCTGTACGAGGAGCCGCCGCCGCCCCTGCCCCCGGCCGAGGCGCCGGTCGCCGCCGAGAAGCCCGCCGCCGCCAAGCCCGCGGAACGCAAGGCCACGGCGCGCAAGGTCATTCCGAACCCACCCACCAACGTCAAGCCGCTGCTGGTCGCGCAAGGGCCCACGTCCGAATGGCTGGGCAACGCCCAGCTGGCCGGGGCGTCCAGCGTCGGCTCGGGATCGGGCGGCGGAAGCTGCAATATCGCCGCCCGGCTGCAGAACGCCCTGCGCCGCGACAGCCGGGTGCAGACCGCCGTGGCCCAGGCGCCGCGTCCGGGCGGGTCGCGCGCGATGATCGTCTGGAACGGGGATTGGGTCCGCAGCAGCGGCCAGGAAGGCAAGGGTCTGGCCACGGTGCGCCAGGCCATGATCTGGGAAATCGCCTTCGCGCCGGAAGCCTGCCGCAACGAAACGGTGCGCGGGCTGGTGGTGCTCTCACTGAATGAAACGCCCGGCGCGGCCAGGCTGGCGGTCGGGTCCGGGACCTGGCGCTGGTCGGACCTGCTGACCTAGGCCTGTTGGCCTAGGGCGAGGGGCCGCTGATCGCGCGGCCCCTCCTCTAGCGGTTAGGACAGGACAACCACCACGACGCGGCGGTTCTGAGCCCGGCCTTCGCGGTTGTCGTTGGGCGCCACCGGCGCCTCGTCGGCATAGGAGATGGTGGCCATCCGGTTCAGGGCGACGCCCTGCTTGTTCATGAACAGGCGCACAGCCTCGGCCCGTTCCTCGCCCAACTTCATGTTGAGTTCCTTGGGACCCGTGGCGTCGGTATGGCCCTGGATTTCCAGATAGACGTTGCGGTTCTCCGCCTTCATCTTTTCGGCGAAGGCGGTGAGGCGTTCCTGGGCCTCGGGCGAGAGTTCGGCGCGGTTGACCGGGAACTTCACCGAGTCGTCCGACAGGACCATCGAATAGAGGAACTTGCCTTCGGCCAGCTTGCCGGCCGCCTGGGCCCGCTCGAGAGCCTCACGCGACGTCTTGTCCAGCTCGGCAAGCTGTACGCCCTGGTTGGACACCTGCGACTGGGTTGCGCCCAGTTTGGTGTCGACGGCGCTGACCTGCTCGTTGACGAATTTCTTGGTGGCGCAGCCCCCAAGACTCAGGGCGCCGACGGCGATTGCGGCCACGGCGACGGCGGGAAATCTGATTTTCTGCATAAGATCGCTCTCCGGGTAGGGGCCCCCGCAGCCTTAACGAGCGCAGTATTATTTTGTTGCATACCCGACCAAACGGGACCGTTGGCGAGCGCGGCCTCAAGACGCCGCAACCGCGAAAAAAGTCCTTGAAAAACATCGGCTCCGCTTGAGAGGTCCGGAGGCGAAAAAAAATGCGGTCAATGCTTACGCTTGACCCCCCGCCGCGCAGGGTCACTATCGAAAAAAGCCATAGAGTTGGGGAGGACTCGCCATGCGGACCATCATTCTAACCAGTGTATTCGCCGCCCTTTGCCTATCTGCCGCGCCGGCGGCGGCGCAGACGCAACTGGGGCGGCCGACGCCGCAGCAGATGGAAGGCCTGGACGTGCTGAAAGGGGCCGGCAGCGACATCATCGAGCCGTTCAAGATCATCGATAACCTTTACTATGTCGGGGCGCGCAACATCGCCTCTTACCTGATCGTCACCCCGCAGGGGATGATCCTGCTCGATACCGGCCTGCAACGTATGCACGAGGGCATCCTGGCCAATATCCGCAAGCTTGGCTTCAACCCGCGCGACATCAAGATCATGATCAACAGCCACGCGCACTTCGACCACATCGAAGGCCACGCGGCCATGGCCAAGGCCACC
The DNA here is from genome assembly GCA_947475655.1 of Caulobacterales bacterium. Lineage (GTDB taxonomy): Bacteria > Pseudomonadota > Alphaproteobacteria > Caulobacterales > Caulobacteraceae > Caulobacter. The sequence continues at coordinate 16,222 of CANJOB010000041.1, read as the reverse complement.
GGCGCCACGGTGATCGCAATGCGACGCGACGTGCCGGCGCTGCGGGCGGGCAAGGACATGTCGGGCGCCGGCGTCGACGGCTGGCCGCCGATCAAGATCGACCGCATCATCGACGACGGCGCCAAGATCACCCTGGGGGGCGAGACCCTGACCGCCATCAACCTGCCCGGCCATACCCAGGGCGCGACCAGCTGGCGGATGGAGGTGCAGGACGGCGGGCGCCCCTACACCGTCTTCGTTGTCGGCGGCGGCAATCCCAACGCCTGGGACGAGCTGGTCAACAATCCGCGCCATCCGCTGATCGTGCAGGATACCGTCGCCACCCTGCAGCGCATGAGCGCCATGCCCAAGCCCGACATCGTGCTCAGCGGCCACCCCCAGGCCGCCTTCGAGGGCAAGATCGACCGGATCAAGTCCGGGGCCCGGCCGCATCCGCTGACGGTCAGCCAGGCGGAATGGGACGAGATGCAAGCCCGCAACCGCAGCGGCTTCATGGACATGCTGAACCGGCAGATTTCGCGCAAGTAGCTTTCAAGAAAAACAAAACAGGAGAGACGTCATGAGAAAGACCACCCTTGCCGCGTTCGCCGGCCTGGCCGTGCTGGCCATCGCCACCCCGCTTGCTGCGCAGGCGCCCGCGGCCCCCGCAACCCCTGCCCCGCCGGCCGCACCGCCGATGTGGCCGGCGACCGTCGGCGCCGCCCCCGGCGTCATCCAGAGCCTGCTGGTCGACAACGACGAGGTGCGCATCCGCCGCCTGTGGATTCCGGTCGGGCTGAAGCAGGAGATGCACTTCGGCGGCGGCGGCTGGACCGAGATCTCGATGCAGATGTCGGAAGGCGACCTGCAAATTCAGGTCGACGACAAGATCTACCGCAGCAAGAAGGGCGACGTCGTCTATCAGCCGCGCAATCCGGCCAAGCACGCCTATACCAACATGGGCGGCAACCCGGTCGAGATCGTCATCTTCGCCCTGAAAAAGAAATAACCCGGCGCCGGGCGGCCTCGCGCGCAGGTCGCCCGCTAGGCCGTGAATATCCAGTCGCCGGTCAGGCTGCTCTTCTGCACCCCGGCCAACACCAGCACCCCGCCGGTGCTGACGCGGACCACTGTGTCCGCCCCCTCCTGCGCCACGGTCCAGGCGTCGCCCAGTTCGATCTGCACCCGGTCGCCCTCGGCGCGCTTGAAGTCGGTCACCCGGTCGTAGTCGGCTGCGGCGAAGCTGTAGAAGCGGTCGGCGCCGGCGCCGCCGGTCAGGGTGTCGCTGCCGCGGTCGCCCGACAGGAAGTCGTCGCCGTTGTCGACCCGGATGCCGCCGATCGCGCTCTCGTGGGTCAGGTAGGCGATGGCGTAGGTCTGCTGCCCATTGAAAACGAAGCCGAGCGGCGCCCCTTCCAGCCTGTCGTGGCCTGGGCCGCCGTCAAGGAAGGCTGAGCTTTCATAGCCGCCGCCGATCACATAGTCGTCGCCCGCTTCGCCGTAGAGCTTGTCGTCGCCGCTATTGCCGTTGACGGTGTCGTTGCCGCCGCCCGCGCGGATGGTCTCGTCGGCTCCCGTCCCGGTGATGCTGTCGGCGTCATTCGTGCCGGTGGTCATCGCGCCGGTGGTGGTGATGACGGCCATGGCGAACTCCTACGCGACCGAAAAAGGCGGACCTTGAACGCCTATGGCGCCGCCTTGTGTCCGATAATCTCGGTCAGAGTTGGGCCGATCTCGTCGTGCAGCACCAGGTCGGCGTAACGGTCGAGCTCGGTGGCGTCGCGGTTGAGAATGGCCAGGCGCGCGCCGTTCTGTTTCGCCAATAGCGGAAATCCCGCCGCCGGAAACACCGCCAGGGACGAGCCCAGCACCAGGAACAGGTCGCAGGACAGGGTCTCGTCCTCCGCAGCCCGCATAGGCCCCTCCGGCATGGCCTGGCCGAACGATATCACCGCCGTCTTCACCAGCCCGCCGCAGACACGGCAATGCGGAACCTCGCCGCGCTCGATGAAGGCTGGCTTGAGGTCATCCAGTTCGTGCCGCTCGGCGCATTCGAGACACGTCGCGTAGGAAGCGTTGCCGTGCAGCTCGATCACCTGGTCGGCCGGCACGCCGGACTCCTGGTGCAGGTTGTCGACATTCTGGGTGATGACGCTGGTGGCCTTGCCCTCGGCCACCAGTCGCGCCACGGCGAAATGCCCGGCGTTGGGCTTGCCGCCGGTCCAGCCCGCCGTGCCTGAGAAGGCGCGCGTCCACGCCTCGCGGCGTTTCTCCTCGTCACCGACGAATTCCTGGAAATAGATCGGCTTCATCCGGCTCCACACCCCGCCGGGGCTGCGGAAATCGGGGATGCCGGATTCGGTCGATATGCCGGCGCCGGTGAAGACGACGATATGCCAGGAATGTTCGATCAGCTTGGCGAGGACGAGACGGGACATGGGGCCGGCTATGACAGGCGATACAGCCGCACCGGCGGCGTGTCCGTGCGGCGGATGACGCCCTTGGCCTCCAGGTCGAGCTGTGCCGCCTTCAGCCACCAGCCGGCCTTGTCGCCGCCGGGAAAGAGGTCGTCCGGCAGCAGCGGCAGAAGCTTTTCCTTGGCCTGCGCCACGGCGATGCCCGGCGCGCGGTCGGGCAGGACCTGCAGCAGCGCCTTGCGCATCGCCTCGTACTTGGCGCGATCGACGCGATAGACGCGGCCGGGCGAGGTGAAATTCTGAATCTCGATCCTGTCCTGCTCCTTGGCCATCATCGCTGTTCCTAGCTGCGGGGGGTCAGGATCGCGTCGAGCGACGCCGCCCCGGGTCCGACCTTTTCCAGGCGCGGGTAGCGCAGGCCGCCGTGGTAGTCGATCCTGACGGTGCGATAGCGGTCGCCGGTCCGCATCAGCAGGTCGATCGCCGGCGCGCCGGCCTTCGCCGCCGCCTTGACCGCCTCGCGCAGCTTGTCGGCGTCATAGGCCTCGCCGTTGACGGCGACGATGGTCGACCCCTGTGTCAGCGCCGCGTCGAACGCCGGGCTGCCCCACTGCACATTGGCCAGCACCCCGTTGGCGCCGATCGTGATCCCCAGCGAATAGGTCAGGTTGACGGTCCGCGTGCGGGTTTCAGCCGCCTTGACGTAGTCGGTGGCCGTATCGGTATAGACAAGCTTGTAGCCGCCGCGCGTCAGGCCATCGAGCGGCGCGGGCTGGCCGGGCTCGAGCAGGCGGGTGCGCAGGAACGCCGCCCAGTCGTGCGGCGCGACCGCGTTCAGCGCCTTGACCACATCGTCGAAGGTGTAGGTCAGGGGAACGTAGCTGCCGTCCTCGACGCCGAAGAAGGCCTTGGCGAAGTCGTCCAGGCTCCGTCGGCCGCCGGTCTTCTCGCGGATCAGGGTGTCGGCGTCGAGCCAGACCAGCATGGCCTCCGAATAATAGTCCTCGCTGCGCTGGTAGCTGCGCCAGGACAGCGGCCTGCGGTTGGCGATGATCGGGTCGTTGGTGGTGTCGGCCACGCTGCGCCAGGCGCGGCCGGCCTGGTTGTCGTAGGTCGCGGCGGTGGCGGCGATGGAGTCCAGTGTTTGCTGCCGCGTCATCAGGCCGGAGCGCGACGCCAGCACATTGCCCCAATACTGAGTCTGGCCCTCGTACACCCACAAAAGGCTGTCGCGCATGGGCGCGTCGAAGGTCGGGGTCCACAGGTCGGCAGCGCGGCGGAACTTGCCGTTCCAGGAGTGGGTGAACTCGTGCGACAGCAGATCGCGGCCGACGTAGGTCTTGTCCCAGTCGGTGAAGTACTTCGGCACGACGCTGTTTTCGCTGGAGCGGTGGTGCTCAAGCCCGATGCCGCCGAGCTGGTCGGTCACCGCCACCAGGAAATCGTAGTGGTCGTAGTGGCGCGCGTTGAAGAGCTTGTAGGCCTGCTGCACCAGGTCGCGGTGAACCTTGAGCTGCTCGGGCGTCACCTCCAGGTATTCCGCCTTGTCGGCCACCAGGTTGAGCCGTACCGGCACGGCCGCGCCGGGATCGAGGTCGAGCTGCTTGTAGTGGCGCCCGGCGAACATCGGCGAGTCGGTCAGGGTCTCGTAGCTGGTGGTCTTGAAGGTGGTGACGTCGCCTTCGGTCGAGGCCCCCTCCAGCGCCGTGCCGAAGCCCCAGCCGGCGGGCAGTTTCACCCGGGTCTCGACCGGAATCTGACGCGTGTAGTATCCGGCCGGGTAGAACGATGTGGCAATGAACTGGATGTTCAGCATCTCCGGCGTGACGACGATACGGCCCACCGCCGGGGTCACCGGCGTCGCCAGCTGGAACGCCACTTCCAGCGCCTTGGCGCCGCGCGGCGGGGTGACATGAAAGGCGAACACATCGACCGGGTCGCGCATCCAGGGGATCGGCTGACCGTCGGCGGTGATGGTCAGGCCGGCGACCTGTTCGATGGAGTTGCGCGGCGAGTGCCCGCCCGGAATCCACTTCGGATACAACAGAGTCATCGGCCCGCTCTTCACCACCGGTATGGTCTGGCGGATCTGAAACAGCTTGCGTTCGGTGTCGGTGGCGTCGACCAGCAGCTTCATCACCCCGGGGAAGGGTGCGTCGCGCGCCGCCTCGATCGCCGGCGTCGGCGGCGCGCCGCGCGGGCGCCGTTCCTGGGCCGAGGCCGGACTGGTCAACGCCGCCAGCGCGGCGGAAATGAGCAAGGCGCTCACGATCCTGTCAGACACGGCGATCTCCCCAAACTCGGCGGCGATCTTCAAGCAAACGGCGAAATAGACAACGCATGTTTTGCCAAGGCTTTGCGGCGCGCCGCTTGCCCCATACCCATCCAGGCGGCTAATTTCCCTGCCGTATAGGATAGTGCGATGGCCAGGAAGACCGAGCCCGTCCTGCTCTCGGGCGGCAACCCCCAGATCGCCAAGGGCTACGGCGAAGCGCCGGTGCAGGCCTATATCGCCGCCATGCCGGGCTGGAAAAGCGGTGTCTGGCGCCGGCTCGACGCCCTGATCGGCCGCACGGCCCCCGGCGTGCGCAAGGCGGTCAAATGGAATTCGCCGTTGTACGGGATGGAGGACGACCATTGGTTCCTCAGCGCCCACTGCTTCGAAAAGTACATCAAGGTGGCGTTCTTCCGCGGCGCACCGCTGCGCCCGATCCCGTCCGTCGCGTCCAAGACCAAGGACACGCGCTATTTCCACATCCACGAAAACGACGAGATCGACGTGGCCCAGTTCGCCGACTGGGTGAAGCAGGCCAGCCAACTGCCCGGCGAGATGATGTGAGCGGACACCATGAAGACTAAAGCCGGCGAATCTCCGTCCCAGCTGATCGACGCACGGATCAAGGAACTGAGCGATTGGCGCGGGGAGACGCTAGCCAGAATCAGAGCGCTGATCCGTGAGGCCGATCCGGACGTTGTCGAGACGTGGAAGTGGCGCGGTGTTCCAGTGTGGGAGCACGCCAGCATTCTCTGCACCGGCGAGACCTACAAGACGGTGGTCAAGACCACCTTCGCCAAGGGCGCGTCGCTGGACGACCCTTGGGGACTGTTCAATTCCAGCCTGGAGGGCAATACCCGCCGCGCCATCGATTTCCGCGAAGGCGAGACCATCGATGAATCGGCCTTCATGGCCCTGATCCGCGCCGCCGTGGCCCTGAACACCACGCCAAAACGCCGGTCCTGACGCCCTTCCTATCGCCGGGCGATCTCCGCCGTCAGTCCGAACGCCTTGTTTCGTCCCCAATTCCACTGTCGCGGGGGACGGCGGCCCTGCCCGCTCCAGCAAAATGCTCGCCTCAGCTCCGGATCGGTCGACAGCGGCCCAGCCGCACGGCAGACTGACCGCAAAGCTGATCGCCTTCACCGCACGGAGCCCCTCGACCAATGCAACATAGACTGGTGGACATCGAAGCGGGCCCGTTCCGGATGGTCGGACGGCTCGAGGACCAGTTGGCGCCCATCACCTGCGCCCGGTTCGTCGAAATGCTGCCGCTGCAGACCCAGTTCATCCACGTCCGCTGGAGCGGCGAGGGTTGCTGGCTGCCGATGGGCGACCAGGAGGTCAACCTGCCTTGGGAGAACGCGACCCAGTACCCGGCGCCGGGCGAGATGATCTTCTATCCGGGGGGCTTTAGCGAAACCGAGATCCTGCTGGCCTATGGCGCGGTATCCTTCGCCAGCAAGCTCGGTCACCTGGCCGGCAATCACTTCCTGACCGTGACCGAAGGACAGGAAAACCTGCGCGAACTGGGGCGGATGACCCTCTGGCAGGGTGCGCAGACGGTCTCCTTCCGCCTGCGTTGAGCCAGGACGGCGCCGGCGAGAGGCTCGCCTCGCGGGGCGTCACACTAGCCTGAACCGTCCGGTGGCGAAGCCGATCTCCAGGGTGATCGTCCCTTCGTTGATCAGCCAGGGCCTCACGGTGAAGGTTCGCGCGCCGCTCGTATGCATCGGGTCGCGCGCGGCGATCGCCTTGGCCTCGGCCAAGGACGCGGCGCGATAGACCACCGTGCCGTCCCCTTCCCAATCCTGCTCATCGTCGGTCCAGTTCGGCCCGGCGGCGAACATGACGCCGGTCTTCTCCAGCTCTTCCTGGAAGGCCAGGTGCACGCCGAGGTTTTCCATCACCGGGCCGATGCCGTTCACGGGGCGGGTGCTCACCATATAGAGCTGCTTGGCGAGGTAGCCGCGCTTCTGGCATTCCTCGACGATGCCCTTGGCCGGCACTGATGAGTTGGACATGTGCGTGTCTCCTGCGCCTGACGGGGCCTGTGTTAGGGCTTGTATTCGGCCTGGTCCGGGTTGCCGACGTGGCGATCCCAGCGGACGACGTCCGCGCGCTCGAACAACTGCGCGCGCGTGAACGGGTCTTCGTTGTGAAACCGCTGCACATCCTCCAGCGCCTCGGCCTCGAGGACCAGGAAGCTGCCACAGTTCACGCTGGTGTCGTCGCTAACGCACATAGGCCCGGCCTGCACGACCTTGATGCCGTTCTTACCCGGAATGTGGGCGCCGATATATTCGCGATGCGTCTTGAGCACCTCTTTGCGCAGGTCGCCGGAGCCGGCCTTGTCGAAACAGATCCTCAGATACAGCGGCATGCCTTCCTCCTGGTCGTCTCTGCGTTGGATGTTAGCGTTCGCCTGGGCCGCGCCGTCAGCGGACGCAAATATAGGCGGCCGCCTGTTTGGCATCGCCGCCAACCTTATAGCGCGGATACATCGGGTACTGGCACAGCGGCTTGGTGGCGACAATCTGGAACGGCGCCGCCGGGGTATAGCTGGCGACGGTGAGCACGTCGGGCGCCTGGCGCCGGTCGACCCAGCTGTCGAGCACGCCAAGCATGTCGAGCCTGTCGGGCAGGGCTGAGCCATCCGCGGCGGTCCCCTCGCCGCGATGGTTGATCCCCGGATTGACGTAGATGCGCATGAAGTCGCGCACCTTCGTCGCGCCCAGCTTCTGCGTCACCGCCTGCTGGTAATTGTAGATCTGGGTCGGGCTTTGGGCGTAGTCGGCGCCGTTCTCGATGATCAGGATCTTGCCGCCGCGGCCCTGGAAGGCTGACAGGTCGGGATCGGTCGCGTCCGCCATCGCCGACGCCGCCTGTATCCTCGCGCGGTGCAGGTTGAACGGGTTGTCGGCGGCGAAATTCACATCCTTGGTGATGCGGTAGCGCATGAAATCCGGCCCGTTCAGATTGCGCGCCATGTTCGGCCGGGGAGCCTCCACCTCGGGCTGCCGCCAGGGCGTGAAGCCGACCGGCTGCGCTTCGCTGCCAAAGCCCCACCCCGGATAGGTCGTGATGCCGTTGGCGAGCGGGAAGTCCAGCTTCAGGTCCGACCGCATCTGGCCGAGGAAACGAACCTGCGCCGCCGAAATGCAGCTGTCGGACGACTGTTGCGGATCGGCGCATTGCAGCCGCGCGACATTGACCTTTCCGACGCAGCTCGCCGGGCGGCTGATCACGCCGTCGCGCAGGCCGTCGAGATGATCACAAGCCTCATCCGACATCTTCTGCAGCAGGGCGAGCTGCGCCGGGGTGAAGCGCACGCTGCCATGGCGATAGGGCGCCCACAGGCTGTAGTCGGCCAGCATCATGCCGGCCAAGCCGATCACAGGCGCCACGGCGGCGACGCCGGCGTAGTCGGCGGGGAACCGCTGGGCCATCAGCATGCCCTCGCGCCCGCCTTCCGACAGGCCGACATAATAGACGTGCGCCGGCTTCTGACCGTAGTAGGCCGCCATCAGCTCACCGGCCGCATCGCGGGTCTTCTTGTAGGCGCCGAACGCGTGGTCGGCGAAAGCCTCCTCGTCGAGCAGGAAGATGCGGATGTCCGGGTTCGGCGGATGGCCGCCGTCCGTGCCAAAGGTGGTGAAGCCGCGCGCCAGGGCCACCGGAACCGACGGAGGCTCAATCGGAAGCGCGCCCAGACCCGTCGCCAGCACGCCGTTGAAGGCTCCGCCGCCGTACTGCACGGCCTTGCGGTTCCAGCCGTCGGGCAGGTTGACCTGGAACAGAACCGGGAAGCCCTTGGGATCGACCGGCGCGACACGCCCCAGCACCTTGCAATAGGCAGGCAGGCCGCCGGACGCGGCGATGAACTCGGCCGAGTCCACCCTGCCGCCGCCTGTGGGCAGGGCGAAGGTCCCGGCGTCCAGGCCGCGCTGTGAAAGCGCCCTGCAGGAAGCCGCGTCGGCGCGCGCCTCCGGCGCCGGGCCCGCCAGGGCCAGCCCCGCCACCGCCAGCGACAAAGCCGCACGAACGCCGAGCCTCATCTTGCCCTCCCCAAGGGGTCGCCCTTGCTCTTGGCCTTCATCCTAGGGGCTATGTCCAGGGCCGCAATGAAAACCTCGGCGGTGCAGGCGCTCCTGGCGGCCCTATCGCCTGAACCGCTGGAGCGGCGATGGACCCCTCCGGCGGTTTGTGCCTCGTGAACGAAGGAGCGCCTGGAATGCGCGCGGGAAAATTGGGAGAAAGCAGTGAAGCACCTGCGCGGCGCGGCGCCCAAGCTGAAGACTGTTGAACCGCTCGAGGCGCGCGAAGGCTCATGACCCCCACGCTGATCGATGCGGAGGATTTCGTCGGCAGCTTGGCCGAGGCGCTGCAGTTCATTTCCTACTATCATCCCAGGGATTTTCTCGATCACCTGGGAGAAGCCTACCGGCGCGAGGAAAGCGTGCCCGCCAAGGACGCCCTGGCGCAGATTCTGACCAATTCCCGGATGGCCGCCGAAGGTCACCGGCCCATGTGCCAGGATACCGGCGTGGTGACCGTGTTCCTCAAGGTCGGCCAACAGGTGCTGTTCGACACAGACCGTCCGCTGACGGACCTCGTCAACGAGGCGGTGGCGCGGGCCTATGGCGATCCGGTCAATCCGTTGCGCGCCTCGATGGTGCGCGACCCGCTGTTCGACCGCTCCAACACGGGCGACAACGGTCCGGCCGTTCTGCACGTCCAGCTGGTTCCCGGCCGCACTGTGGAAGTGGCCGCGGCGGCCAAGGGCGGGGGATCGGAAAACAAGGCTAGGTTCGCGGTGCTGAACCCGGGGTCGTCCCTGGCCGATTGGGTGGTCAAGACGCTGGAGACCCTGGGCGCCGGCTGGTGTCCGCCCGGGGTCCTGGGCATCGGCGTCGGCGGCAGTTCGGAAAAGGCGATGCTGCTGGCCAAGGAAACCCTGCTGGAAGACATCGACATGTCCGACCTGTTGCATCGGGGGCCGCGGACCGAGCTGGAGAAGCTGCGGGTCGATATCTATCACCGCGCCAACGCGCTCGGCATAGGGGCGCAGGGCCTGGGCGGGCTGACCACGGTGGTGGATGTGAAGATTCGGTCGTTCGCGACCCACGCCGCCTCCATGCCGGTGGCCATGATCCCCCAGTGCGCCGCCAACCGACATATCCGTTTCGTCCTCGACGGCAGCGGCCCGGCGACGTTTGAGACGCCGCGCCTGGAAGATTGGCCCGCGGTCGAGAACGCCGGCGCGAAGGCGGCCGCCCGCCGCGTGAACCTCGACACCCTCACCCGCGACGAGGTGGCGAGCTGGAACGTCGGGGACTCGCTCCTGCTCCGCGGATCCCTGCTCACCGGCCGCGACGCGGCGCACCGGCGCCTGGCGCGGATGAAGGCGGCGGGCGAGCCCTTCCCGGTCAGTTTCAGGGACCGCGCGCTCTACTACGTCGGTCCGGTCGATGCGGTGGCGGGCGAAGCCGTCGGACCGGCGGGTCCGACCACCGCCGGCCGCATGGACGCCCACAGTGAGATGATGCTGGACGAAGGCCTGCTGGTGATGATCGGCAAGGCCGAGCGGGATGACGCGACCATCGACGCCCTGCGCAGCCATGGCGGCGCCTACCTGATCGCGGTCGGCGGCGCCGCCTACCTGGTGGCCAAGGCGATCAAGTCGGCGCGCAAGATTGCGTTCGAGGATCTCGGCATGGAAGCGATCCATGAGTTCCAGGTCGAGGACATGCCCGTCACCGTCGCGGTGGATGCCCGCGGCGGGGCCATCCACAAGACCGGCCCGGCGCAATGGCGGGAAACGATCTTTCGGCGCAAGACGGCGGAATCGCATTCCGACAGGTAAGTCCGCCACCTGTCAGGACGCTGTGGAGGTCTTTCCGTCCTCCGTGGAAGCGCCCCGAGTAGGCCCGACAGGACTCGAACCTGTAACCAGACCGTTATGAGCGGTCGGCTCTAACCAATTGAGCTACGGGCCCCCAGGGATCGGCGAGGGAAGCCGTGGGTTATCACGGAGCCAACGCGCCTTAAAGCTTGGGTTCATGTAGGCTGGCGCAAACCCGCAGAGACAGACCCCGCCCACCAGGAGACCTCCATGTCCGCCCTTCGCCCCCTCACCGCCCTGGCCGCCGTGCTGGCACTGAGCGCCGCCGCCGCGCCGGCCGTGGCACAGGCCCCGGTCACATCCACCGGCGTCCAGGTGCCGACCACCTTCTCGCTCAGCGCCTATGGCGAGACCCGCCTGCCGCCCGACCAGGCGACCATCAACTTAGGCGTCCAGACCGAGGCCGCCACGGCCGGAGAAGCCCTGCGCGCCAACGCCACGAAGATGACCGCCGTCATCGCCTCCCTGAAGAGGGGCGGCCTGACCGACCGCGACATCCAGACCAGCAACCTCTCGATCAATCCGCAGTACGTCTATGTCGAGAACCAGCCGCCGCGCCTGACCGGCTACCAGGTTTCCAACCAGGTGGTGATCACCGTGCGCGACCTGAAGAGCCTGGGCCCCGCCATCGACGCCTCGGTCAACGCCGGAGCCAACAACGCCGGCGGCATCAGCCTGGGCCTGTCCGACCCCTCCAAGGCCGAGGACGCCGCCCGGCTGGACGCTGTGAAGACGCTGAACGCCAAGGCGGAACTCTACGCCCGCGCCACCGGCTACCGCATCGTGCGCCTGGTGACCTTGAGCGAAGGCGGCGGCTACACACCGCCCTCGCCCATGCCGATAATGGCCATGGCGGTGAAGCGCGAGGCCTTCGACTCCACCCCGGTCGCCGGCGGCGAGTTGCGGGTGCGGATCGACGTCAACGCCGTGTACGAGGTGGCGCGCTAGAGCCCCACCTTCGCGAAGGCGTTCTCGAGCCTCTGCTTGGCCTCACGGCCGGACAGGGCCTCGGGGCCTTCCATGAAGGCGGCGTAGGCCATGCCGCGGGCGCTCTTGCCCTTCAGAGCCGGCAGCGGCCCAGACGCCCAGGCCACCCCTCGCGAGGCTTCCTCGGCCGTGTCGCAGCTGGCGGTTCGCGCCGCCCCCATGCGGGCGGCGTCGAGCTGGACGGTGGCAGTGGTGGTTCCCGGCATGTCGCAGGCGGCGATCGAGCGGGCGCAGACCGTGTGCGTGCCGTAGCGGTAGGCCAGCTTGCCGCCGTTCTCGGCCACCAGGACGCAGGTCGACGGCGAGCCGATGGCGCGGGCCACCGCCTCGTCGAGGGCGGCCTTGTCGACCCCGTCGGGCGGACTCGGCTCGCAGGCGGCGAGCACGGCGGCGGCGGCGATCAGGGCGGCGACGGACATCAGGCGCATGGGTTTCATCCCCTATAAACGCACAGCCCCGGCAATCAGCTTCTCGTAGGTGGGCTTGGTCAGCTTCGCATAGCCCTTGGCCGGGTGTTTGAAGAACATCGGCCCGCGGCCGCGCGCCGGTTCATAGCCTTCGTTGATCAGGTCCTGCTTGCGCACCTTGAAGGTGCCGGTGGTGGCGAGCTTGGGCAGGATGCGCACGAATACGGGCTGGGCGTAGGCGGGCAGGTTCTCCTCCACCGTCGCCGCCAGGGTGGCGATCTCGAAGCTGGAATCGACCACCAGGGCGGCCATGCCGGCCCGGCCCTCCTCCTGCCCGGCCTTGACGCCATAGACGGTGGCTTCCAGCACGCCGGGAATCTGCTGCAGGCAGGCGGCGACCTCGCTGGTGGCGACGTTCTCGCCCTTCCAGCGGAACGTGTCGCCGACGCGATCGACGAAATAGAGCCAGCCGTCGATGTCCATCCGCATCAGGTCGCCGGTGCGGAACCAGGCGTCGCCCTTGTCGAACACGTCGTGCAGGATCTTGCGCTCGCTGGCGGCCTTGTCGGCGTAGCCGGTGTAGCTGGAGCGCACGTCGGCGCCGATGCGGCCGATGCATTCGCCGATCTCGCCCACCGGCGCCTCGATGCAGCGGCCCGCCGGGTTGCGGCGCGGGGCCTGGGTCTCCTCGTCGAACAGGGCCAGGCGGAAGTTGAGCCGCTTGCGCAGATACTTGGGCAACCGGCCGCAGGCGCCCACCGGCCCGCCGAAGTTGAACATCGACACATTGCCTTCGGTGGCGCCGTAGAACTCCAGCACCTCCGGTATGCCGAAGCGTTCGATGAACTGGGTCCAGACGTCGGCCGACAGGCCGTTGCCGAACACCAGCCGGAGGCGGTGCGCGCGCTCGCCCTGCTGCGGCGGCTGGTTGACCAGGTAGCGGCCCAGTTCGCCGATATAGACGAACATGGTGCAGCGTTCCTCGTCGATGTCCTTCCAGAACTGGGTGGCGGAGAACTTGCGCTTCAGCACCACGCTGGCGCCATTGAGCAGGGCCGCCCCCATGGCGCACAGCCCGCCGGTGGCGTGATAGAGCGGCAGGGTGTTGTAGAGCCGGTCGCTGGGCTTGCCGTCGGTCGCCCCGGCGAACCCGCGCATATAGAGCTGCACTCGCATGTGCGTGACCCGCGCGGCCTTGGGCAGGCCGGTGGTGCCGCTGGTGTAGATCAGCAGGCAGACGTCCTTGGCCCGCAGCTGGGAGCGGCTGTCCACCCGGTCGGGCCGGAGCGTCGAACAGCTCTTCAGCGCATTGCCCAGGTCGCGCTGGCCCTCCTTCGCCGGGGCCAGGGTCCAGACGTGGATGTGGCGGCTCAGCTGCTCGCGCACCGCCATCAAGGTGTCGGCGGTCTCGCCGTCGACCAGGCAGTGCAGGGCGCCACTGATGTTCAGGCAGTGGGTCAGGCCCGAGCCGGTCAGCTGGTTGTTGATCAGGGCGCAAATCACCCCGACCTTCGACAGCCCGTACCAGATGGCCAGGTATTCCAGCCGGTTGGGCATGAACAGGGCCACGGTCTGACCACGCGTCAGGCCCTGCGCCTTGGCCCAGTGGGCGTAGCGGTTGGCCAGGGCGTCCAGCTCGGCGTAGGTGACCGTCTTGCCTTCGAAGGTGATGGCCGGCCGGGCGCGGAACTTGTCGACGGCGGCTTCCAGGTCGTCGCAGGCCAGGTTGGGGCTTTCGGCGCGGATCGACTCCACGCGCTTCAGCGTGCGGCGCATGACCTTCAGATAACGCCACTCGCGGGCGAGCCGGGCCTTGAGTTTCAATCGCGCCTCCACGGACCCCAGAGCCTTCCCGGTTAGATGATTATCTGAACCGGATCAGAAGGCTCTAGCTTTAAAAGTTAGAGCCTGTCCGGGCGGCGAACCGCTCACACTTCGCCTGACAGGCTCTAGCTTTAGGGCGCGGACGTGACGGGTCAAGGACACCTTAGGCGCGACGGGCTTCCAGCACGGTGAACCCGACCCGGGACTGGCTGAAGTCCATCTCCACCTTGGAGAACTGGCGCAGGATATCCATGCCCAGCATGATCGACGGCTGCTCCTCCATGCCCCACAGCTTGAGCAGCGGGGTCTGCGCGAACACCACCGGCAGGTTGCCGAACTGGACCCCGCCGATGCGGACGAAGGGCAGGAAGCCCATCTCGCCGGTGAAGGTGCGGTTGGAGGCGTCGATCAGGGAGACCTCCATCATGTCCTCCTCGAATCGCGGGCTGCGCTCGGTGGCCAGGACGCGCAGCAGATTGTTGCCGATAGAGACCTCCGAGCCGGAATCGATCATGGCGCTGATCCGCCCGCGCCCGTTCAGGTCGGCGTCGATGATGGTCAGCTGCCCGGAGCGCAGGCGGGCCGGGACGATGGTGGCGGTCTCCATCTGGGCGCGGCCGGGCTTGCGGATCTCCAGCCGCTCTTTCAGGAAATCGATGCTGAGCCGCTCGCCCTTCAGCCAGTCGACCCCCAGGATGCCGGCGGCGCGCAGGCCCGGCGTCGACATCACCGGGACGTTCAGGTTGCGCTGGAAGCGGTCGCCGACCTGCAGGCTGGCGAGCTGGACCGAGGGGGACTGGATCGGCCCGACCATGGTGTGCACCCGGATCGGCCGCCCCCGCTCCAGCCCGAGCTGGTTAGCCAGGGCGGTGGAAATCGCCGATTTATTGGCGCCGGTGTCGAGCAGGAAGTCGTAGGGGCCTTGGCCGTTAATCATCACCGGAGCGGTCAGGCGCTGCTCCTTGGTGGTCATGGTCATCAGGTCGACGTCGGCCGATTCGTCGGCCAGGGCGGCGCCGGGAATGATGGCCGGGGGCTCGGATGCGGCGGCGGCCTGCGCCAGGGCGCGGGAAATCGGGTCGGCCAGGGTCAGGCCGGCCAAGCATCCGGCGGCCAAGTGTCTGCGGGATATGCTCACCGGCGCGGTCCTCCCTCGCTCGTTTGGGTCAAGCTTACGCGCTTCCCGCGCCAACGCCTATCGGCCCCGGATGCGCCGCCGTGTCGCAGAGACGCCGCCGCCGGCCTATGGCCTCTTGTGCGGTGCAATATGGGGCGCCGGGGGGCGTTCTTTAAATCATCCGCTCCAGGGGACTCGTCCGATGCGTGACCTGATCGACTCCGGCAAGGCCATGGAATGGGCGACCGCCTTCCTGGTGTTCGTCATCGCCATGCTGATGGGGACCTACGCCGCCAAGGGCATGACCCCCCTGCAGTGGGCCGGCGCCGCCGCCGCCGTGCTGGGCAGCATCACCCTAGCCGTGTTGGTGCGGGTGTGGCCGGATCAGACCGCCGCCGCTGAGGCGTACGAGGACTAGACCCGCGCCGGCCGCCCCACCGGCGGCTGGGGCGGGTATTCCAGCTTGGCGGTGTCGTAGCCGAAGGCCCGCGCCCGGCGCAGCAGGTCCAGCATCTTGCCGCGGCTCAACTGCGGTCCCCTCGTGAAGATGGCTAGGTTCTCCAGGTTGGGGCTGGAGACGATGAACCAGTCGGTCCCGTGGTCCAGGATCCAGTACTCGCGGGTGACCTTGATCGGCCCGAACATTTCGTAGTCGACCCTAAACTTGGCCTTGGTCTTGTCGTCCAGGAAGGTCACCGGGCCGGAGAACACCTTCTCCTCGCCGCGCAGGCCGCCCTTGCGGCAGCTGTCGCGGTCGATCAGGCGGTTGCGGTTATCGCGGAAGAACCGGGTCTGGCCGGCCACGCAGTCCTTGGTGATGGCCTCGGGGCTACGCGCCACCTCGTGCCAGAGGCCTGTGAACAGCGTGGCGTTGACCGGCTTGGCGGGTTCTGGCGCGAGCGAGGCGCTGGACCCCATGGCGGCGCAGGCGGTCAGGGTTACGGCGGAAGCGGCGGTGGCGAGGGCGTGCTTCATCTGCAAGATCCGCCAGACGAACCCGCAAGGCCCCGTAACCGTTCCGAGAAACGCCTAGTACTTGTTCTTGCGAAACGCCGCCGCATCCTTGGCCAGGTCTGCCAGCATCGCCGCGCCGGCATCCTCTTCCGCCGTGTCGGCCTGGAACGGCAGGGCGCCGGCCACGCTGCGCACCGCCAGCCACGCGGGAGCGGCGATCACCGCCAGGGTGCGCAGGGGCCGGCGGTTGTTGGTGGCGTCCCAGCCCTCGGCCTCAAACTTATCGACCTGGGCGTTGACCGGCCTGTTCTCGATCCTGTCCCAGCCGTCCGGCCGCGCGATATCGTCGGCCGCCGT
>CANJOB010000040.1 GCA_947475655.1 Caulobacterales bacterium | reverse complement strand
CTCGATCATGTTGTTGACGGCGTTGCCGCCGGCGCCGCCGACGCCGAACACGACGATCCGGGGCTTCAGTTCGGT
The DNA here is from genome assembly GCA_947475655.1 of Caulobacterales bacterium. Lineage (GTDB taxonomy): Bacteria > Pseudomonadota > Alphaproteobacteria > Caulobacterales > Caulobacteraceae > Caulobacter. Next base: position 19,726 of record CANJOB010000040.1, on the reverse strand, counting down.
GGCGCGGGGCGCTGAGAGGGAGATAGCCATGGAGTCAGACCTTCCGACCGTATTCCGTCAAATGCTCTTGGCGACCGGCCGCCAAACCGAGTCATAGACGGTCAGTTAACTGTTGAGCCGCCATCGTTAATCGGCAGTTAACCGCATAGCGTGAGTCGGCGCGGCGTCGACCTTGGTTGTGGACAGTTTGGTGACAACCGAAGGCGGAAAAACGCTTATCCCGCCTGGGGTAGGCTCGAGGTTGTCGCGTGACCGTGCGGCGATCTGACTCACGGATCGTCCTTCGCCCCGCGGCCGCGGCGCGCCCTCCCCGTTCGCGGGGTGGCCATCGGCCACGGCCAAGCTAATCTTGGCGATCTTCTGAAGGTCTTGGGGGAACAACATGGCCAAGTCTGTTGCGGTTCTTGGCGCCCTTGCGCTGGCGGTCCTGCCCGCGGCCGCTCCGGCCCAGACAGCCTACGACCTGAACCGCGCCAACCAGGCGATGCAGATCTGCGCCTCGCCGATGGGCGCGACGATTCCCGAATGCGCTCAACTGCGCGGCATGGTCGGCGCGCCGGCGCTTCCCGCGGCCTCCGCAGGCGGCCTGTTCGGCGCCGCCGCCCAGGCCTTCGCCGGCGCTCGAGCCGCGCCGGCTGTCCCTGCTTATGGCTCTCCCGGCTACCCGGCCGCGCCGGTCGACTCGCAGCAGTATTACGTCAATTCCGCCAACGCGACGCACAACGCCGCCCTCGACTACCAGGCCTGCATCCAACGGGTCGGCCCCGCCAACCCCGCGGGCGTCCAGGGCTGCATCGCCCAGCTTTCGGCTGCCAGCGGCGGCAGCGTGGCGGCTCCCGCCGCGAGCGGTTTCCCTGGCGCCGTGGCGGCGAACGGCTTCCCCAGCGGGGCGGCGGCCGGGGTCAACCCAGCGATCGGCCAGGCGGCGGCGAGCATCTTGTCTGCCCTGGTGGGCGGACGCTGAACCTCTAGAGACTGTCAGGCGAAGTGTGAGCGGTTCGCCGCCCGGACAGGCTCTAACTTTTAGAGATAGAGCCATCTGATCCGGTTCAGATGAGGCCATCTGAGCCGGGAAGGCTCTAGAGATTATCCCGCAGCCAGCCGGTTATCTGGCTGATCGGATTGCCGCGCGGGCCGTCTTGGCGGCGGGCCCGCCCGTTCAGGCTGCCGCTGGCGGCTTCGCGCGGGCCGAAGGCGGCGCGGTGCAGCACTCCCGTCGCCGAGCAGAAGGCCGGGCCGGAGGCGGAATCGGCCAGGTGCGGGGCGCGGCGCGGGCGGCCGAGGCGGACCGGGCGGTCAAACACCCGCACCGCCGTCTCACGGGCACCGACCAGCTGGCTGGCCCCGCCGGTCAGGATCACGCTGGCGCCCGGTTCCATCGGCGCGCCGGAGGCTTTCAGCCGGTCGCGCAGCAGTTCCAGGGTCTCTTCCACCCGCGGGGCGATGATGCCCTTGAGCAGCGAGCGCGGCGCCGTGACCGGACCGGCGCCGGGATCGTCCCCGCGCGGCGGGGCCTCGATCATCTCGCGGTCCTCGTTGGTGCTGGCGATGGCCGAGCCATAGAGGGTCTTGAGGCGCTCGGCGCCGGTGACCGAGGTCTGGAAGCCGCGGGCGATGTCCTGCGTCACGTGATGGCCGCCGACCGCCAGGCTGTCGATGTGCACCAGGCTGCCGCCGGCGAACACCGCCGCCGAGGTGGAGCCGCCACCCATGTCGATGCAGATCGAACCCAGGTCCATCTCGTCATCCTCCAGCGCCGACAGGGCGGAGGCGAACGGCGCGGCGACCACGCCCTCGAACGACAGGTGGGCGCGCTCGACGCAGTGGCCCAGCGTGCGGAAGATGCTCTCGTTCATGTGCACGACCAGGAGCTCGAGCCCCAGGACCTTGCCGAACATGGCGCGCGGATCGCGGATGCCGCGCTGGCTGTCCACCGACCAGGCGATCGGCAGCAGGTGGATCACCCGGCGGCCGTTCAGGCGCACCTGCGCCAGGGCCATGCCGAGCGCGCGGGAAAGGTCGAGGTCGGAGATCGGCCGGGCGCCGAGCGACACCTGCGCCCGCACGGTCAGGCTGGACTGCTGGCCCAAGCTGCAGGAGATGGTGACGCCGTGGACACTCAGGCCGGCGACGGTCTCGGCCCGCTCCACCGCCAGGGCGATCGACTGGATGGCGGCGTCGATGTCCACCACCGCCCCGCCGCGCACGCCGTGCGACTGCACATAGCCGACGCCGCAGGCGTTGAGGGTTCGCTCGGCCTTGTTGACCCCGTCCGGCTTCATGATGAAACAGGCGACCTTCGAGGCCCCCAGGTCCACGGCGGCCGTGACCGGGGCGCGGGCCAGAGCGCTCTTGAGGCCTTCGCGGCGGGCAGGGGCGCGGCTGAGGACGTCGGTCATCTTGGCGTCAGGCCCCATTGCCGGCGTCGGCGGCGGCGGCCGGCCCGGCGTCACCGGCGGGGCGCACAGCCAGGAAGTCGGGATTGCGCAGATCGATGCGGGCCAGGCCCAGGTCGAGGATGCGCTGGCTCTGCTCGAGGCTGTCGAGGCGGATCAGGGCCGAATCCTCGTCGTTCGCCGGCAGCTGGATCAGGGCTCCATCCTTCAGGCGGAGATCCCAGCGGCGCTCGTCGACGCGCACCAGGGCCTCGATACGGTTCATCAGCGGCGGGCGCTGGCTCAGGGCGTTTAGGATCGGGCTGGCGGCCTGGTCGGCCCCTGAGCCCACGACAAGCGGTAGCGTAGGAAACCGCGCCGGGTCGGCTTCTTCGATCACCCGACCGGCGTCGTCGATCATGGCCGTGCGGCGGCCGTGTTGCCACACCGCCACCGGGCGGCGTTGCTTGACGGCGAGGACCAGGGTGTCGGGCAGCAGGCGTACGACCTTCACCTCCTGCACCCAGCCGACCGCCTGCACCCGCCCGCGCAGGGCGTCTAGGTCGACGGACAAGATCGGCTCGCCCCTATAGACTCCAGCGGCGCGCAGGATGTCGGGCTGGGCCATGCCGGTGGCGCCCTGGACGTGGACGGTCTTGAGGCGGAAGCCGGCGTCGGCCAGGGTCAGTTGCGCGCCGACGGCCATCCCGTTCAGCAGGCGCTCGCCGCGCTGGCCGGTGGCGAGCGAGACAACCACGCCCAGCACCAGCATGGCGCCGGCGGCGGCGATGGCGGCCTTGGGCGGCAGGCCCACCCCTTTGGCGGCGTGAAGTTTGGCAGCGGTTTGCGGTCCCGCCGGGGCCCGGCGTGACGAGGACGTCTTCGAACTACTGGGCGCTTTGGCCCGAGGCTGCCCCGCTCCGCGAGACCCCCCCCGCAATGCTGCGGGCATAGGCGTCCTCCACAATCCAACCCACCAAATCGTCGAACCCCATCCCCGAATGCGCCGCCTGCTCTGGGACCAGAGAAGTGGGCGTCATCCCAGGCTGGGTGTTGACCTCCAGAAGGACCAGAATGTCGTTAATGTCGTCATAACGAAGATCGCTTCGGGTCACCCCGGCGCAGCCCAAAGCCCCATGGGCGGCCTCCGATACACGCATAGCGCGATCAAACGCCGCAGGGGGCATCTGAGCGGGAATTACGTGCTGGGAGCCGCCCTCTCCGTACTTGGCGTGGAAATCGTAGAAGCCGCTCGTCGGCACGATCTCCGTGACGGTGATCGCTTGCGGGCCGTCGCCCCGGTCCCACACCGCCACGGCCAATTCGCGGCCGGCGACGTAGGGCTCGACCATCACCTCCTCGCCGAAGGTCCAGTCGGCGGCGCCGACCTCCTGGGGCGGTTGGTTGGAACCCTCCATGACGATGAACACCCCGACGGAGGACCCCTCCGCATTGGGCTTCACCACATAGGGCGGAGGGATCACGTGGCCGGCGGCCACGGCGTGGCGGTCGAACAGGCCACCGCCCGGCACGGCCACCCCGGCCGCCGCCATCACCGCCTTGGCCTTATTCTTGTCCATGGCTAAGGCGGAGGCCAGGACTCCGGAGTGGGTGTAGGGCAGGCCCAGCGTCTCCAGCACGCCCTGGACACAGCCATCCTCGCCGTAGGGGCCGTGCAGGGCGTTGAACACCACCTCAGGCTTGAGCCTGGATAGCACCTCGCCGACGTCGCGGCCGGCGTCGACGCGGGTGACCTTGGCGCCCAGCCGCTCGAGCGCGTCGGCGCAGGCGGCGCCGCTGACCAGGCTGATGGAACGCTCGGACGACAGGCCGCCCATCAGCACCGCGATATGGCGGCCTTTCACGGAGAAACTCACTGGACGATTCCTGGTCTGAAAAATTTCATCGGCTCGCCCGGCCCAGGCGCTTGATCTCCCAATGCAGGTCAATGCCGACCTTGCCAAGCACGTCGGCCCGCACTGCCTCGCCCAGGCCCTCGATATCGGCGGCGGTGGCTTCGCCGGGATTGATCAGGAAGTTCGAGTGCAGCGGAGAGAACATCGCGCCTTCGCCTGAGACCTTGAAGATCTTGCCGCGCCAGCCGGCCTCGTCGACCAGTTTCCACGACGAATGCCCCGGCGGGTTCTTGAAGGTCGATCCGCCGGTCTTCTCGCGGATCGGCTGGGTCTGTTCACGCCGGTCCGAGATCGCCTGCATCCGCGCCTCGACGGCGGCGGGATCGTCGGGGGTTCCGCGCAGCACGGCGCGGATGACGATCACACCCTCCTCCCAACCCCAGCCGTGGCGATAGGTGAAGCCGGCCGGGTCATTGAACGACACCGCCCTGCCCTGACGGTCGAGCCCGTGGGCGCTGACCAGCACGTCCTTGGTCTCCGAGCCGTAGCAGCCGGCGTTCATGGTCACGGCGCCGCCGATGGCGCCGGGTATGCCGGTGAGGAATTCAAGTCCGCCGATCCCCGCCTTGGCCGCCGCTCGGGCGACCTGGGCGTCCAACGCCGCCGCGCCCGTCGTCACCTCGAGGCCGTCGGCCGTGATAGCCGCAAACGGCTTGCCCAGCCGCACCACCACCCCCTCGATGCCGCCGTCGCGCACCAGGGTATTGGAGCCGACGCCCAGCGGCGTCACCGGCACGCCGCTGTCCAGGCCGCCGAGGAACTGCGCCAGGTCGTCCTCGTCGGCGGGGATGAACAGCACGTCTGCCGGCCCACCAACCCGCAGCCAGGTGAAGGGCGCCAGCGGCTCGTCCAGGGCGATGCGGCCGCGTACCGGCGGGAGCTTGTCGCGCCAGCCGCTCAACGGGTCTGATCCTGGCGCACCGTCATGGACTTGATCTCCCGCGCCCGCTCGTCGTGACAATCACCAGTTTGCTGTTCTTCCCAGCCGTCGCACAGCTTGAGCCAAGAGCGTTTGCTCTCCATCCCGTAGTGGATGGATGGCGACTCGCCTTCCGGATCATCCAGACTGCCGATCGTCACATTGATGTGGCCGCCGGTGTTGTAGGCGAAGGTCAGCGGGGTCCCGCAGGACGGGCAGAAGCCGCGCTTGGCGATGCTAGAGCTTTCGAACAGCGTCGGCGCGCCCTTGGTCCATTCCAGGTCAGCGTTTCTCAAACAGGCCAAGGCCGCGAAGGCGCCGCCGGTGGCGCGCTGGCACATGCGGCAGTGGCAGAATGACGCCTCTTCCGGCCTGGCGTGCAGCCCATAGCGCACCGCGCCGCACTGGCATCCGCCGGTCAGGACGGCGGCGCGGGCCATCAGCCCAGCGCCTCCAGCTGGCCCGGCAGGGCATAGGCCCAGGAGGTGATGTCGCCCGCCCCCAGCAGCACCACCACGTCGCCTGCCACGGCCTCCTGCGCGACGATTCCCGCCAGCGCCTGCGGCCCATCGAGTGGGATCACGCGGCGGTGGCCGTAGCGGCGCAGGCCCTCCGCCAGGCCCGCCTTGTCGATGCCTTCGATCGGCGCCTCGCCGGCGCTGTAGACATCGGCGACGATCACCGTGTCGGCGTCGTTGAAGCCGCTGGAGAACTCCGCCATCAGGTCGCGCAGCCGGGTGTAGCGGTGCGGCTGCACCACAGCGATCACCTTGCCGTCACCCGCCACTGAGCGCGCGGCCTTGAGAACCGCCGTGATCTCGACCGGATGGTGGCCGTAGTCGTCGACGATGCGCACGCCGTTCCACATGCCCACCGTGGTGAAGCGCCGCTTGACGCCGCCGAACGATCCGAGCCCGGCGCGGATCGCCTCCTCGCCCACGCCCAGTTCCCGCGCCACGGCCACCGCGGCGGCGGCATTGAGCACATTGTGGTGGCCGGTCATCGGCAGCTTCAGCCCGTCGAACCGCAGTGGCGGCCCGTCATGCGGCGTGACGGCGATGTCGAAGCCAGAGCCCTCGGGCGATTGGGTGATGTTCAGCACCCGCACCTCGGCCTGGGGGTTGGTGCCGTAGGTGACCAGCCGCCGGTTCTCCACGGCGGCGACAAGCGCCTGCACCTCCGGGTGGTCGAGGCATACGGCGGCGAATCCGTAGAAGGGGATGTTCTCGACGAAGTCGCGGAAGCCCTTCTTCACCGCCTCGAAGTCGCCCCAGTGATCCAGGTGCTCGGCATCGATGTTGGTGATAATGCCGACGGTGGATTTCAACTTCAGGAACGAGCCGTCGCTCTCGTCGGCCTCGACCACGATCCAGTCGCCCTCGCCGACCTTGGCGTTGGTGCCGTAGGCGTTGATGATGCCGCCGTTGACCACGGTCGGATCCAGGCCCCCCGCATCCAGCAGGGCGGCGACCATGGAGGTGGTGGTGGTCTTGCCGTGGGTGCCCGCCACCCCGACCGAGAACTGCAATCTCATCAGCTCGGCCAGCATCTCGGCCCGGCGCACCAGCGGCAGGCGCTTGGCCCGGCCGGCGACCATCTCCGGGTTGTCGGCCTTCACGGCCGTCGAATAGACGATGGCGCTGGCGCCCTCCACATGGGCCGGGTCGTGGCCGACGAAGATCTTGGCCCCCAGCTTGGCTAGGCGCTCGGTGTTGGCGCTGGCCTTGGAGTCGCTGCCCTGCACCGTGTAGCCGATGCGCAGCATGATCTCGGCTATGCCGCTCATGCCTATGCCGCCGATGCCGATGAAGTGCACGGGACCGATGGCGAAGGGGACGGGGCGGCGGTTCATTCCCAACCGATTAGAGGATTCCCGCATCCGCCGGAAGCGCGGCTATCTGTTGGCGTGAACACATAGGGTTCCCCGGGCGTTAGCCATGGGTGACCAGTACGAGTTTGCATCATCCGCACCACCGCGTCGCCCACAGGCAGGCCGCCTGGCTCTCGGCGCTGATCCCCCTCACAGTGGTCATGGTCGGCAATGGCCTGATCTTCGCCACAGGATCGGAAGGGGCCGATCCTGCCTTCGAGAGCCTGGAATTGGCCCCGCCCGGCTGGCTGGTCGGGTTGGTCTGGGTGGCCATCTACCCGATGTGGGGCCTGGCGCGCTGGTACGCCGCCCGCTCCGGCCGGGCCGGGCGGCGGGAAAGCTGGTGGGTCGTGGCCCTGATGGCCTGGGGGCTGCTCTATCCGCTGGTGACGCGGTTCGACACCATGCCCAGCGCCTGGGCCAACCTGGCCTCCCTGGCCCTGGTGAGCGTGACGCTGTGGCGGGTGTGGACAGTGTCGCGCAAGGGGGCGGCCCTCATCATCCCCTCGGTCGGCTGGATCGCCTACGCGACCCTACTGGGCTTCATGGCCTTGGCGAGAGCCTGACGCCTGGGCTAAGAGCCCCTGCGAACGGGGTCGTCTGCAATGCGCCTACTCATCGTCATCGGCGCCTGCGCCCTGGCTACAATGGCTTCGGCCCAGGTGCGCGGCCGGCCCAACATCTCCGTCCCCCTGCCCGAAGGCCGCATGATGCTGATCGGGGGTGGGCCGGCGGTAACCTCTTTCATAGGCCTGGACGAGGTGCGCCGCTCGGGCCGCCGGATCGAGGCGGTGATCCTGACCCTGCATGACCCCGGCCTGGCCGTCGGCGACAAGCTGGCCACCCAGGCGGCCAACCGCGTCGAGATCGACTGCGACCGCCGCACCTCGACCGAGATCGGCGCCTCGGCCTACGACGCACAGGGCGCCGAACTGGTCTCTAGGCCGGCGGGCGATCCGGTCCCGCTCGGCGAGGGCCTCTATGGCGCGGTGGCACAGAGCCTGTGCGGCGGCATGGCGGGAAGGCCCGGCTACATTGTCCAGGGCCGCACGGCGGCGGCGAAGACGGCCAAGGATTATCGGGAAGCGGCCAAGGCCGCCGGGCCCCAGTCCTGAAATTTTAGAAGCGCGACAGTTCTTCGACCAGATCGGCCAGCTTCTCGGCCGCGTCCGGCATGGCGGCGCCCGCCGCCGCCGCGGCCATGCGCGACAGACGCTCGGGATCGTCCAGGAGGGCCTTCAGCGCCCCCGCCAGACTCTCCACAGTCAGTTCGTCCTCCAGCGCGACCGCCGCCGCGCCGGCGGCTTCCAGCAGCCGGGCGTTGAAGCGCTGGTGGTCGTCGGCGGCCACTTTCAGCGGCACCAGGATCGCGGGCCGGCCCACCGCCGCCAGTTCGCATACCGTCGAGGCGCCGGCGCGGCCGATCACCAGGTGCGCCGCCTGGAGGCACCCCGCCATGTCGCGGAAGAACGGGGCGACCTCGGCCTTCACCAGGCAGTCGGCGTAGGTGCGCCGGGCGCTGTCCATCGATTCCGGGCGGGTCTGCTGCTGCACCTCCAGCCGCGAACGCAGGCGCTCCGGCAGGGCGCGGATGGCCTCGGGCGTCAGTTCGGACAGCAGGCGCGCGCCCTGGCTGCCGCCGGTGATCAGCAGGCGGATCGGCCCACGCGGGGCCTTGGGCGGATCGTAGCCCTGGCCGACCAGGGCGCGGATCTCCGGCCGCACCGGGTTGCCGATCACATGCGCCGCCGCCTTCATGCCGGGCGTGGCCTTCTCCAGCGTCGGGAAGGCGCAGGCCAGGGCCGAGGCCTTGGGCGCCAGGTAGCGGTTCACGCGGCCAAGCACCGCGTTCTGTTCGTGGATGATGGTCGGCCGCTTCTGTCCGAGCGCGGCCAGCAGGGCCGGCAGGGACGGGTAGCCGCCGAAGCCGACGACGATGGCCGGGTCGAGCCGCCGGAACGCCGCCTGCGCCTGCAGCACGCCCTTGGCCACCAGCAGAGCGGCGCGGATCATGCCGACGATGTCGCCCTTGCGGGCCGTGGCGGCGGAAAGTGCCAGGCGCTCGTCGGCGGGAAACTTGTCGGCGTAGAGCGCGCCGCGCTCGTCGGTGGCCAGCACCACGCGCCAGCCGCGCGACTTGAGCACTTCGGCCAGCGCCTGGGCTGGGAACAGGTGCCCGCCGGTTCCCCCGGCGGCGACCACGGCGGTTCTTGTCATAACCCGAACATACCCGCCTTGGCGGGGCCGTCGACCTCTCCGTAGGCGCCGGGACGTTTGCGGATCATCGCCAGGGCCATGCCCATAGTCAGGCTCATGGCGAGCATGGAGGAGCCGCCATAGCTGATGAACGGCAAGGTCATGCCCTTGGTCGGAATCATGTTCAGGTTGACGGCGATGTTGATCAGCGCCTGCTGGCCGAACAGCACGAACAGGCTGGCGGCGGCGACCTGTTCGAACGGGTCGTGCAGCTTCATCGACTTGTGAATGCCGCGCACCACCACCACCGCGAACAGGCCGATCAGGATCAGCGACAGGATCAGGCCGTATTCCTCGGCGGCGACCGAGTAGATGAAGTCGGTGTTCATGTCCGGCACGTGGCGCTTCATCACCCCCTCGCCCGGGCCGCGGCCGATCAAACCGCCGGCGGCGATGGCCTCCGACGCACGGGTGATCTGGTGCGTATCGGCCTCGCCGGGACTAAGGAACTTATCGACGCGCGCATGCACGTGGTCGAAGAAGAAATAGGTGCTCATCAGCAGCCCCGCGGCCGTGACGGCCAGGCCGATCACCCAGGTCATCGGCACCCCCGCCATCCAGAAGGCGGCGCCGAAGGCGATGGTGATCAGCACCGTCTGACCGACGTCCGGCTCCGCCAGCAGCAACGCCACGGCGGCGATGTAGAGCACGAAGGCGATGGAGACACCGGGCACGCCCTCCCCCTTCTGGCCTTCGGCGAACATCCAGCTGACCAGCACGATCAGCGCCGGCTTCATGAATTCCGACGGCTGCAGGGTAAAACCGCCCAGGTGCAGCCAGCGGGTCGCGCCCTTGGCCTCGTGGCCGATGAACGGCAGCGTCGCCATGATGACGATAGCGGTGATGTAGACGAAGAACGCCGTGCGCCGGATTCCGCGCGGCGACAGCATCGACACCGCCATCAGAAGGCCTCCGCCCATGCAGGCGAACACCAGCTGGCGGATGGCGAAGTGGAACGGGTTCGACAGCCCCAACCGCGCGGCGGCGGCGGGGCTGGCGGCGAACGAGAGCATGACGCCAAGGCCGATCAGCACCACCAGCCCGCCGAGCAGCCAGTGATCGGTGGTCCACCACCACACGCCCATGCGCGAGCGGTCGGTGCGCGAAAAGGCGTTGGCGTGCGGGTTGGCGGAAATCGCGCCCGGGTGATCGGCGGGAATCTGCGTCATGCCATCGCCCCTTCGCGGGAGGAGGAGCGGGTCAGGCCCTGCACGGCGGCGCGGAAATCTTCGCCGCGCGCCTCGAAATCCGGGTACTGGTCAAAGGACGCGCAAGCGGGCGAGAGCAGCACCACCTCGTCGTCGCCGCTGGCGGCGGCGTCGGCATAGGCCGCGGCGACGGCGGTCTCCATCTTGCCGCACATCTGCACCGGGACCTCGCCGTCCAGGGTCTTGGCGAAGGCGTCCGCCGCCTCGCCGATCAGATAGGCCTTGGCCACGCGCGGGAACAGGTCGGTCAGGCTGTCGATGCCGCCGGCCTTGGGAACGCCTCCGGCGATCCAGTGAACGCGCGGATAGCTGGCCAACGCCTGACGCGCGGCGTCGGCATTGGTGGCCTTGGAGTCGTTGACCATCCGCACCTTGCCGAGCATGGCGACGGTCTCCATGCGGTGCGCCAGGCCGGGGAAGCTCATCAGCCCTTCAGCAGCGTCGCCGGCAGATATGCCCAAACCGCGCGCGGCGGCGTAGGCGGCGGCCGCGTTCTGCCAATTGTGGCGCCCCGGCAGGGATTGCGCGCGCAGCAGGTCGGCCACTTCGAGCACGCGCTCACCGGTGGCGTCGTACAGCATGCCCTGCAGCGCATAGACGCCGCGGCCCATGGCGCGCTCGGCGCTGATCGGCCAGATGGTGCGTTTGTTGGCGGCGGTGATCTCGGTGCAGATGCGCTGGCAGTAGGGATCGTCGACGCCGATCACGGCGGTGTCGCCCTTGGATTGATTCAGGAACACCCGGCGCTTGGCCGCGACATAGCCCTCCATGCCGCCGTGGCGGTCGAGGTGGTCGGGCGTGATGTTAAGCAGCACCGCCACGTCGGGCTTGAGGTTGCTGGTCAGGTCGAGCTGATAGGAGGAGAGCTCCAGCACAAAGACGGCGCCGCCGTGCATGTCCTCCAGACCCAGCACGCCTAGACCGATGTTGCCGCCGACCCGCGTGTCACGCCCGGCCGCCTGGCAAATGTGACCCAGAAGCGCGGTGGTGGTCGACTTGCCGTTGGTGCCGGTGATGACGGCGATCTTGGGCCGTTTGTGCGCCGGGGCGCTGTTGACCGCGCGGGCGAACAGTTCGACGTCGCCGACGATCTCGACCCCAGCGGCGCGCGCCTTGTCGACGGTCCAGTGCGGCGCGGGATGGGTGAAGGGCGCGCCTGGCGACAGCACCAGGGCCTTGATCCCGCTCCAGTCGGCGGTGGAGAGATCGAGCAGTTCGAAGCCCTCGGCGGCGGCCTGGTCGCGGCTGGCGGCCTTGTCGTCCCACAGCAGAGGATGCGCGCCCCCGGCGGCGAGCGCGCGCGCGGCGGTCAGGCCGGTGCGGCCCAGGCCGAACACAGCCACCTTGGCGCCATCGAAGCCGCGGACGGGGATCATCGTTTCGCCGCCCTCCCTATCGCAGCTTCAGGGTGGCGAGGCCGAGGAAGGCCAGCAGCACCGAGACGATCCAGAAGCGGATCACCACGGTGCTCTCGGCCCAGCCGAGCTTTTCGAAATGGTGGTGGATCGGCGCCATCAGGAAGATGCGCTTTTTGGTCTTCTTGTAGTAGGCGACCTGGATCATCACCGAGAGGGCCTCGGCCACGAACAGGCCGCCGACGATGCCGAGCACGATCTCATGCTTGGCGCAGACGGCGATGGCGCCCAGCGCCCCGCCAAGCGCCAGCGATCCGGTGTCGCCCATGAAGATCTTGGCGGGCGGGGCGTTGTACCAGAGGAAGCCCATGCCGGAGCCGATCATGGCCCCGCAGAACACCGCCAGTTCGCCAGATCCCGGCGCGAAATGCAGTTGCAGGTAGTTGGAGAAAACGAAGTTGCCGACCAGGTAGGTGATCAGGCCGAACGCCGCGGCGGCGATCATCACCGGCACGATGGCCAGGCCATCCAGGCCATCGGTCAGGTTCACCGCATTTGAGAAGCCGGCGATGGTGACGGCGGCGAAGGCGACATAGAACCAGCCGAGGTCGAAGATCAGGTTCTTGAACAGCGGGAACACCAGGCTGGTTTCCAGCCCTGCGGTGCCCGGCGATTTCGGCGCGAAGACGATCAGCATCACCACGGCGACGATGGCGACGGCGAACTGCACGATCAGCTTCTGGATGCTGGAGAGTCCGGCGCTGGTCTGTTTGGTGACCTTAGCGTAGTCGTCGAGGAAGCCGAGCACGCCGTAGCTGCCTGTGATCAGGATCACCATCCAAACCTGAACGTTGCGCAGGTCCGACCACAGCAGGGCGCCGGCGAACAGCCCGGCCAGGATCATGAACCCCCCCATGGTCGGGGTGCCGGCCTTCTCGATGATGTGGCGCTGGATGCCGTCCTCGCGGATCGGCTGGCCCCTGCCCTGTTTGGTGCGCATCCAGGCGATGAAGCGCGAGCCCATCATCACCACCACGATATAGGCGGTGACCATGCTCATGCCGGTGCGGAAGGTCAGGTAGCGCAGCAGGTTGACGAACGGGACGTGTATCTCGCCGTGGCGGGACATCATGTCGTACAGCAAGTACAGCATCAGACCGACCCTCCGGCCAGGACGGCCGCTATTCTGCCGGCCCGCGAACCGTTGGACCCCTTCACCATCACCGCATCCCCAGGCCCCACTGCGCCCGCCACCAGGGGCGCCAGCTCATCAGCCGTCCCCGCGTAGCCGCCGCGGCGATTCAGGGGAAGCGCTTCCCACAGGTGCGCCATCAGGGGACCGGCGCAGAACACCTCGTCCACCCGGGCGCCGGCGATCGGATCGGCCAGTCCGGCGTGGAACTTGGGGCCGTCCAGCCCCAGTTCGAGCATGTCGGTCAGGGCGACAATACGCCGCCCCGGCACGGCGCGGTTGCCCAGGCTGCGCAGGGCGGCGGCCATGGAGATCGGATTGGCGTTGTAGCTTTCGTCGATCAGGGTGAAGGCGCCGCCCTCGACGGCCACCTGGCGCTCGGCCCCCCGACCCTCCAGCGGCGCGAAGGCGGCCAGAGCCTGCAAGGCCGTGGTGCGGTCGACGCCCATGGCCTCCAGCATCAGCAACACACAAAGGCTGTTGGGGCCCCAGTGCACACCCGCCTGCAGCAGGGAATAGCGCACCGTCTCGCCGCCGATCATCGCTTCCACATCGGCCCCGCCGGCGCGGGGCGTGAAGCTGACCAGGCGCGCATGGGCGTCCGACGCCGCGCCAAAGCTCATCACCTTGGCGCCTGCCGCGACGGCTGTGTCGCGCAGCATCGGGAACCAGGCGTCGTCGGCGTTCAGCACGGCGGCCCCGCCGCGCTCCAGCCCCTCGAATATCTCAGCCTTGGCCTTGGCCACCCCGGCCTCGCCGTCGGGGAAGTTCTCGATGTGCACCGGCCCGACCGTGGTGATCGCCACCACATGCGGGCGCACCATCCTCGACAGCGGGCCGATCTCACCGGCGTGGTTCATGCCGATCTCGAACACGGCGCGCTCGGTGTCCGCCGGCATCCGCGCCAGGGTCAGGGGCACGCCGATGTGGTTGTTGTAGGATTTCACCGAGGCATGGGCACGGCCGGCCAGGCGCAGGCCCGCCTCCACCGCGCGGGTGACGCTGGTCTTGCCGACCGACCCCGTCACCGCCCCGCGTAGCGCGCCACTCGCGCGAACCCGCGCCGTTTCGCCCAGTTTTTCCAAGGCCTTGAAGGTGTCCGCCACCATAACCGCCGGACCGGCGATCGGCTTCGACGCCAGGGCGCCGGCCGCGCCCAGGGCCGTAGCGCCGGGGACGAACTCATGCCCGTCGCGCGCGCCCTCCAGCGCCACGAACAGGTCGCCATGCTCGACCGAGCGGCTGTCGATGGAAACGCCGCTGGCGGTGAAGCCGGCCGTGGCCCGGCCGCCGGTGGCGGCGGCGATCTGGTCCGACGTCCAGAGCGGCTTAGCCATGGGCGACACCAAGGGCCTTGGCCGTCTCCTCGACGTCGTCGAACGGATGCACTGTGTCGCCGATGATCTGGCCGCGCTCGTGGCCCTTGCCGGCCACCACCAGCACGTCGCCCGCGTTCAGCATGGCGACTCCGGCGTTGATGGCCTCGCGCCGGTCGGCGATCTCGCGGGCGCCGGGCGCGGCGGCCAGGATGGCGGCGCGGATCGAACCTGGTTCCTCGCCGCGCGGATTGTCGTCGGTGACGATGACCGCGTCGGCCAGGATGGCGGCGGCCTTGCCCATCAGCGGACGCTTGCCCTTGTCGCGGTCGCCCCCGGCGCCGAACACCACGATCAGCCGGCCGCGCGCGTGCGGGCGCAGGCTTTTCAGCACCGTCTCCAGGCCGTCGGGCGTATGGGCATAGTCGACATAGGCTTCCCCGCCCTTGGCGGTGGCGCCGACGTGCTGCAGCCGGCCCGGCGCGCCTTTGAGCGTTTCCAGCGCGGCGATCACGGCGTCGGGCGATCCGCCGGCGGCGATGCACAGGCCCGCGGCGACCAAGGCGTTGTCGGCCTGGAACGCGCCCGCCAGCGGCAGGCGAAAGGTGTAGCGGCGGCCGTCCATGTCGAGCTCAAGCGCCTGGCCCTCCGGCGACGGTTCGCGCCGCGCCAGCCGAAGGTCGCGTCCGGCCTGGCCGACGCTGAAGACGGTGTGGCCGTTCGTGGCGGCGGCGGCGGCGAACATCGGATAGGCCGGGCTGTCGGCGTTCAGCACCGCCGTTCCGCCGCGCGGCAAAAGATCGGTGAAGAGGCGCAGCTTGGCGGCCGCGTAGGCCTCCATCGTGCCGTGGTAGTCGAGGTGATCCTGGCTCAGGTTGGTGAAGCCGGCGGCGGCGAGCCTCACCCCGTCCAGGCGCCGCTGGTCGATGCCGTGCGACGAGGCCTCCAGGGCGAGAAAGTCAACGCCGCGCCTGGCCAGGTCGGCCAGCATCCCGGCCAGTTCGCCGGCGTCGGGGGTGGTCAGGCCGGGGCCGGTCAGGGCCTCGTCATTGGCGGTGAGGCCTAGCGTGCCGAGGCTGGCGGCGCTTTTGCCCAGCGTCTGGAAAATCTGGCGGCAGAACACCGCCACCGAAGTCTTGCCGTTGGTGCCCGTCACGGCGATGCAGGTCTTCGGCTGCGCGGCGTGGAATTTGGCCGCCGCCAGGGCGTAGGCGCGGCGCACGTCCGCGGCGATGATCACCGGGGCGGAGAGGCCGTCAATGGCCTGCGCGGCCAGGATAGCGGCGGCGCCGTTCACTGCGGCGCTGGCCGCGAACGCGGCGCCGTCGGCCTTCACGCCCGGCAGGGCGGCGAACAGGAATCCGGGCTGCACCTTGCGGCTGTCGGCGGTGACGCCGGCGATGTCGGGGTCGGGGTTGGCGGCGCGGGCCAGGACGGCGGAAAGGCGCATGCCCTACAGCCCCTCGCTGGCCGGCGCGGCGGCGGCGGTCTCGGCCGCCTTGGGCGCCAGGTTGCGCCTGACGCCGAGCAAGGGGGCGATGCGGTCGATCACCCGGCCCGCGGCAGGGGCGGCGACCCAGCCACCGGTGGAATAGCCGTAGGTCTTGGCGCTGGGATGCGGCTCGTCCATCAGGATCAGCACGAAGTAGCGCTCGACGTTGGGACCGCCCTCGGTGGGGAAGACGGCGGCGAAGGACGACACCTGCTTGGTGGTCGAATAGCCGCGGATGGCCGGATCGTATTTCTCGCCGGTGCCGGTCTTGCCGCCGACCGACAGGCCCGGGGCGTTGGCGCTGCCGCCGCTGCCGCCGGTGACATTGGCCCGCATGATCTGCAGCATCAGGGCCGAGGTCTGCGGCGAGAACACCCGCGTTCCCTCCACCTGCGTCCCAGGCGCCACCTTGCGCACGGTCAGGGGCACGGCGACGCCGCCGTTCAGAACCGCGCCATAGGCGGCGGACAGGGCCAGAGGCGAGACGTCGATGCCGTGGCCGAAAGAAGTCGAGGCGACCGCGTCGTCGTCCCACTTGCGAGGGGTCAGGGGCGTGGCGCTTTCCAGCAGTTCCACCTTGGCGGGGCGGGTCAGGCCCACGCCGGCGAAATAGCGCGACATGCGCTGCGGGCCGATGCCCTCGGCCAGTTTGGCGGTGCCGATGTTGGACGAGTGCTGAAACACCTCGGTCAGGGTCAGGATCTTCCTGGCCGCGTGGTAGTCATGGATGGTGCGGTAGCCCAACTTGTACGGCTCCCGCGCGTCGAAGGTCGAATTCATGTTGGCGACGCCGCTGTCGAGGCCCACCGCCACGGTGAAGGCCTTGAAGGTCGATCCCATCTCGAACACCGAAGCGGCCGCGCGGTTCAGCCGCTGGTCGTCGGTGGCGGCGCCGGGCTGATTGGGATCGAAGTCGGGCCAGCTGGTCATGCCCAGCACCTCGCCGGTGCGGATATTGGTGACCACGCCCACCGCGCCGCGCGGGGTGAACTCGGCCACCGCCTTGTGCAGTTCGTCCTCCAGCGCCGCCTGGATGCGCAGGTCGATCGACAGGGCGACGCCGCCCTGGCCGGCGGCGGAACGTATATCCTTGTCGAAGGCGCGCTCCACCCCCGCCAGGCCCGCCCCGCCGCTGTCGGCGAAGCCAATCAGGTGGGCGGCGGTGTTCCCCAGCGGATACAGCCGCCGCTCGTCGTCCTCGAACGACAGGCCGGGCAGGCCCAGGTCATGAATGCTCGTGCGCTGCTGCGGCGTCAGCCCGCCGATCAGGAAGGCGCGCTTGGGGCCGGTCAGGGCCTTTGTCAGGCGTTTGACGGCGACGTCGGGCAGGATGGCGGCCAGGGCCTGGCGGGTGGCAGGCACGTCCCACACCTCACGCGGGTCGACGTAGAGGGCGAAGTGCGGCAGGTCGGCGGCCAGCAGCGCGCCGTTGCGGTCGGTCAGGTCGGCGCGCGCTTCCAGCGGCGCGGCGGCGCCGTCCGGCCCGGCGCGGTTGTCTGAAAACAGCGCCTGGTGGGTCGCGCCGATGGCCATGACAACGAAGGCGAAGCCGAAGGCCAGCATGACAAACGCGATGCGCAGGCGGCTGTCCTGCGGGGCGGAGGCGGCTCTGGCGCGCTCGAAGGCGTGCTCCAGCCGCCAGATCAAGCCGCCCAGGGTGCGCCAGGCCAGGGGCGCGCGGACCGGGGTGAACACCGCCGTCATGGCTGCAGCGCCTGAGGTCGCACCGCCAGCATGGCCACCCGCGGATCCGCTTCAGGCGCGGACGACGGCGGCGCGGCGATCACGGGCTCCGGCTTTGGGCGGGCGAATTTCTGCAGGTCGGCGGGCCTGATTTCCTGCTTGGCCAGGATCGGGCTCATGCCCAGGGCTCCGCTCGACAGAGCCTGGATGCGGCGCGGCTGCTCCAGATGCGCGACCTCGGCCTGCAGCAGGCGGATGCGCAGGGCCTCCTGGCGAATCTGCAGCTCGACAGCAGCGATCTCGTTGCGCTCGCGCCAGGCGAAGGTCTTGGCCAGGTAGACCCCGAGCACCAGGGTGACCAGCAGGCCCAACCCGACGATGTTGACGATGCGGAAGCCACGGAACCGCTTGTGAAAAACGCCGATCATCGCGCGCCCCACGCCGGCGCGGTTGTGCGCACGCCCAGGCGGAGCTTCGCCGAACGGGCGCGTGGATTGCCGGCGGTCTCCGCTTCCGACGCGGTTACGGCCTTGCGCATTGAGACCTCAAAACTGGGCGCCGCTCCCTTGGCCACGGGCGGCGCGTGTCGCGAACCTGAGGGAAGGTGTCCGCCACGCTCCGTAAAGAACGCCTTAACCATACGGTCTTCCAGCGAATGGAATGTGACGACGACCAAGCGCCCATTGGGTTTCAAGGCCGCCTCCGCGGCGATCAGCCCCGCCTCGACCTCGCCCAGTTCGTCGTTCACGGCGATGCGCAGGGCCTGAAAGGCGCGGGTGGCGGGATGGGTCTTAGCCCCCTTGCGGCCGCCGACGCTCTTTTCGATCACCTCGGCCAGGTCGAGCGTGCGGGTGAACGGCTGCTCCACGCGCCGCCGTGTGATGGCACCGACCATGCGCCTGGCGTTGGGCTCCTCGCCGTAGAGCCGCAGCAGGCGGACCAGATCTCCGCCCTCGTATTCGTTGACGATATCGGCGGCGGTGCGGCCGGTATCGCCCATCCGCATGTCCAGCGGGCCGTCGCGCATGAAGGAGAACCCGCGTTCGGCCTGGTCGAGCTGCATCGACGAGACGCCCAGGTCGAACACCACCCCGTCCACCGAGGCCGGCCCCAGGTGGGCGGCCAGGGTCGAGAAGCGGTCGGTGACCAGCTTGAAGCGCCCGCCGTCGGCCAGCGGCTGGGCGAAGGCGGCCACGGTCGGGTCGCGGTCGAAGCCGATCACGCCGGCGCCGGTCTCTAGTATGGCGCGGCTGTAGCCCCCTGCCCCGAACGTGCCGTCGACGATGGTCTCGCCCGGCTTGGACGCCAGGGCGGCCAGGACCTCGGCCAGCATCACCGGGGCGTGGGGGATGCTCATGCTGCGCCCCGGTGGCGCGAGCGGTAGACGGCCAGGGCCTCGCGGGCGGCGGCCCGCTCGGCGGCGCGGTGGGCGTTGAACGCCTCGCGCGACCAGATCTGGAACCGGTCGCCAAGGCCGGTCAAAGCCACCCAGTCGGTGATGCCGTGCGCCTCGCGGTAGGCCTCCGGCAGGGTGATGCGTCCGGCGGAGTCGAAGGAGAGCCGCGTCATGCCGCCCAACACACTGGTCTCCAGCGCCGCCCGCAACGGGTCGCCCACCGCCAGTTCGGCGATCAGGGCCTGGTAGCGGTCGAACAGGGCCTGGCCGCCGGCCTCCAGGCAGTCGGCCTCGATGGCAGGGAAGCAGTAGACGCCCTCGAACCCCTCGTTGCCGAGGACGGTGCGGAAGTCCTGCGGCACGACGATGCGCCGCTTGGCGTCGAGTTGCTTTTCGTAGGTGGAGATGAACACGCTCGGCTCGCCCCTGCCCCGCCCGCTGCCTGCCCGGCGGGCCATTTATGGGTTAGCATGGGACAAATTGGGACGCAATGACACGCCTCCGGCGTCCCTTTTGCCCGTCGTCAGCTGGCGGAGTAACTGCCCACCGTCGGGTCCGGACCCCGTTGGGACTGCTCTTACGTTTTGTCCGCGGGGCCCACGGTCGTGTCCCGGGTGGTGGTGTAGCTCCTTGGCGGTAGCTTCGCCGCTCGCGTAGCGCGCCTCTCACAAGGCGCTGTAGCGAGCGAGCGGCGAAGCGGTGGTCATCAACGGTCTTCGGTAGGGTTGGGTTGTGCCTCACAACCCTG